>JACWML010000014.1 GCA_015661395.1 Methanomicrobia archaeon | reverse complement strand
TGGCAGAGGTTCGCGCAGAGGCCGTTAAAAAGATTAAAGTCGGAAAAAAATTGCTTGACGTAGCCGAAAGCATTGAAAACGCAATTCAGCAAAAAGGCGGTGCTATCGCTTTCCCGACGAACATATCCGTGAACGAGGAGGCGGCGCACGCCACTCCTTCTAAGGCAGATGCGTCAACGTTTGGGACTGATCTCGTCAAGCTTGATATTGGCGTACACATAGATGGCTATATTGCCGACACCGCGGTCACCATTGACCTCGGCAACAACAAGGAACTAGTCGACGCCTCGAACAATGCCCTCGAGCGAGCAATTGAAGTCGTGCGAGCGGGCGTTGATTTGGCAGCAATCAGTGAAGTTATCGAAGACACGATCGTCGATTACGGGTACCTCCCGGTCGCCAATCTCACAGGCCACGGCCTCGAGCGCTACACACAACACGCCCCGCCCGCGATTCACAACCGACGAACTCAAAGCGGATCGAAGCTCAAAGAAGGTCAGGTTGTAGCCATTGAACCTTTTTCTTCCGCCGGCAATGGTCGCGTGTACGAAACAGGCAAAGCGGAGATCTTCAGCCTCGTGAAGGCAAAGCCTGTACGATCGCCTGAAGCTCGAGCCATTTTGAAAGATATCGACGCTTACAAATCACTGCCATTCGCCAAGAGATGGCTAAAAGGCCGTGTCGATTTGGGCTTGAAACAACTTGAGATAGCGGGAATAATCCGCGCTTATCCGATACTTAAAGACCGAGGACTCGTTTCGCAGGCTGAGGATAGCCTCATTGTAACGAACGACGGAAGCGAGGTCATAACTAGGATCTGATAGGTCTTTAGGACCCTTTTGGCCGTTGCCCTCGACCTAATCTTTATATGCTTTTCACGCGCATAAAGTTCGCTTATATATCAGGATGATGCTAGATGGAAGACCCCGAAAATCAGGTCCTTGACGTCATCGAGCTGCTGCTTACGGCGCACATCTACAATGACTATGATCAGCTCGATGAAAATGATCTACCCCCCCATATCAGAAAGAACTATTGGAACTCCAAAGAGCGAAGAGTGGACAGACCTATCATCGTCTCAGAAAACGCCGTTGACAGAATCTACGAGATCCCGCACGGTTGGCGTCTGATCGAAACGCTCCCATTTGTAGCGTTCGACGAGTTTGGTGCCCGGATCAACCTTACGGTGCTCGACCTGGCTGCCAAGTGGTTTGCCACGCAAGACTCGCTACCCCGCATCAACCAAAATCCTGTCTTGGCTTTCTACTACTCAAAAAACAACTCGCTCGACGTCGATTACGAACAGGTTCGTCGGCTGAACAAGCCTAAAGAAATGGATAGGGAGTGGATATTTTCCTTAATAGACGAGATCGCAGGCGAGGGAGAAGAAGCAGAAGACATGCTCAAGCTTGTCGCAATCTCTGCGCCTGAAGACGTTCGCGAGAGTCTCGATAAACTCGTCCTCACGCAAGAACAAATAGAGGAAGTCGCGAAGATCGTCAAGGCAATTCAGTACAGAGACTATTTGAGGGAGATAGAACTCTTCGAGATAGGGAAGCTCTTGTTTGTTGGCCCACCCGGAACCGGGAAGACGTCAGTCGCTCGAGCTCTTTCAAAAGCGTTGGGGTTTCCGTTTCTGGAGGTGCGACTATCGATGATTACCTCACAATATCTTGGCGAGACGTCCAAGAACATCGGAAAAGTATTCAGTCTCGCCAAGCGATTAAACCCCTGCATCTTGTTCATCGATGAGTTTGATTATGTAGCCAAAACGCGGCTCTCTGATGAGCACGGCGCGATAAAAAGGGCCGTAAACATGCTGCTCAAGAGTATTGACGACATCAGCCTAGTCGATGACGGAGTGCTGATGATCGGTGCGACTAATCATCCAAGCCTCCTCGATTCAGCCGCGTGGAGGCGATTTGACAAGATCGTGATGTTTCCACTTCCAGACGCCGCCATGAGAAAAGAGATATTCGACAAGATCATGGCCCACATCAAGGGTACGTTTGACACGCAGAAGCTGGCGGAAATGACCGATAAATGCACCGGCTCAGATCTGAGGCTGATATTAAGAGAAGCCGTGCTCCAGGCGCTGTTTGAAGAACGGACGGACCTCTCGCAAAAAGATCTTGAGGAGGCTGTCAGTAACTTCAGCAAGCGATTTGAGCTCAAGATGGAGGAATACGAGAACGTCTAGTTGAGAACATCGAGTTGGGCAGAGTCGCGACGAAGACGAGAGCACGAACAACCTGACTGCGTCACTAAGAGCCCAACCGCACGTCAGGCGGAGGTAGCAAACTTGGAAGCTTGCGTAAACATAGGAATGGTAGGACACGTCGACCACGGCAAAACGACCCTGGTATCCGCCCTTTCAGGCGTATGGACCGATCAGCACAGCGAAGAAATCAAGCGCGGCATTTCCATCAGACTCGGATATGCCAACGTCACCTTCAGGAAATGCCCGCAGTGTCCCGAGCCCGATGCGTACACAGTCTCAGAAGTGTGCGGAGTGTGCGGCTCGAAGGCAGAAACGCTGCGCACGGTGTCGTTCGTGGACGCGCCTGGACACGAGACGTTGATGGCAACTATGTTGTCGGGTGCAGCGATCATGGACGGCGCAATACTTGTCATCGCGGCGAACGAACCGTGCCCTCAACCCCAGACCAAAGAACACCTCATGGCGCTCGACATCATCGGCATTAAAAAGGTAATAATCGTTCAAAACAAGATTGACCTTGTCTCCCACGACGATCTGCTCGCGAATTATGAACAGATAAAGGAGTTTGTGAAAGGGACGGTAGCAGAGCACGCCCCAATTGTGCCTATATCGGCCCAGCAATCGGTGAATATTGACTTGCTTATCGAGCTTATCGAGAAGGAGATACCGTGCACGGCGCACGACGCGACTAAGCCTGCGCAAATGTTTATCGCGCGCTCTTTCGACGTCAATAAGCCCGGAGCTGATATCACTAAGCTGCTCGGCGGTGTCATCGGCGGCACGCTGAATCAGGGGGAGCTCAAGCTTAAGGACGAACTGGAAATACGACCGGGAAGAAGCATCGAAGTCGGTGGCAAGACAGAATGGGTGCCCATTACCACGACTGTGTCGAGCATCGTTTCTGAGAAAGAAAAACTGAAGGTTGCGACGCCAGGTGGGCTGCTCGGCGTAGGAACGAAACTGGACCCCTCCCTAGTAAAAAGCGATTCCCTTGTCGGGCAGATTGCCGGGACGCCGGGAACGCTGCCGCCCGTGTGGCAGGCCTTCACGATGGATGTCAAGCTTCTCGATCGTGTCGTCGGGAGCTCCGATGAACTCAACGTCGATTCGATACACACGAGCGAGCCGCTCATGTTAAGCGTCGGCACCGCCACAACCGTTGGCGTCGCCACGAGCGCGCGGAATTCGGCCGTCGAAGTAGCCCTCAAGAGGCCCGTCTGCGCAGAAATCGGGTCTCGAATCGCTATTTCGAGACGGATCGGCTCGCGATGGCGGCTTATTGGGGCGGGAACGCTCGCCAAATGATCGCCATATTGGATACCAATGCGCTTCTGATTCCCTGGCAATTCAAGATCGACGTGTTTGAAGAACTGCGCGGACTCGGATTTGTGCCTGCCACGATCGAACCAGTGCGTCGAGAACTGAGTGTTTTGATGAGGAAAGGCTCCGCAGGAGCAGGCGTCGCTTTGCGCCTTTCAGACAGATGCCAAATCATCGAAACCGCGGATGGATCGACCGTCGATGACCAAATCCTTAACACTGCGCTTAAATACAAAGCGGCGGTTGTAACGAACGACAAGCTTCTCAAGCGAGAGCTTCGGGAACACAGCATCCACGTCGTGCAGCTGAGAAGCAAGAAGCACTTAGAGGTGGATATGTGATGAACCTGTGGAAAGACATCGAAACCGGACCCCAGCCACCCGAAGAAATATTCGTGGTGGTAGAGATTCCAAAAGGGAGCCGCAATAAGTACGAGTACAGTAAAGAATGGAACGCAATTCATCTCGACCGCGTGTTGTATTCTCCGTTACACTACCCGGGCGAATATGGCCTCATACCCAGAACCTATTATGATGACGACGATCCGTTCGATGCGATCGTCATTATGGATGAACCAACCTATCCTGGCTGCATCATTGACGCGAGGCCAATAGCATTGCTTAAGATGCTCGATTCGGGGGAAGCAGACGACAAGGTGCTTTGTGTGCCGCTCAACGATCCGAAGTACGCTGAATATACTGACATTAATGACGTCCAAAGTCACTTCCTCAAGGAGGTCGCACACTTTTTTGAAGTGTACAAGCGGCTCGAAGGCAAGGAAACAACGGTAATTGGCTGGGAAGGAGCAGACGCCGCCAAGGAGCGGATACAGTACTCGATGGATCTGTTCAAGAGCGTGATAGATGTATAAAAAAGCGAAGTTGATCGACACGGTAAGGCTGCCGCCTGAACGGCTAGGAGAAGAGACGATAGAAGTCGTGAAAGATCTCTTGCGAGATAAGCTTGAAGGTCGCATAGACAAGATGCTCGGATCCATAATCGCCATTACCGACGTTTTGGATATCGGCGAAGGGCGCATACTCGCGGGAGACGGAGCGATCTATTACGATGTCACTTTTAATGCAATCACCTTCAAACCACAGCTTCAGGAGATACTAGAAGGCAAAGTCGTCGAAATTGTGGAATTTGGTGCCTTCGTGGGACTGGGACCGCTCGATGGTTTGCTGCACGTGAGCCAAATAGCTGACGACTACATTTCGTACGACGAAAAGAACGCGAGACTGGTCGGAAAAGAGACCGGAAAGGCCATTACGGAAGGAGATATGCTGCGGGCTCGAGTAGTCGCAGTAAGCTTGAACGAACGCGAGCCACGAGAAAGCAAGATTGGCCTCACGATGCGACAAGCAGCTCTGGGCAAGGTCGAATGGCTTGCTGAAGCGCGAGAAAAAGCCAAGAAAGAGGAGGAGGAGCAAAATGCCGGAACAAGTGTGTAAGACTTGCCATCGATTTGTCGAAGGACTCGTGTGCCCCGTGTGCGGATCGAGCTCACTTGGAAAAGACTGGAGCGGATACTTGATTATTATCGATCCGAAACGCTCTGAAGTCGCCAAGCGGATGAACATCGACTTGCCCGGAAAGTACGCGCTCAAAGTTCGATAAGAAGCTCATGCTGAACGACAAGCTCAAAGCTGAGCTCCAGAAACCGTTCGGTGATCTTTGTTCGCACGCAGATTGTGCAGAAAAGTTAAGAGCTTTTAAAAGAATTGTCACGGTTGGTGACATAACGACCTACAATGTGGTACAAGCCGGGATTGTACCCGACGTGTGCATCATTGACGGCATCACGATGAGGGCAACGGTGCCCGACGAGATCTGCCATGCGATCAGCGCCGAACCCCGCACCATTTATGAAGTGGATAACCCCCCGGGCTCCATCTCTCAGCAGCTTCAAAACGCCGTGAGCGGATCGATGAAGAACATCGGGCGGTCCCAACGCACGAGAATCGTCGTCAACGGCGAAGAGGATCTGGCGGTAATCCCAGCAGTTATTGAGGCTCCTTTAGGAACAGCGGTCGTTTACGGCCAGCCAAGCGAGGGCATGGTTATCATTGTCACAACGCGCGAAAAAAAAGAGAAAGCGAGACGCCTCTTGCGCGAGATATTGAAACAACATTAGCGATAAACAAACGACGGAGCTACCATGCAGATCGAAGTTATCAAAGAAGAGAATAACGAATTACTCAACCGAAAGCAGCTGCAAATCAGGATTCAACACGAGGCGGCTACTCCGGCGCGGATAGAAGTCAGGGACCAAGTTGCGGCCGACTTTAAAATTGAACCTGAGCGAGTGATAATCGACCACATGCGAACGGCTTTTGGCAAAAAAGAAACTACAGCATATGTCAAGATATACGAATCAGCTGAAGCCGCCCGACAAATAGAACAAGAGCACATCCTAAAGCGGAACGCGCCGCCGACTCCCGAACCGAGCCCTGAGCCGACTCCCGAACCGAGCCCTGAGCCGACCGCTGAGCCGACCGCTGAGCCGAGCCCCGAGCCGACCGCTGAGCCGACTCCCGAACCGAGCCCCGAGCCGACCGCTGAGCCGAGCCCCAAACCGTCTCAAGGGGGTGAAGAAAATTAAGGCAAGCGAGTTGTATGACGTGAGCGACGACAAGGTGCAGAGGAAGCGCCAGAATTGTCCACGCTGCGGCGAAGGGGTCTTTTTGGCAGAGCACAAAGACAGGCTCTCGTGTGGCAAGTGCGGGTACACGCAATTTAAAAAGTAACCGCCCGTTTGTGAATGATAGTCTTAGGCATCGAGGGGACCGCTTGGAACCTGAGCGCAAGCCTGGTGGACGACGATGAGGTTTTGTGTGAAGCGAGTTCAGCGTATATCCCTGCCTTAGGCGGAATACATCCAAGAGAAGCGGCGCAACACGTTGCGAACAACATTGCCGGCGTCATTCGCCAAGTCCTGAGTTCGACAGACCCCCGTTTAATCGAGGGCGTCGCTTTTTCGCAAGGCCCTGGTTTGGGACCGTGCTTACGCATTGTGGGCACAGCTGCCAGAGCGTTGTCTCTGCGGCTTGGCGTGCCTTTGGTTGGGGTCAATCACTGTATCGCACACATCGAAGTGGGGCGCTGGAAAACTAATCTCGTGGATCCGATCGTTCTGTACGTGAGCGGAGCAAACTCACAGGTGCTGTCCTACCGGCACCAAAGGTACCGCATTCTCGGAGAGACATTAGACATCGGCATAGGGAACTGTCTCGACAAGTTCGCTCGATCAGCCGGCTTGCCTCACCCAGGCGGCCCTAAGGTGGAGAGACTCGCGCAAGAATCGCGAGACTACTTGCCTATGCCGTACGTGGTGAAGGGAATGGACTTCTCGTTTTCGGGGATCGTTACCGCGGCCACAGAGGCGTTAAAATCAGCCTCACTTGAGGACATATGCTATAGCTTTCAAGAAACTGCCTTCTCGATGCTCGTTGAAGTGAGCGAGCGAGCGCTATCACAAATGGACAAATCCGATCTGCTTTTGGCCGGTGGCGTCGGCGCTAACAAGCGACTCCAGGAGATGCTTTCGGTAATGTGCGCTCAGCGTGGTGCGCGATTCTTCGCGCCCAAGTCGGAGTATTTGCAAGACAACGGCGCCATGATCGCGTATACGGGCCTGCTCATGTTGAGACACGGTATCCAAACCCCTATTGCATCATCCGGCGCCAACCCGAGCTTCAGGCCAGACGAGGTTGAGGTGCTGTGGATCGAGACGCACTAGAGGTGGTTACGGGAGCGGAAGCGGTCGTCACTCTTCGCGGCCATTCAGTCGTGAAGCAGCGCGTTCCCAAGGACTACCGCATAGCTGAACTTGACACGAAGCTGCGAAGAGAGCGCACGCGACTTGAGGCGAAGATACAATCCGATGCGCGACGAGCGGGGGTACCCACGCCCATAATAGAGGCAGTGAACGGCTTTTCCATCACCATGGAGCGGATAGATGGGCCGCCCGTGCATAGTGTAATGAACGAGGCAGTCGCTGAAGACGTTGGCGCGGTGCTTTGCGCGCTGCACTCGGCAGGCATCGTCCACGGAGATCCAACGACCCGCAACATGATTTTTTCCGCCGGAAGGGTATACCTAATAGATTTTGGCCTCTCCTCCTACGACCGGAGTCTTGAGGCCCGGGGCGTAGACGTTCACGTCTTTTTCCAAACCCTCGAGGCAACGGACGACAGGTTCCCTGCACTCAAGGACGCATTTCTTTCCGGTTACGCGAGAAATTGCTCCGGTGCAGCGCTGATCCTCGAAAAAGTGAACGAGATCAAAGAGCGAGGTCGATACTTGTGAAAACGTTCAATTTCATCACGCAAAACCCCGGGAAGGTCGCGGAGCTGCAAGCCAAGGCTCGTGAGTTCGGGCTGGAGATCGTCCAGGTCAACGCACGCTACCCAGAGCTCCAAGCTGATACGCTCGAGGAAGTAGTCCAACACGGACTCAGCTACTGCCAAGAGAAGTTCCCTCGTCCATTTATTATAGAAGATTCCGGTTTGTTCATTGACGACGTCCACGGGTTCCCAGGGCCGTACTCCTCGTACGTGCATAAAACGATAGGGAACAGCGGCGTAGTCAAGCTCATCGGAGAGGGGCGCCCGGCACGGTTCGAGTCTGCTATTGGAAGCTATTACCGTGATTTCAAGCTGTTCCACGGACGGGTAGAGGGACGCATAGTGAGCTCACGCGGCCATCGAGGCTTCGGATTCGATCCCATTTTCGAGTATGAAGGCCGGACGTTCGCAGAGATGACGGTTGACGAGAAGAACGCACTATCGCACCGAAGCAAGGCCGCAGAACTATTCTTGGAATGGGCATCAACAATTATATAAGAGGGGATCATAGAATAGCACACCTAACGCGTGGTTAGACCGTCTCTGATAGGACAATGGAGCTTAAATGGCGCGAATGTACGCACGAAGGAAAGGAGTGTCGGGATCTACTAGGCCACTGGAGAGTACGGTTCCCGTTACCATGACGTCTGAGGAGGTTCAGAAGCTAATAGTGGAGCTGCGGAACAGCGGGCTTTCGTCAAGTCAAATTGGGATCGTCCTGAGGGATACGCACGGGATACCGAGCGTCAAGTCAGTCACCAAGAAGAGTCTGACTGAAGTGCTTAGCGACAATGGAGTTGCCCCTGACCTCCCTGAAGACTTGTTCAATCTCATCACCAAAGCACTGAAGCTCAGAGATCATCTTGAAGAGAACAAGAAAGACCTCCACAACAAACGCGCTCTTCAACTCACAGAGTCGAAGATTCGAAGGCTGGTCAATTATTACAAGAGCAGGGACGTGCTGCCTGAGGAGTGGTCGTACCGCCTCGACACCGTCGAGATGCTGATCTCACGATAGAACGATGGTTCTTTGACCGCTCGAAAAAGTGCGCGTTGCTGCGCAACATTTTTGCGAAGCTAACACTCGCGGCTGAAGTGGACCGAGCCGCTCCTTCTTATCCGCCGCGCATGATTACCGCAATCCTCGTTTACGAACATCCACAGGCGCTCTCAATTGTCGAAGCTCTTCAGCCTGATAATACGCCAGAGATAAAAATGAAGGCGACAGGAAACAGAGTGGAGATAACAGTGCAAACGAAAAAACTGCGAACCTTAGTAGCTTCCTGCGACGATCTACTTTCGAATCTCCAAATAGCCCAAGAGATGCTTAGCGGCTTCTGAGACGAGAAGTTATAAGCTCTCGGCGCGCGCGTCTACCCTACCGTTCGCAACGAGGAGACTGTCGAAGCGAATTACGCACCAACACGGGTCAACTGATCTTTTTTAAATAACTGAGCCACCTTTTTTGGGCTTCGTTTCTGTCTGTCGACGGGGTTTGAGCAGAATTGAAGAGCTTGCCTTTCTCCAAAGCTCTCAGTTCAACGGCGGCACGAATCAGACCTTGAGCTTCCACGTACAACATAAGCGCTTCGCGCTCATCGATATCCTGACTCCTGATTGTCGATTCGATTTGTCGTATTTTTCTCTCGATAGCGCCCCAAAGCCTCTGCACGGCTGCGCATTCCTCAGGAGTGAGCTCCCTTTTGTTATTGATCAGACGCCACATGACTTCGTGGAGCGCAATGACCTCTCCGTCGAGTTCGATCTCTTCTGGTATTTCCGTGCCAACGAACGTGAAGATTCGGTTCAGCTTAAACAAGAGTTCTTCTCGCTCCTTCCGTGTGAGAGTAGTGGCGTCCTTTAAGTGAACGCCCCACACAGTAACGTTAGGGGTTTCCTTCGCGCTTTTTTGGGGGTCCATGGCCGTTATTCCGCTAGTCCGTATCATTGGTTGTTAGTGCGCTCTCAACTTTAACCATTGCCCCGCGGAGATAATCACTGTGGCAACCCAAAAAACCGCCGCGAAGGGCGAAAGAGCTGGACAAAGATTATGAACCTTGAGCTAGATAAACTCAAAACCTGTAGGAACCCCCTTTTTAAGAAATGAACCGAATACCACGCCACGTAGGCATCATTCCTGACGGGAACCGTCGGTGGGCACTAGCTCGAGGTTTGCCCAAAGAGGCAGGGTATGAAGCTGGCTTGCCCCCCGGATTAGAAGTACTCAGGCTATGTAGTAGCGTCGGCGTCCAGGAAGTCACGAGCTACGGCTTCACCCAAGATAACACGAAAAGAACCCAAGTGCAGAGAAAGGCCTTCCAAAAAGCGTGCATCGACGGCGTCGAGATTCTCAAACACGAAGACGCTAGCCTGCTTGTCGTCGGAGACACAGACTCCCCGATGTTCCCAAAAAAGCTCGTCCCCTACACACAAAGAACCACATTTGGCTCAGGAAAAATTAAGGTCAACTTCTTGGTCAATTACGGCTGGCAGTGGGACTTGAATCCGCTCTTTGCCCAACCCCACGTCACACTCGAAGGCGAAAACGTCACAAAGATGATACGATCGCATGACGTTTCACGCATCGATTTGATCGTTCGCTGGGGTGGTAGACGGCGACTAAGCGGATTTTTGCCAGTGCAATCGGTGTATTCGGATATCTACGTCGTCGATGCATACTGGCCGGATTTCAAGCCGGAGCACTTCTACGCAGCGCTTGATTGGTATAGTAAGCAGGATATCACGCTGGGCGGATAACTGACCGCTTACAGACTCTCGCCAGTGAACCTGCGCCGGGCATGCTTGGGTGCTTTCACGTCGTCTTCACTTTGCGACAAAAACGCCTTCCTTGTAGCCGAAGTAACCGCTCTTAGCGACCGCGTTATACATATTCCCCTGTGAGTGAATCAAACGAATGCACAGCTTGCCTGGCGGCATAGCAGAAAAACTAAATACGTAGGGCTTTTTCGGTGGACCATGAAGCGCTACTTCCGCTGCACAGTTTGTGATGACATGCACTACGGGGAAAATGCTCCCGAGATTTGCCCCACCTGCGAAACCATGCGTTCGTACGTAGAGGTCACAAAAGATGAAGCTAAGGAGTACTTCTTGCAGCAAAAAACACGGCAGGCTCAACCTGTTCGGGAGGTTGCGTTACGCTTCGCTTAGTTCCAAATAAGCGCTGTGCTAGACGCCACGCTGCGCTGAAGATCTGCTGAAACTAAAAAAGAGGAGGGCCGCAGAGCCAAAACGTCTGCGGCAGCACGCGTTCACACTTGATCAAGCATTTGATCTGACATGCCTTCCATCTGTTCTGCTGAAGGCCCCTTCTCAAACGTAGCGGCTTGAATCACGTCATCTATTCGAAGGATCATGTTCGCGGCTTCGGTGGCCGACAAGATGGCCTGCTTCTTCGTTCTGAGAGGTTCGATCACGTCAGGCCACATGTCCGTTGCTTTTCCCGTCGAAATCTGCAGTCCCATCGTTTTATTTCCTGATTCGTGAGCGGTCCTCAAGCCAACGAGCGAGTCCATCGGATCCAAACCTGAGTTTTCAGCAAGCGTTTTTGGAATTATTTCGATCGCGTCGGCAAAGGCGATGACTGCCAGTTGTTCCCTGCCGCTAAGCGTCGACGCGTAGTTGCGGAGTTGCATCGCGATCTCAACCTCCGGAGCGCTACCTCCTGCGACGACTTTGCCATCTTCGATCGCTGCTTGAACAACTCGAACCGCGTCGTACACAGCTCGATGAGTCTCTTCGACGATATGATCGGCTCCTCCGTGAACGACGATACTGACGACACGGGGGTTTTTGCAGTCTTTGATTGTTATCATTCCTAGGACCTCCGTCTAGTCAATGCCGCAGGTGTCGCAGCTAGATTCGATGTCAATTGTTTCTTCGACTTCGCCCGCATTGCCCAGGTCTGCTGCGCTGAGATCATTCAGGCTGGACACTACTTGGGCGCCGGTCACCTTGGAAATCGTCTCAATGTCCTCGCGTTTCACGTTCTCCACTGCCATCACGTTATTCCGCGAGAAGTGCCACTGGAGAAGATCGTCGATACCCTTCTGGCAAAAGACGACGTTCGCGCCGCTTGCCAAGATCTTGTCGGCCTTCTCGATCAGCGCTTCGTGATCGCGCTCCATGAAGAGTTTCATCTGCGTAGGATCCTTTATTTTGATCTTGGCATCGGTTTTAGTTTTGGTAAGCTCTAGTGGTTGGTCGTACACGAGGATGCGCGCATCGCATACTTTTCGCGGCATTCCCTCGGCCGCGCGTTCTTTGTCGACGACGACGCCGTCCACGAGTTCTGAATCGGAAACGGAACCGGAGACTTTCTTTTCAATTCTGATGTCTTCCTCGTCGACTTTGTACTTGTTGTTGACTTTTTGCGCGACCTTTTTCACCGCTTCAACAACGACCTGTGGAAGTACCTCTTTGCCCACATCAGTGCCCTTGCCCGTGAGGGCCGTCTGTGCAATCTTCTTCAGCAGATCGTCATCGCGAATCGAAACGTTGCGCGATAGCTGTTCGGCGATCTTAATCGCTTTGTCTGCGGCGAGGCCGTAGCCTTTCTCTATGACCGTCGGGTGGATGTCTTGATCGAGCAATTCTTCTGCGTTTTTTAGCAGTTCGCCAGCCAAGATAACCGCTGTTGTTGTCCCGTCGCCCACTTCATCATCCTGCGTTTTAGCGACTTCAACCATCATCTTAGCTGCGGGATGTTCAATATCCATCTCCTTCAGTATCGTCGCGCCGTCGTTCGTTATAACCACATCGCCCATCGAATCAACGAGCATCTTGTCCATGCCTTTCGGTCCGAGCGTAGTTCGCACTGATTCAGCTACGGCCCTGCTCGCGGTAAAATTCATGGACTGGGCTTCCCTGCCCTTCGTCCTTTGTGTTCCTTCGCGTAGAATGAGAATAGGTTGACCACCAATCACTGTGCTAACCTCCGAAATTACTAGAGTTGTTGTTCTATATAAAATTTCTCTGCGCGCGGGCTTTGTTTAAAAACTACCCTCTGTTTAAAAAGTCTGAGTTGTGTTTAAAAAGTCGGGGCATGTGATGAGTTATTAAACAAAGCCCTGCGCGCGCACCGCCGTTGATGGAAAGACTGGACAAACGGCGTCCTCAAAAAGCGCGAGCAACGACGACCCATCAGCACACGGTTTCAGGAGCTTGCCGTTTGATTTCATTGCGCTTCAATCGTGCTTGCTTGGCCGTGTGATGCACCCAGCTACGCAGCTACACGTCCTCATCGACGGGGTTACGTAGCCGTCGGGGTTAGCCGATCGCTCCGCACGAAGAGACCAATTATCAGCACCGCAATCAACGCCATAACCGCGCCGTAGAGGAAGGCAAACGTAGGACCGACGGTCTGCCAGAGGGTGCCAGCGATCAGGCTGGCCGGCAAGGCGACGACGCCGATGACGAAATAATACGTGCCAAACGCGGTCGCTTTGAGGTGGGGAGGGGCCAGATCAGACACGAGCGCCTTTGACACCCCGTCGGTAAGACCATAGTAGAGCCCATATACCGGGAACAGAACCCAAATGACGAGCGCGGATGGGGCGAATGCAAATCCCAAATAGACGATGAAGAAGATGCCGAAGCCCGCTATGAGCACCGCCTTGCGTCCTATTCTGTCAGAGATGATGCCAAAGGGAAATGAAGATACCGCATAGATAACGTTCATTGCAAGATACAGCACCGGAACCAGGAGCGTTGGGATGCCGAGATTTTGAGCACGTAAGAACAGGAAGGCGTCGCTTGAGTTTCCGACAAAGAAGAGGCCGAGACCCACGAGAAAGATGCGAAAATTCGCGTCGAATGACCGGAATGAGACCTTATACCGCTGATTGCTTCGCGAGCCGACCGCTGTCTCTTTCACAAAGAAAACCACAAGAGCAGTGGCAAGTATCCCCGGTATAAACGCGAGGAGGAACAACCCCCGAAAGCTCAGGATGCCAAACAGGGCCACCGCGATAAGCGGACCGATGACGGCTCCAAGCGTATCGAGAGAGCGTGTGAAGCCGAATGACCTCCCCGCCCCGAGGCTCTTTGACTCGGAAACAATAGCGTCACGCGCTGAGTCTCTAATGCCCTTGCCAAAGCGATCAAGGAACCGTATTGCCAAGACTTGCTGCCACGCGGTTGCGAATGCAAGCAAGGGCTTCGCGATCGCTGCGATCGCATAGCCGGAGTACACAAGGGGTTTACGTTTCCCGAACCTGTCTGACAGGTACCCGGAAACTATCTTCAGTATGCTTGCGCTGCTTTCAGCGACGCCTTCTATGAGACCCACGTCAATGAACGTCGCTCCTAGGACGTTAACGAGAAAAAGGGGGATGAGCGGATAGATCATCTCCGTGCTCATGTCAGCGAACAGACTCACAATCCCAAGGACTAGGACGTTCAAACTGACGCCAAGAACGAGGCCATTCTTAGAGATTCTCCTCCCAAACATCTTCACGGGGTTTCAGCTTTTAGGATTTTAAAATTATCTACGGATGAGAAGGCGCACTAGCGATAAGATTAAGATTGAACAGCATAAAGCATACTGGAATCATGTTCGAAATCGAAGGAGTTTTAGGAAGACAAGTCCTTGATTCGCGCGGAAATCCTACAGTGGAGGTGGAAGTTTTCACGAGTTGCGGCTTTGGCCGAGCGATGGTGCCGTCCGGTGCATCCACGGGATCCAACGAAGCGCTTGAACTTCGAGACAACGAATCGGATTTCGGCGGAAAAACCGTGTTGCGAGCAGTGAATAACGTCAACACGGTGATTGCAGAAGAAGTTATCGGCATGGACGTGAGGGCCCAGCGCAACGTCGATAAAACGTTGAACGATCTCGACGGGACCCCAAATAAGTCAAATCTCGGGGCAAATGCCATTCTCGGGGTGTCAATGGCAGTTGCTCGCGCAGCGGCGAATTCCGCCAACATGCACCTTTACGAGTACCTAGGCGGCCCAAACGCGTGCACGTTGCCCGTGCCGTTAATGAACGTGATCAACGGAGGGGCGCACGCGGGCAACGAGTTGTCTATTCAAGAGTTTTTTATCATACCTACGAGAGCCGAGACATTTTCTGACGCCCTCAGAATGGGCGTCGAGACTTATCACGAGCTCAAGCACGTCTTACAAGCACAGTACGGACGGGGAGCCTCGAACGTGGGAGACGAGGGCGGTTTCGCACCGGCACTGTCCTCATCTTCTGAGGCACTTGATGCCATTATGACCGCCGTCAGCAACGCAGGGTACGATCAGGAGATACGCCTCGGCGTCGATTGCGCTGCGTCAGGGTTCTACGACAAGACGACACAGACCTATCTGATGGATGGAAAAAGACTCTCACCTACGGAGCTGAGCGAGTATTACGAGGACTTGGTGGACCGATATCCGGTAATGCTCATTGAGGATCCCTTCGACGAGGATGCGTTTGAAGACTTCGCCCAGATAACCTCACGACTGGCCGGCACGACCATCGTCGGCGACGATTTATTCGTGACGAACGTCGACCGACTTTCCGAAGGGATAAAGCTTGGAGCGGCAAACGCTCTGCTCCTCAAGCTGAACCAGATTGGGACGATGTCGGAAGCCTTCGATGCCGCGACCTTGGCATTTCGGAATGGCTATTCGGTAGTCGTTAGCCATAGATCAGGAGAGACCGAAGATACAACGATTGCTGACGTTGCAGTTGCCTTGGGCTCAGAGTTCATCAAAACCGGTGCGCCGGCGCGGAGCGAACGCAATGCAAAGTACAATCAACTCTTAAGGATTCAAGAATTTCTCGGAGATGCTGCCTCATATCGAGGTCGAAATCTGCAGACTTGATCCACTCCCGGAACACCTTCGCGAGTGGTGGGGCACAAAAAGAGAGGGCGGGAATTGCATGATAGAGAACCTATTTTTGCTGCCAGTCAAGCCACCTGCGTTCACTCTAGCGAGTCCTCCTGTCGTTTCAGCTGACCTGGCGGCGCTCAAGCAGATACGACGTGATCTCAAACTGCTAGGGTCATAAGCGGGACCCATGGCAACGGGTCCTGAATCACTGGCAAAAGGGCAAGTAATCTTAGCACGCGCTTTTGGGGGACCGGGCCGAACCGCGCGCATCATGTGGAGCAACTCGTCGCCGCTAGCGGTCGTTGCTAGCGACCAAAGGCAGAGAAACCAGATCGAAGGGTACTTGTATACTCAGCACCCTTGTCGGAGGTGACAATTCATGCCAAAACTAGCCCCGCTTCTTGTCGCAATCCTGTGTGCGGCGTTTCTGGTAGCGTCCTGCGTGACAGCAGCTTTTTGGGTCGGAACGGCGCCGAGCAGCGAGGCAACCGTGCATACGATGGTCAACTCGCAGTCGAGTCACCACGCGAAAATAAGCGTCGCCGGCCAAACGGACAAAAGCCTGGAAACAACGCCTCGCTTAAGCACGACTTTAGGGCTACGCGTGTTGGCATTGCAATCCGCTGCGCCTAATAACACTACTCAAGCGAGGAACCTTCTGATGGCGAACAATGTGACCCGCATTATCGTTCCAATTTCAACAGCCAAAAACGCTTCCAATGCAGGCGCGCAGACTAACAACGGATTCGCGGTTCCGGCTTGGTTATGGATCTGGGGGCCGATTCTCATTCTAGTGATCATTCTTATTTTTCTCTTGCTTCGACTGGTTCGCGAGGGCAACGGCGAACCACCGGCTGGCGACCCCCGACGCCCTGCCGCAACTAGCTATCTGTCAAAAGCGGGCAAAGCGCGGCCGCGGCAAATTCCAATAGAAGGGGAAGAAACTGAGTCCGGACTGAGAGAGAATTCACGCACCGGCGCGAAAGATGAGAAGGTCACCAAGATACCTATCGATACACCTGACGAACCGCGAGAGACGGAAGAAAAATCCAGTGACGCGCGACCTGAGATCGAAACAGAGTCAGGGCGATACCCGGACTGGCCAGAATAGGAGCCCCATCGATCGCTCAAATCCGCGTGCGTCACCAATACTGGGTCAGTTCTAGGCCGTCCGATGTGCGTGAGCGATATCGCACCTCGATGCCGCACAATGACGAAAGTGCTGTTGCAGCGAGCGAAACGAGGTCATTTGCCGCCACAGAACACGCAACGTTCAGCCGCGTCTAGCTTGAGCAACAACCGGGGACTTAAGCTTCTTTGCGCCCGTCCCACCGCAGGTTATTGTCACCCTCTGTGTCCGTAGAGTATCCGCGGAAGCCATTCTGTGCCGTGAATTTCAGATGAGGGTGCATCGATTTCGTCTAGAAGAGACAATATTTCGCTGCGACACGCGTCCCACGTTTTTTCTGACGCGGTCATCAAAAAGTAGTTTATTACAAGTGACAAATATTGGTTTGGGAAGATGTCGAGAGTCTTCAAAGAAAAAGCAGATGGCTCCACGAAGTACGATTTTGCAGCAAGGGCACTCGATCAATTCAGCGATAAGATCGCCTCAGCGTCGTCAATTTTCATCAAACCGAATCTCGTTTCGAAAGAGCCATACCCGACCACCACCGATCCGCGGCTTCTCGATAGGGTCCTAGAGTACCTGTCAGACGACGCCCTAACGGTAGGGGATGGGCCAGCATTTGATGCCCCCCTGAACGCGTTTTTCGATCGAAAGACGCGAGGCGTGACTAAGCATAATCCGCTGAAGAGTGTGTGCGATGAGCACGGCGTTGACTTCGTCAACCTAAACAAGGGTCCGTTTGCGAAAAGGCGAAGCGACCGTGGGTTTGGGGTCTCTCTGTCGACAGTTCCGGGGTCGTTCGATTTGAAAATCTCACTGCCTGTGCTGAAAACGCACTTTATTTGCACGCTGACGGGAGCCGTAAAGAACCAGTTTGGATTGGTTAAACCGACAGAACGCGTCCGCTTGCACGCTAGCGGCGTGAATCTGCACAAAAGTATCGCTGAAGCGGCGGTGCTCGAACCGTTCGACATCTTCATAGTCGATGCAGTTGAGACACTCGTCAATGCTCAAGAGCTGCGTCACGGCGGCAGGAAAGCGCATCTCGGCTACGTGCTTGCGGGAACGGACCCCGTAGCAATCGATTGCGCGGGTCTCGAGCTTTTGAGAACGGTCGATGGAGGGCTGGCAGGCAAGACCATTGATAACATCGCCCATCTAGCTTTTGCAGAAAGTTATGGATTAGGGGAGAGGCGACACGAATGCGTGGGGCTAACGGAAACTTAGACTTCTTTTGGGTGGAGCGATACCGGCCGCGATCGTTCGAAGAGATTCTGGGCCAACCGGTTGTGAAGGTCCAGCTACAGCACGTCGTCGACACCAAGAACTTGCCGAACCTGCTCTTTTTTGGCCCTCCGGGGACAGGCAAGAGTTCAGCGGCCGAAGTTGTCGCCAGAGAGCTTTTCGGCGACGTATGGGAGGGCAACTTCACCGAGCTCAACGCCTCAGACATCTTTGAACAAGGGCGGAAGTACCTCGAAGCGTCACGGAGCTTGGCGCGTTTTTACGACGAGCGGAAGGGTGTGCTTGACAATTTCAAGCTGATCATGAATCGGCTTGCAGGAATTGCTCCACTAGCTGCACCGTACCGAATTCTGTTTATAAACGAGGCCGAATCCTTGACACGGGACGCTCAGCAGGCTCTGCGAAGAATAATCGAACGGTACAATCGGACCTGCAAGTTCATCCTGGCTACCGCGCGTCCGTCTCAAATTATTATACCCATTAGATCGCGCTGCTTGCCGCTGCACTTCACACAGCTCCCCGCTGACACGATGCTCGACTTCCTGCGACGAATCGCGACAGAAGAAGGGCACGCGTTATCAGATGAGTGCGGCCGCTCGATTGTGGGTCTCAGTGAGGGCAGTCTTCGAACAGCGCTAACGCTGCTCCAGATCGTGGCAGAAGGCGATTCTTCCGAGGCTCATCCGCCCGACTTGAGCGTGCTCGCCGAACACGTGCACCCTAAAGGGGTTTCAGAGCTGTTGCAGCTCGCTTTACAAAACGATGCGCCCAAGGCTAGGCACGTGCTCGATCGTCTGTTGCTCGAGACCGGTCTAAGCGGCGGCGAAATTATCGCTCAAATGCGGATTCAAGCCCGGCTCTTGTCACTAAATGAAAAGGCACTTGCTGAGCTCCTCGTAGTTCTAGGCGACGCAGAGTATGCTCTCCTCGATGCGCTAAACGAAAGAATTCAGCTCGAGGCGCTGATCTATGACATCGCCTCCGCGGTGTCTACAACCAGCTAGTGCTTCGAATCGGCGCAGTTGACCTTGGAAAGTGCCGCGTCGCGGTCCGGCACGCCGACAAACTCCACTTTCTTATCGATAAGCGTGGTTGGAACGCTTCTGATGCTGTACTGACGAATTAGTTGGAGGCCCTCAGGCGTATAGACCTCAATGTCCTTGTAATCAAAATCACAGCTCTGGTGCAGTTCCTCCCAGAAGCTTCTCACTGTTGGGCAGATAGGGCAGCCTTTGTGCGTAAGCAGTATTACTTCTGTCATTTCGTGCTCCACCCTCTACTACGCGATTACTTGGATATGAAACTTTCACCGGGAGACGCGCGCGTCGCCGTCGTAAGACCGGCTCGAGGGCGGAGCAAGTCAGAGTTTTTGGCTGACTACTCGCTTGATGGCTTCCAGCAAGCGCGCGTTTTCCGCCTTTGTCCGAACCGCTATCCGTATATAGTCGTCTCCGGTCAATCGAAACGACTGACAATCCCGTACCAAGAATCCGTTCTGTCTCATCTGACGGGCAAAGTCCGTCGATGAAAGAGACGTTCCCGCAACATTCACCATAACGAAGTTCGCGTCGCTTTCGAGCGGCCGCAGCCCTGGTATTTCTCTGAGTTCACGAGCGAGCCAGCGCCGCTGAGCAGCTATTTTCTCGCGCGAGGCATCAAGATAAGGCTTACAATCCTTAAGCAGAGCGACCGTGACCGCTTCCGCGATGGAGTTGAGGTTCCACGGAACCCGTATGCTGTTTAATACGTTCGCAAGCTCGGGGTTGGTTATGCCGTAGCTGGCCCGGATGCCAGGGATCGCGAACGATTTGGTCAGGGATCTGAGGACTAGCGCTTCGTCGAGATTCGCGGCCGCGACGCTTTGCCGCAGATCGGAGAGTTCGATGAAGACTTCATCAACGAGCAGGAATGCGTTAGCCGCGTGACACTTGAGCGCGATATCGGTTACCGTTTCCCTCGAAAGCACTTTGCCGGTGGGGTTATTCGGATTGCACAAGAAGACCATTCGTACGTCTTCCTCAGCCAAGGCGCCGAAAAGGTCTCGTTTGAATGCCTGCTCATCCCACACAGGCACGATCAAGGGCCCAGCGCCACTTAAACGGCACGCGAGCTCATACTCGCCAAAAGTTGGAGCGGGAACTATCACTTTGTCGCCTTTCTGAAGAAGCGCCCACGCACAGAACCGTATCAGTTCGACGGAGCCGTTGCCTGGCACGATCGCGTCAGAAGGCACCGCGAGATATTCGCCGACGGCCTCTCTGAAATGCCTATACGTGTGATCGGGGTAGTTATAGGCCCCCTTCAGGGCCTCCTTGACCGCAGACTTGGTGCGCGGGTGCAAGTACGGGTTAAAGCTTGCGCTGAAGTCGAGCACGTTCGGCATTGTTTCTGAGGCTTCTACGATTCTGCCGCCGTGTTCACAGGGCGTTAAATCCCTCAGATCGTCTCGCACGGTAACTCGCATGATCAAAAACGGTTACACCTGTGATCGAGTGAGGAACGCCAGGAGCTGCTTTCCGAAGAGCGTATTCAGCCGCCCCTGTGAAGCCAATTTCTCGTTATAATGCTGCACGTGGTCTGCCTTCACCCCCGCCCCACAGACCGCTATGGGCACTGCAGTGGTCATGTGATCGTGTGTCACACACGAAGATCCGTGATCTGAAAGGAGGGCAAAGCGGGTTTGTGCGATGTCCGTGTGTTCGAGCAAATAGCCAACCATCGCATCAATCTTCTCAATTATCACGAGTTTTCCTTCGACGTTGCCATCGTGACTGGCTTCATCAGTCCCTTCGACGTGGATCAGCACTATATCGTAGTTATCCAGGTTTTCGAAGGCAATTTTGCCTTTTGCTGCCGTATCTGTGTCGTATTCCCCCGTCGCGCCCGGTACATCGACAAGGTCCATGCCGGAGTACTTGCACACGCCCTTTATGACCGGCGCTGCTGCGACGCAGAGGCCCTTGCCATACTTCCGCACGGTTGGATTGAACCGGCTTATGTGTCCTGCGGCCCAAGGCATGACGACGTTGGCCGGTGGCTTCTGGTCAGTGAGACGCCGCAAATTAAGCGGGTGCCGCTTCAAGACCTCGTTGGTTTTCACCATAAACTCGTTGATTGTTTCTGCCGTGTGGAGCGCTTGGGAAGTTCCGTTCGCTGCCCTCGCCCATATCTGTTTCCCAACGGCATACTGGGTTGGCAGGCTGACGTCAACGCTCAAATCGTCGTCGCGTAGCACGAGAGCGCCCTTGAAGCCCAGAGTTTGCCTAAAATCAAAAGAGACTGCGTCTAGTTCCACCATGTCGTTGACAGCGTGCTCGAGTTCCTTTGCGTCATCTCTGATCCGCCCTGCCCTGCCATCGACGAGCACGAATTGATCATCTATAGTGGCGAAGTTCACCCGGAAGCCCACGTCTGTGGGGCCGAGGGCCAAGCCCGCCCCAAGGGCCTCATACGCCCCACGGTTTGAGGAGGACAGGTTCACGTCTTGGCCGAGCATCGCTAAGTGGGCCGCGTCACTGTCAACCTTGACGCCGGGTTCTATCGCGTAAAACTGACCTATCGAACCCGAACGCACAACCTTATCCATGTGTGGCGTCTGTGCATACTCGAGCGTAGTCTGGCCTTGGAGCGCCTCAAGCGGCTCATCTGCCATCCCGTCTCCGACAATAATAATCAATTTCACATCTAACGGAAGGCAAAAATCAAACAAATACTTTTGCATCGAGGCAGTGGCCACTGCGCGCTCGTTCCTCGCTTTCTTAGCCCTGAAGCCTGAGCACGTAGCGTCTTGGAATCCGAGCTAATGCTCACGTTAGTAGCATAGTCGATGCAAAAAAGAGACGGCGGCCCCTCTTGCCACCGTTGTGTCTCACTTTTGAATCATCACGGACGTTGATTTCACCAAGACGGTGAGCTTGTCGCGGGCTCTGAGCGCACGGTCCTCGGCAGCATCTTTGGTAATCGCTGCAGCGATTTGATTGTCTGCGGCCTGCACGATGATTTCAGCTATCACGGCACCGAGCTTTACCTCTTTAACCGTTCGCGCGAGTTGGTTGCGCACGCTTATTTGCATTTGATATCACCTGTAGCTCTTACAAACTGCCAGGTTCTAGCAGTTTCCTAAGAGATCCCCCGGTTGCGTGAAAATTGGCGCAAGCAATGTGCAGGCTGTCGACATCTAGTCAGCACGAACACCAGCTTTCTGGAAAAAGCCAACATATTTGAAACCAGTCGATCGATTAAAGTGATGGTGTCCTATACTGTTAGGTGCCACGCGGCAGCGTGCACAGGGCTGTCGGCACGGTGAGTTAAAGAGGGGGGGAGAGTTTATGCTTGATTCGCTGGTTCGGCAACTGAAAAGCAACGATCCGGCAGCCCGGACGAAAGCAGCCGCAACCCTTGGGAATAGCGGCGAAAAAAGCGCAGTATCGCTTCTTGTAAGGGCGCTTGTCGATGAAAATAGGCACGTTCGCCGAGCCGCGTCTGCAGGCCTTGGGCAAGTGTGGACGGATGAGGCTGTGACGCCCTTATGCACGGCTTTGAACGATACCGACTGGTTTGTCCGATGGAACGCAGCGCTGGCCCTAGGACTGATAGGTGATCGACGAGCTGTGGATCCTCTCATCGGGGCTTTGCACGACGTGAACAGGTACGTGCGTCGAAACGCCGCCGAAGCTCTTGGAAACATCAGAAACACGAGCGCGACCGGCTGGCTTATTGAGTCGCTGCAGGATCCAGACGTGGACGTCAGGTGGAACGCTGCTGACGCGCTCGGAAAACTGCGAGACCAGCACGCAACTGATCCTCTCATTCACGCGTTGAGTGACCCGGATGAATTTGTCCGAGAGCGTGCGGCGGACGCGCTTGGTAGAATAAGAGATGTGCGCGCGGCGGCTTGTTTGCAAGCCGCGCTCAAGGACACAAACGACGACGTTCGAAAAACCGCGAAAGAAGCGCTCGAAAAAATCCAGCTGAGAGCCGCGCGATCGTAGTCGGAATGCCAAGACTGAGTCAGAGGCGCGAAATCAACGCGCGCTAACGACCTGCAACGTTTTTAAATATGATTACGCTCTCACTACAACAGGAAGCATGGCAGACACTTTGAGCACGATGGCAGAAGCGGACCGCGCCGTCGCAGCTATTAAGCAAATAAAAGAGCGCACCACGAAGTTGCCGCCTGTGCTCGTAGAAGCGTATAAAGAAACTCTTGAATCCTCTAGCAGCGCAATCGTCCGTCGATTCTTTGAAGGTCTCGCGAGTCAATGCCCTGATGCGTTGGAATACTTCATAGACGTAGACAAACAAAAAAAAGTCGACGACGAGAAGCAAACCAAACTCGATAGCATCTCATAAGAAGCTCAACCCGCGTCGGCTTTCTCAAGTACGAGGTACGCTAGGCAAAGACCTTTTTTTCAGCTGGGCGGCTTTTTTGCAGGGAACGCGGTCAGCAAAAACAGAGCGAGCACTTCGCTCTCGGCTTTCGGCGACACGGGTTCTCAATGGATGCTTAGGAAACGCCGTAGCCAGAGCCGTTGAATACGACTATGCTAGCCCAGACGTGAACAGTTTGGCTACGCAATGAGCCCTTCACCTTAGCGTGCGGCTCAGCTGGGCAATCTGTCGTTGTATCAATCAAGCCGTTGGCGAAAAAGATTTTGGAACTTGCAAAGTTACCTTTTTCCGCTATTTTGTAATCATCTATGGTCGAAATAGCAATGAAAAAGGTAAATAAGGGCTTCTTGCGGCATTTTGGAGATACGGAAAAGGTAAAGCTCTTCAACAATGAAGGCGATATTCATTGCGCTTTTGATCAACCTGACCGTATTTATGGTACTACGACTACTTACGCTGACAAGGAAGAAGAATGACATCAGTGGCGATTGAGCAAGCATACGCACGCCTAGGTGATTTCAGGCTGCAAGATATCAGCGTCAGCGTCGACAGTGGTGAATTCTTTGTCATTCTTGGTCCTAGTGGCGCTGGCAAAACGGTCTTGCTCGATCTGATCGCAGGATTCATTTATCCGCGACAGGGGCGGGTGCTCCTCGACGGAACAGACATATCTTTTTTACCGACCGAGAGGCGGCATATCGGGTACATGTTCCAAGACTATGCCCTGTTCCCAAACATGAGCGTGTACAAGAACATCGAATTCGGTCTCAGGTATACGAAGCTGGCCGATCACGGACGAAGAATCGAGGAAATCATGGAACTAGTAGGGATTCCCAAGCTCAGAGACCGAACCCCTACCACGCTGAGCGGCGGAGAGCAGCAACGAGTGGCTCTCGCTCGATCCTTGATTCTTGAGCCGAACGTTCTCCTTCTCGATGAACCCCTAAGCGCTCTCGACACTAGCTCACGAGATTTGCTTCGCGAAGAACTGCGCGACGTAATTGACCAGTTTCAGATTACGGCCTTGTTCGTGACCCATGACCAGACTGAAGCCCGGTTGTTGGCAGATCGGCTCGGGGTCATGTATGGTGGCCGGCTCATACAAACCGGTTCGGTGCACGAAGTCTTTGACAAACCGGAGGACGAACGGGTTGCCTCGTTTGTTGGGATGGAGAACCTTTTTGAAGGTGCCGTTGTTGCTCAGAAAGACGGGATTATTACCGCTGACATTGGCAACGCCACTGTTGAAGCCGTCGCAAACAATGAAATAGGCGACAGGGTCATCTTAGGAATCAGACCGGAAAACGTTACCGTGATGCTCGAACAGGTTGTCAGCAGCGCACGGAACACTTTCAACGGAACAATCAAGCAGATACTCTACCTTGGACCTATCAATAAGGTGATTATCGACTGTGGGTTTATGCTAGCCGCGTACGTCACAAACATCTCCACGGAAACGCTCAGACTTGATAGGGGCAGCGAAGTCAGCGTCGCTTTTAAAGCAACGGGGGTAAACGTGATCAGCAAAGGGCAGCAGCGTCGCAAAAGTGCGTTACGCTAGGCTGGAGCAGTTGCACTCCAGTCATTCAAACGACAGAATGGGACGCTTGCTGTGGCCCATGGTCCGACTCGACAAGAAAGCAACAAGTGAAACCCTCATAGAATCACTCATCAGTTTCCTTGACCCGCAAATTCCTGCACGCGCGGCTTTGCGAAAAGCCCTTTTTGGATCCCCCTAGACCGAACTCACAACGACAGCAGCCGTTCGCGATAGCGCTGTATCTCCACTTCGCGCTCGTCAAAAGAGAGCAAGCGGACGCCATAGGCAACAAACGGTGGCAAGACTTCGACGCCAGCCGTCTGGAACATGTTGCGAGCGAAGGTAAGCAGGACGTTAATATCCCCCGCTGGTCCATCGGGAGCGTACATCGCAGCACCTCCCCCTGTCGTAAATGCAAATAGCGCCTTCTTGCCCGAAAGAAGCGGGTCATAGGTCGCGAAGTTTACCGCTATGCCATTGGCCAAGACGCGGTCGCACCACCCCTTCAAAATCGCCGGGAAAGACTGCCACCAGAGAGGAAATTGGAAAATGAGGAGATTGGCCCAGTCAACTTTCTCAATTTCCTTCGTGATATCATCAGCGAAGGATCCCCTCATGGCAGCGTGGTACTGTTCGTTGATCGGATCGAAGAAATTTGGATCTTGTCGCTCTTTGAAATCGTGCTCATCCAGCGTTGCCTTGAAATTCATAGCATAAAGATCTGAGACCTGCACTGCGTGCCCCGCCTCGGTTAGAGTGTCGACAGCAGCTTGTCGCATTGCTGCATTAAACGAGCGCGGATTTGGGTGCGCATAGACGATAAGTACGTTCATTTTTTACCAGCTCCTCGCATGACTTAGCCTTCTAGTGGACTTGATTTTGCATAATATATAAAAAGACTTAGCATTTATTGTGGGGCTGAAACTCCCTTCCTTTACGCTTTGCGGAGATCCTACCGGAACGTGAAAGATAAGACGTTGATTGAGAAGGACGAAATAGACGACATCCTCACAGAGCAAACTTGACACTGGCGTACGAAGTAAATATCGGGATTATCCGCGTCGGAGACGGCACAAACAGAAAGATAACAGTGCCTGTGCTCAGCACTTATAGCTGAGCCAGAGTGACGCAAAGGTTACTAAAGGGAGAACTTAACCGATACGTGCATTTGTCTGTTCTATTATCCAATTGGTCGGTTGAATTACGGAATAAAAACAGCACAGTGCTAGCGGTTGTGTGGTGATCTTCGCAATACAGCTCGCAAAATCCAACTGGCCCTGTACGTCGCAATTATCATCGAACTAGACGAGCGCAACGATCACTGGCAGCAGCAAAAACAGTAAGCGTTGGCGTTTACAAAATAGTGCAGCCACACGAGATGACTACGAGCTCGCTTAGGAGCGCGCAAAGAAGAACCAGCACAAGCCCTTTTTTGTGTTCAAAGCGGGTCTTCTTTATTCTTGGTCAGCATTTTGGAGGGAACGCATTCCCGTGTGGCCACAGCGCTTCACGGCGTTCGCTTAGTTCAACGTCGCTAAGCTGGTGAAATAAGCAACGGTTTTGCTTCTCGTTGCTTTGTAAATAGTATCAGGTTGATTTTACTTAAACGTTATTATCGTCCAGTAATAACGCTTTTATAACACAAAACACATGTTACTTCCAAGGTTTGGGATGCGACGCAACTCCCATACCTTATCTCCCAAATTTGTTAAAGAAGTGGCGGCATATGCACAGCGTGTGCATATGTCATCTTCTTTGCCTAGCAATCGCTGTACATATGCTTTGTGTTTGTCCATCATTATGCATCTTCTCCTGAGCAATTGCTTCCAAGAGAGGCACCCGCGAAACCAGACAGCCAAGATTTTGCGATGACAAACCATAAGAATGAACAGGTTAAGTTGTAAAAGGTGATACTAAATGCCACTTAGCATACGTAACCAATTTCCCGGAACAGTCAAAGAAGTAAAACTGGGCGCTGTAATGGCCGAAATCATCGTGCAAGTTGGTGACAATCAGTTCGTTTCAGCCATCACTAAAGATGCCGCAGAGGACCTCGCACTCAAAGCCGGCGATAAAGTGACTGTGCTAGTGAAATCAACATCGGTCATGATTCAAAAATAAGTGAGTGCTGAAAACCGGCTTGGCTTGCGTGCTCAGAACAACGAGATGCTTCAGGCTACCTAAGCTAGGCATGAGGCACATTTCGTCGAATGATATGCTCCTACTGCCGCAGCTCACACGCAGACGGCTGGTGTCGAAGGATCTCCAGGAGGAACGCTTGTGGCTCTGCAGAAGATGCTGATCTACGGCGAATGGGTTCCTGCGGCAACAGGCCGTTCCATTAGCGTCTATAACCCGGCTACCGGCGAGGTTGTAGACGAGATTCCGGCAGCATCGGCTGAAGACGTAGCCACCGCCATTGGGGCCGCGCACTCCACCTTTCCCGCATGGGCACGCACGCCTGCTGTAAAGCGCGCCGAGCTGCTCGACAGGTCACGCCATTCACTACTCTCTCGCCGGGAAGAAATTACGCGGTTAATCACAGAAGAAAGTGGGAAACCCTTACGCCAATCACACGGCGAAGTCAACGTAGCAGCTGATTTTATCCGTTGGTACGCTGAAGAAGGAAGGCGTTCGTACGGGGAATGGATTCCCGATCCTCTACCAGACCGACGCTTGCTGACCATTCGACAACCAATAGGCGTCGCTGCAATCATTACTCCTTGGAATTTCCCTGCCTATATGGTTGCGAGAACGGCCACCGCAGCCTTGGCCGCAGGCTGCACAGTCGTCATAAAGCCGGCCAGACAAACCCCCCTCACAGCACTTGCTCTGGCTCGTGCGTTTAACGATGGGGGAATACCTCCCGGTGTCTTGAACGTAGTCACCGGCGACGCAAGTATCATTGGACAAGCGTTTCTAGACGATCAGCGCGTGAAAAAGATCTCATTTGCAGGTTCGCCCGACGTAGGCAAACTACTGATGCGGGGAGCCGCGAATCACGTCAAGCGGGTTTCATTGGAGCTCGGAGGTCACGCGGCCTTTATCATTATGAGCGATGCAGCTCTTGATCGAGCTATCGATGGTCTGATGTCGGCCAAATTCCAGAATGCAGGCCAAACGTGCATAGCTCCAAACCAAGTCCATGTGCATTCGAGCTTGCTTGAAACCTTCTTAGAGCTGCTATCTTCCCGCGTCGAGAGACTCAAAGTCGGCAACGGTCTCGATCCTAAGACCGACGTCGGCCCTCTCATAAATCGAGATGCTCTCGAAAAAGTGAGTAGCCACGTCAACGATGCCATTGATCGTGGAGCACGCCTGCTAATGGGAGGACATCAACTCACCGCGGATGACCAAGCAAAGGGCAACTTCTATGCACCAACCATATTAGCAGACGTGACCCCACAAATGCGCATAACTTGCGAAGAAACCTTTGGACCGATCATCGCGGTGACCGCTTTTGAATCCGACGACGAGGCAATCGAGCGCGCGAACAGCACGCAATACGGACTCGCAGCTTATCTCTACACACGCGATTTGAGCAAAGCAATACGAATTGCAGAGCGACTCGATGTCGGAATGGTTGGAGTGAACGATACGCGAATCGCAGCCGTTGAAGCTCCCTTCGGAGGCGTAAAATTGAGCGGCATTGGTCGCGAAGGCGGTCGTGAAGGATTGGCAGCCTTCACGGAAACGAAGCAGTTAGCGTTTCGGATTGAGCCTGCGTAGTGTTAGATTTTCAAATGTGAACACGCATCCTAGCCAGATTTCGAAGCCGGCCTGCGAAAGCCAGCGGCTCATTGAGAGATAATGGTCGCGAGCACCCTCGGCGACGGCGTATTGAGGTCGTTAACTGTATTGATGCCGTCAGGATATTAGACCGCCAGAAGCTTGCCATTCTACGGGGGTAAACGCATAGATATCCTGGCCGCAATCATTGCCAAAAATTAGCAAAGCTTAAAGGGATGGCAAGGCTCTTTTAGATCTCGCCCGGCGATGCGGAGCGTTGTGCTCTATCTCTTAATTCCTCACACGTCTTTCTAAGCTGCTCCGCTTTTTCATTTTCGTTGAGGGCTATCAATTTCGATACCAACGCTTCACCAGCTTTGGCCGCAGCCATGTTGTCGCTCTTCTCCTCATTCAAGAAGAATTCAATCTCTTGATTGCTGAGAAACGATTCCTCCTGGTTGGTGTCACCAATAAGAAAACGGACTTTAGCCAGCCGCACTTTATTCAGCCTTGAATCGGCTGAATTTCCATTATAAGGCGCCGTCATGCTTATTTGAGCATTTACTTACTATTTATTGGTCGATGAAATATGCGTTCGAGCAGATCAAAAAGCTCACTAAAAGCCTCTATGTCGCCACTCCGCTCTTGCATATTACCCTCAGGCCATTTTGGCCAGTTTTTTAAGCTTCTGCGTAGTAGAATCTTTATCAGGGTGGTACTCGGTCACGAACCGAACAGGCGCCAGAAGCACTAACCAGTCGAACAGCCAGTCTTGACCGCCTTTGAGCTAGCCGATCCTAGGGTACTTAAACTTCGTTGTAAACTGTTCAAATGTGTTTAAGAAAAGTATCCTTCGTTTTGACTCTGCTTACCTCAATCGTTCGCACTGTAGCGTAAAAAAGAGGCACCGCACGCGGCGGCGGGTGCTATAGGCGAACTGCCTAGCTTACTGCGAACGCTTCATTTAGGGCCTTTCTTACTGCTCAAGTCGCAGAAGCGGCAGTTGTACTGTGCGATGTCGTGGCTGAGGTGGCGGCTGCCGTGGTCGTGTTCTGCGAAGTCGGTGGAATAATGAAACCGTAGCTCTGCAAAATTGCCTGACCATCTGGAGAGGTTACGTAGTTGATGAAACTCTGCGCCAGTTGAGCATTCGACGAACTGCTGACTACCCCGATTGGGTATTGAGCAAGGACGTTTACACTGTGAGGAATCGTGATTACCTGCACCTTACTCTGGTACGCAGTTGGTACGTCGGATTTGTATACGATGCCCGCATCGGCCTGTCCAAGCGCGACCTTGACTACGACGTCGTTGACATTCGTTTCCTGTGACACAACGTTAGCTAGGACGCTGTTCTTGAATCCGGAACCGTATGTCGAGTTGTTAGACGCTTTTGCAAGCATTTGCAGCGAGTAATTCCCGACGGGGACGGAACTGTTCGCGATATCGAGTTTCACTCCTGACTTCGCGAGGTCTGACAGACTGGTGATGTTTGCAGGGTTCCCTGTCGGTACGATGATGGCTAAGTAGTTCTGTGCGAAAATAGTAATGCTTGAGTTATTCATCAACCCTGCGTCCTTCACGGAATTCATGTGCGTTAGATCGGCAGACGCGAAAACGTCCGCACTGGCCCCTTGCTCGATTTGGGTTGCCAAAACCTGGCTACCGGCATAGTTAAAGGTGACGTTGACGCCAGTGTTATTAGCTTCAAAGGCCTGAGCCGTCTGATTAAACGCGTTAGTAAGCGACGCTGCAGCAAAAACAGTGAGCTTCGTGCTTTGCGTACTCGTAGTCGTGCAGCCACACGTGGTGACTACGAGCACACTCAACAGTGCGCAAAGCAATATCGGTATAATCTTCTTCTTAGTCATTCGTATCCTCCCTTGTTATCCATATCCATATCCTCCTTAACTAGCACGTGCGAGCTCGGCTAGTCTTAAGTTTGTCGGAAATGGCTTTGATACCTCGCTCTGGCCATATTCACAGCCACAAGAATGGTGAAAAAGCCATTTTCCACTTTACCAGGGTATAATGCTTCCGCAGATACTTAAACGTTATGAACAGTCAGTCATAACGCTTTAAGGTGCACTACTTTAGTCAGGTAAGCGCGTTGCTTTCTGAACTAAGCTCAAAAAGAGCAGTGTCTTATCAAATCACCTGTGAAAACGGCTGGCCATAGATTTTTATAGCAATAAGCTGTTCGTCTGTAATTAGCTGGGAATTTCAAGCTAGAAGTTCTTATACAGTCCGTTCGCTTCGTAGGGGTGTGGCATCCACTATGAAGGGAACGCAAAACTCCTAAAAAGTCGAAAGTGCGGCAGATTATCTTGAAATTCTCGCGAGAGAGACTTATGCAGTCTTTGAAAAAGCCCCGCAATACTTTTTCATCTGATCGCACTAAAAAGGCCCAATTGACTGGGACGCTTAGTAGAACTGTTGCGTTCCTCATCGTTCTAGTAGCGTTTGCGGTGGTCGTAACATTTGTCGGCTTGCCTCTCGTGGCGCTCTTTGCGTACGGATCTCTCTCTGGCTTTCTTAACTCCCTCTCGGGGTCCCAAGTGCTGGTGCAGGCAATCCAGCTAAGCTTGGTGACCACACTGACGACCCTATTGCTTGTCATTACATTCGGTACCCCCGTGGCGTACTTTAACGCGCGCCACAGCTACCACGGCAAGAGAATAATAGAGACGCTAATCGATCTTCCAATTGTCCTGCCTCCTGCGGTGGCAGGTATCGCGCTCTTACTGGCATTTGGCCGACGAGGATTGCTTGGTCAGTACTTCAACCTCCTGGGAATCAACATCGCCTTTACTACAACCGCTGTAATACTAGCGCAAATCTTTGTATCGTCTCCTTTCTATATCCGGCAAGCAACAACGAGTTTTGAAGACGTCGACCTCGACTACGAACGGGCGGCCCATACGCTAGGCGCATCAAGTGCGGGAACCTTTTTCCGTGTGACGGTGCCGATCGCACTGAACGGCCTCGTTTCTGGAGCACTTATGACATGGGCACGCGCTCTCGGAGAATTTGGCGCAACTATCATATTTGCGGGCAATCTTCCGGGCGTAACCCAAACAATGCCTCTTGCCATATATTCTGAGCTCGACATTAGCTTGGATACCGCGGTTTACCTCGCAATCATTCTCGTGCTAATATCATTTGCGGTTATCGTCACCGTCAAAGTGCTCACCTTGAAGGAGAAAGGCGCTGCCAAAGAAGAAAAATCCATTCTCGACAGAGGCCCGCCACCAGCTGACAGTTAACGCGCTTATTCAGGCGAAAATATAGAGACCTCGAGAACGGCTCTTTGAATCATTCGACGTCTGCTCAGCGACAGTCATTGATGGAGCGCTTCACCAGATCTATCGTAGTAACTCGCTCCTGCGCACGATGTGCACACGCCGTCTTCAACCAGATAGTCCGGCACCATCTCTTTGCATACTGGACATTGCACGGCCTGCCATACCGCCTTTTGAGGAACCGAGACTTTGACCCGCTCCCACGACAGAATACTTCGCCCAGCCTGTAGAATCTCGTCATAAACCCGATCTTTTTCATCAACGCGCTTGTAACGTGGATCGTTCGTATACCAGAGATCGAGTGTTGGGTAACGCCGGATCTTCGTTGCATCAACGTAAACGCGTATCCCATCGGCACGCTCTTCGGTAGAACCTCTGTTTAACGTAATAGAGAACTTACCGGTGTCTATTATGCGTAGTTGCTTATTGCCTATAGTGGCGGTGGTAATGACTTGTACGGCATCGGGCGCACATTTCGGTGTTTCAGCCACCGCATACAACTTCTCATCTAAATTTGCCCCGAGTTTTTCCAAAGCCAAATCGACCATGAACACGCCTATAAGCAAACCAGGGGGGAAAAAACCGTGAAATGACACGCACCGTCTTATATATCCCCTGATTCTTTCTTCCGTTCCGTAGTTGTCCATCAACGCTTCAAGTTTGGCAACTGAGATACTCATTGTGGATCTTCGCCTAATTACACGCAGATACGATGTTTTCCGTTGATTATAACGATACTTTTATATTTTCTGTTGCCAACATATAAACAGAGTGGTATTATCATAAAGCAATATCGCTAACGGCGCAAGGGTTCGCAGTGTCTACCAAAGTCACGAGTGGAAAAAAAGTCGGTTTCTCGTCTTTCGCTCATAACCAGAAGAGTACAATCTGGCGGTAGAATTGCGAATTGAGGTGCAAATATGAGTTCTGAAGCACAAGAAGGCCAAACTAGCAATAAGATTACCTGTACGGACGTAACGTGCCCTGTGTGCGGTATAACGTGCGATGACATAGAAGTCGAAGTCGATGATGTCTCAGTCGTCACGCGGAATGCCTGCATCATGGGCGACGCAAAGTTCAAGGAGCTTCGAAGTAGCCATCGAATTACCGCTCCGCTGATCGAAGGAAAGGAAGCACCGTGGAGCGATGCAATCGACAAAGCTGCTGAGATTTTCGTAAATGCGAAACGCCCGTTCTTTTTTATCGGCAGCGAAACGGCCACTGAGGCTATGTCTGTCGGCATCGAGATCGCAGAGATGCTTGGCGGACTGGTCGACGGCAACGCGACGATTTGCCACGGACCAACGGTTATGGCCATCCAAGATGTCGGCCAGGTGGGCTGCACCCTCGGCGAGACCCGCAACAGAGCGGACCTCGACATCTACTGGGGTGCCAACCCCGAAGACTCCCATCCAAGACACTTAAGCCGCCATTCGGTATTCCAGCGCGGTTTTTTCACGGGACAAGGACGCTTCGGGAGACAGATAATCGTCGTCGACCCACGACGTTCGACCACCGCCGAGCACGCAGATCTCCACCTCCAACTCAAGCCCGGTACCGATTTCGAGATATTGGACGCTCTCATGACGATCCTCAACGGGTTTGAACCGAACGAATCATTCACGGAAGTGACCGGCATTAGCAGGGAAGACATCTACAAGGCGGCCGACATGATCAAGGACGCACGCTTTGGGGTGATCTGGGTCGGTTTAGGTATCGCCAGCACCCGCGGCAAGCACTACAACGCATCGATGGCGATGAGGCTGACGCAGCTCGGCAACAAGTATGGAAAGTTCGTCATCTTGGCAAACAGAGGACACTGTAACGTCGCGGGGTTCAATGAAGTCCTCGCGTGGCAGTGTGGTTTCCCGTACGCCGTCGATTTCTCGACCGGTGAACCGCGCTATCAACCAGGCGAGTACTCGACCGTTGACGCACTGCGGCGGGGCGAAGTTGATGCGCTGTTCTGCATGTGTGCCGATCTCGGAGCCCATTTACCGAAAAGGGCCGTTGAAAAAATGTGTGAGATCCCCGTCGTCTCCATAGAAACTGCAGAGGGGCCACAAGCTTTCATCAGCGACGTTGTGCTCCCCGGCGTTTTGGACGGCATGGAGTGCGAGGGAACGTTCTATCGGATGGACAACGTTCCGTGCTACGCACGAAGCTTCATCGATCCGCCATTTGACTTCACGAAGTCTAATGAAGACACGCTAATACAGCTGCGTGACGCGATCAAGC
>JACWML010000068.1 GCA_015661395.1 Methanomicrobia archaeon | reverse complement strand
AGGCAGCGCCTAAGCAACGGCTCGCCACTACCTCTGGTACCGCTTGTCGAGTAACATTTGCATCATCACGCACAGATTGACGTAAGCGTGGGTTGGTGTCTGCTGCGTTTTGGTTCTAGTGTAAGAAAATCAGCTGTTTTGGCCTAACAATAGGTTTATTAGAGATAGATCAGATAGCACTGCGCTAGGGCTCGTGGTCTAGCTGGTTATGACGTCGCCTTGACATGGCGGAGATCGCCGGTTCGAATCCGGCCGAGCCCATTCATTTGCGAAGTGTTCTTCTTGATCAGGCCGCATTTTAGCCTTGAATTGACTGCACCGCCATTCTCGTCAAATTTGTCTAAATTGTCTAATTTGTCTAAATGGGGTTCAACGAAAAATCCTTGAACGCCATCAATTTCTGTTTGATAGACATTTACAATTCGGCCAGCCAATTCTCTGAGCTCTCTTGGCAAGCGAATGATCGGATACGAAAAAGTAGGATTTGAGGACTGAAGTGAGACCTTTGTTGTGAAAATTTTTTTCATAATTCTTATTTCCTTCACCGAATCGAATCTGCGCGCATTACTGTTCGAAGCCAATCAAGTTCGGTTTGGTCCGCTCACGATAATAAAATGAGCATAAAGTCGCTCATATAACGCGTTTATCTTTTCTCGTGCTGCCTTTAGCTCGCCGGGTTCTGCCTCTACGTCCTTTGAATACAGGAGAGAGATGCTTAATCCGTAGCCCTTGTAGTCCATGGTAAGCCCGTGTCGTTTCATAGCATCTTCAAGTTGTTTGGAGCTTCTTGGAAGGTTGAACCTCCCTACCCAAACGGCGGCGAGCGCAAGGATATGTAAAAGCCCTTCATCTTCCGTGACGGGTAGCCCAAACTTCTCGCAGTAGTGACCGTAAAGCGCAGCTATGTCATGGTTCTTAGTCACGTCCTCATACGACACCTTGCCGCTTGCCATTAAAAGGCCTTTGAGGATGTTTTCAATCGCCACACTCATCAAGAAGATGTAAATATCATCAATAGGGGGGACTTGACTCGCAAGTCTCCCTTCTTCATCCTTGTCGACCTCGATACTCACAAGGTCTGCCACTCTCTTGAACTTGAGTGCGGCCGAGCGCCAAATATCAGGATTTTCCTTGAGATTTTCGTAAAAATCTTTGGCAAGCTGGCGGATTTCAGCAGGCTTTTCTTGCACATCTTCCTTATCGGCTGGCGGCTTGATCGCAACCTCTGATTCCTCACGACTTGTGAGGCCTGCGTCCTCAGCTGATTTGACATTTCGTTCGTCATTCATGGCAATCTTCAATGCGGAAGGAAGTTACAAACAATGATGACCGGTCATTAGTCTTTCATTCTATCACCATTACACGGGGAGCCTGATGAGTGGGTAAACGATGCCAGCTTTGGCACTCAGCTTAGTGATCTTAGATTTTCCAGCATGTTTCTTTTTTTACCTCTCGTTGGGCCTGAGCGCTACCGCACAAACGGATTCAAGGTTTCTACAAATGAGTTTCTTGATGGAATGGAAAAAACCCCGCCTTAGTCAACAAGAAAACTGAATTACTGTTCTTTCTTGAATATCGTACTCAAACGTTTTTTGAGCTTCTCTTCCAGATCAGTGGTACCGTCGTAAGAAATTGCATTGAGGTCTCTAACGTCAAAATGCAACGCCGAAGTGTCATCAGTCAACAGGATAACATCTTGTTCCCTGCCGAGGCCATGGGCATATCCTAATTCGTAATATACATTTGGCTTATCGTGGCTTAGATCCGCGATGATAGTCCCACGGTTCTTATTCGTTCTTTCACTTTGTTCGTTACACTTCCTGAGTGCTGTATTTCGTCTGACCTTTCAGCGTTGAGGCCAAATGGCGCACATGCTCGCTTGATTGTGTTCTTAATATCTTCGAGAGATGAATCTGTTTTGTCAATTGCCATGACGATGAAAACGCGCTCTTTGTCGCCACCTAAAAGATCGCTCGGCTTGCGCGGCTGCGCAGATGATCCTTTTTGAGTTGTCTCCAATTTGTCCTCGAGGTATCTAACTAACACATCCAGTTTCAGGGCGGCCGTTGACAAATTCTGAGGAGCCAACGATGGGATAAGTTGCGAAGCGACTTCAATTAATTCAAGGCGAGAGTCTCTGTATCTCTGTTTGACCCACTTTACAATGTCGTTGTATTCTTTGACGTATGCAGGATACGTCATATATCTGCCTGCCTTTTGATCGTCATTCGCCCGATCTGAGGCTTTTTTCGCTCTATTAAGAGCAAGTTCAAGATCGTTCATTGAAAAGTGCCTAATAATTACAGCTGCTCTGTTATATTGACTTTATAGAATGACTCTTTTTGGTGAATGTGACATCGGTTCACCGCTAAAGCAAGACATTGATTGTTACTGAACTTCGTGCTGAAAAGACGAGCGGCACTTGGACACACAACGACGGTCGTTAAGGATATATCCATCCATTCACAGGGCGAGCCCGTTGGCGCTCATGAGCGGATTCAGTAAGACAAGATTGTCGAATATGTAAACGACTAAACGTTCTGTCGGCTCTGGTCACTCTATAAGCCATCTTTTTTTAGACGATACTTGACCGCACAGAGATATGGATTTTAAGAATTGCGGCCACTATGTGGGAACAGTGTAGACTTTAGGTTCCGTCTCAACGGGTGACGCCGCGTCCTTTCTATCCATAATCTTCAGAGGGCTCTTAGATCACGAGCTACGGCATGCGTGGCACTTGCGATTTAGCTTCTATCGCAAGAGCCGTATGTCGGCTTATGTGCTCTTTTTTGAGTCGCGGCACTCCCGACACGCTGAAAAGCGCTGCGCACGTCCGCGCCCAATCATGCCTGTCGGGCTCTCCGGTCGTAGTACAGTTGTTCGTTCGTTCCAACAAACCTCTCTTAAGCTCGATCGCTTCCGCATAGGGTTGCTACGCCCGAGGCTAAGCTCCGTGGCATTGATCGCCGTAAACGTGCTACTTTTGTGTCGGATATGAACGGCGAGCTTGTGATGCCTGTAACGGTGGCCTTGCGGGCGTTGAGGTCGGCGAGGACGCTCGCATTGCTCACCACCTTGACGCCTTACTTGCTTTATCAGTGTTTGTGTTGTGGCGCGTAGCGTTAGCAGCGTCGATTAAACGCGTCCGAAGTGAGGAAGATATGAGGTTAAGCCAGCGTTAGCTGAGCAAGAATGTGAAGATATTAGCGGTAAAAGTCGAGTTTTACGCGTGTTATTGATCTTAAAGGTGACGTGTATGATCTAGAAAGTGGCCGCAATCACAGTGTTAATTATGCCGACGCGTAGTGCACTAAGTCAACCTACGGAGGCAGTGCGTTATGATGAATAAGATACCGGCCTTCCATACGGCAGTTTACAAAGAAATTTATACTCACCGAGGCGCTCATTGACATGGACCATCCATGACATATGAAGTATCAATCGCAAAGTGCGACTCCTACGAACTCGAGAAGGTTAGAGCCAGCGTAACCACGAGTCTCGAACCAATTGGAGGACTTCAGAACTTTGTAAAAGAAGGCGATCGTGTTCTCGTTAAGTTGAACTTGTTGGGGGCGAAACCCCCCGACGCCGCCGTTACGACACACCCTGCAGTCGCGCAGGCGGTCGTTGAATCAATACAAGAACTAGGCGCAACACCTACGGTCGGAGACGCACCAGGCGGTGGCTGCAGTGCGGCGACATATAAAGCACTTCTTAAGACGACCGGCATCCAACGGGTGATTGATGAGACGGGTTGTGAGTCGGTGCGATTCGACGACGATAAATCACACGTGGTCTCTGAAAGAGCGCGAACGTTCAAGAAGCTGTGGGTCGCTAGGGCAGTGACAGAGGCAGACGTCATCATCGGAATTCCAAAACTGAAAACGCACTTGCTGACGTACTACACGGGGGCGGTCAAGCTTCTGTACGGGTACGTGCCTGGGCTCACCAAAGCCGAATACCACCTTCATACAGCTCGGGATATTGCATTGTTCGCTGAACTGTTGCTTGACCTCTACGAAACGTACCCCCCCGCCATCGCCGTGATGGATGCGATAGTTGGTATGGAGGGCGAAGGGCCGACCAATGGCATCCCGCGCAAGATCGGACTCATTATGGCGAGTACCAGCTGCACGGCGCTCGACTATGTGGCCACTACGCTCGCCAACTTTCACCCTTTAAATGTGCCGACGGTTAAAGTGGCCCACGAGCGAGGCATCGGGCCGAGCGGCCTGCAAGATATTACCCTATTCGGTGAAGCACTCGAACCGCTTATTATGGAGGATTTTAAAAAGACGACGACTAGTAGGTGGTGGCTGGGAGAAGAAACCTTTGCGACTAAGTTCGTAAGATTCTGGATGGCCGCGAAACCTCACGTGGACGCCTCGATTTGCAAGAAATGCGGCGAGTGCGCCAATGCTTGCCCGCCCAAGGCCATGCAATTCACCAAAGGTTCCGTTCCACGCGTTGATTATCACCAATGCATCCGATGTTACTGTTGTCAAGAGTTGTGCCCGCAAGGGGCTATCAGCGTGTCAACGCCCTTTGTTAGAAGGATCATAAAAGAGAAGATAGGCTTCGCCAATCTTGAATCATTTGTTACAGGAAGGGCGCAAAGAAAATGAACTTGCCGGTACGCAAAAAAAAGAAGCGTCGACAACGAAAGATGCTACTTATGGGGGCATCATTACAGCTAACGATGTAACTATCACAACGAGTGGCGCTCATTGTGCACCTTTAGCTACTGATAGAGGCGGTGGAACTGTAAAAGTATCAGGGACAAGCACATTGACTTCAACAGGACAGGGAAGTCCAATTATCTATTCTACAGGAACAATTGATGTTACTCGTGGTACTGGAACAGCAACAGGTTCTGAAGCAATTGTAATAGAAGGAAAAAATTCAGTTACAGTTACAGATTCCAGTTTAACTGGTAAAGCTGAAAATGGTATCATGATGTATCAAAGCACTTCAGGTTACGCTAATGACAAAGATGCATCTTCAACTCATTCAACATTAACTCTTACAAATTCAACAATTACTTCTGAAGCAAATGGATCAATGATCTATATCACAAATACAAGAGCCATTATCAACGCAACCAGTACTAAATTTGTAAATAACACTAGCACAGATTTTATTAAAGCTGCGAGTGGTAACTGGGGCACAAGTGGATCTAATGGAGGAACTCTTACCTTTACAGCCGATGCACAAACTCTAAAAGGAACTATTACAGCTGACTCTTTGAGTTCAATTAGTATAAATCTAACAAATAAATCGTCTTACACCGGAGCTACTACAGGAACAGTAAATATTACTGCTGATTCCACATCTTCAAAGAATAGTACCTGATTACTAAACTGAAGGGAGAAACCCATAAAACATCAAAGAGAAGATATTGGATTTGTCGCAGTCCTCTTGGGCTTGGACTCATAACCGTGCAGCGCTCATACGTTAGATATATTGGAAGGACGAGCCTAATTCTCCCGTAGCGGCCCTTGCAAAACTTTTTGCGCTGACTAAACCGAGCATGTCTAAGTCAGAGATGAAACTTGATATGCTCGAAGATTAGGAAGCTCTTCTTTACTTCCTTTCTTCAAACCGTTTTATCAGGAATACCACATAAGAGCCACAAAAGTGCACGGAAACTGTGCGTAGCTTCGCTCAATGTCTTTCGGATCGCGTCCTGCTCCGTGAGCAACACCCGGTTCGAATCTGGCCGATTCCATCGTTCTTTTTCCTATCTGCCGCACGGCAGCCGTCTATTGAGGCTTGTCGGTGGCAGGATCGCGGCGAAAAAATTACCGGGTTCTGGTTCCGCTGGTCTGCTAAGTTCATAAAATCAAAAAGGTCACGGCTGGCGGTGCTGTGGAGGGCGTCTCCTATGGATTGGGGTATTAGCCTTCCGCAATGGCTGTGGTTATGGCACCGGGACAGTGGGGGTAAGAGTGGGAGTGGGAGTAGGTGTGGGTGTGGGAGTGGGAGTAGGTGTGGGTGTGGGAGTGGGAGTAGGTGTGGGTGTGGGGGTGCGAGTAGGTGTGGGTGTGGGGG
>JACWML010000067.1 GCA_015661395.1 Methanomicrobia archaeon | reverse complement strand
TCGAAACCACCCCCGAAAAGAGACATCTTAAGGACATCGGTAAAAGACCGGTTTGATAGAGTCGGGATGTACGCACCAAGGCAACGAGGTGTTCAGTCCGCGGCTACTAACGTCCGAGCCACACCTTCGCATTAGCTAGGCGTATACCAGATCCTCGCAAAGCACCGCTTTCGGGGAGTTATTATGGAACTTGCACTCTTATGTGCGCGCTAGAGTAGCTAGCAGTCAAGCGCCAAGGTGGCGGAGCGGTTACGCGGCTGCCTGCAGAGCAGCTACACTCCGGTTCAATTCCGGACCTTGGCTTGACGTAGCGGCCATAGCGGCGGGGAAACTCCCGTACCCATCCCGAACACGGAAGATAAGCCCGTCAACGTTCCATGTTGTACTGAAGTGCGAGAGCCTTCGGGAACCATGGCGCGCTGCTACGTCTCTCATTCATTTTTTTTGAAATCGATCGGGCCACGGATAGCGCTGTATGACTCAATATGATGGCGCCCTTTCAGACTGGGCTCGTCGGGCGGCTTAGTTCAGCTTAAAACTTCTTCTAGCTGATTGGATCGCACGGCGTTTCGTAGTTCGAGCGCGATGCGTCTGCCGCATGACATGGTGTCGTAGATGTAATCAGAATACGGAGACCCCATCGGGTACAGATTAGTTCCGGCCACGAGCCTGGCCGAAACTTCAAAGACTTTGAACTCGAGTGCATCCGTAACCATCGTCTCGAGACAAAACGGGCCGATCATACCGCCGAACAGCTCGATCGATTTTTCAACGACGCGACGCCCTATGTCAAACACGGGTTCGAGCAGCTTTTCTCTAAGAACGACAGGGATGTTTCCGGTGACGACGAACGTGGGCTCAACGGCGACGTGGCCCGCCCGATAGATCTCGTCAACGTTTGCCTCCAATCGGCGATCAATCCCGAGCATCTCAAGAGTCCCTTTGCTCAATTTGTAACCGTTTTGTGCAATTGGTGAGTAGAAGTAGTGGAAGTAAAATCGCGTGCCGAGAACGAACTCTTGTATCGTATACGCTGCGTCCGGCTTCACGCCTTTTACGAAGTCTGCATAGTCGCTGGCGATGAAAAAGCCACGCCCGCCTTTTGCTCCGTGGTACTTCACGATGACGGGTGACGTGATGTCTCGCGGATCGCGTACCTCGCGCGGCATTGACACGCCGGCGCCTTCGAGCCATTCCCTGCTTTTCTGTCGATCTGACTCCCATTGAAGCACGCAGCGATTTCCGTAGGTAGGCACGTCCAGGTTCAAGAAGTTGTCGGCGCCGAGGTACTCGACGAGGGATCCGTGAGGGATCAGTATCGCGTTTTTGTCGCGCAATTCGGCGGCGTGCTTGAGCACGTCGAGGTGGGAGTCAACGACCAAGAAGTCGTCAGGCTTGGCCTTGGGGTAAGCGTCATAGTATTTCGGTATCGTTCCGATTGCGAGGCCGAGCGTCTTGAATCCCTCCTCGCGCGCACCGTGGAAAATCTGCAAACTCGTGTGGGAGCACAGCGTCGCGAGGGTGATTTCCTCCAAATCATACGAACTGATAGCGTCGCACACCGGGTCCACACGCATTCCTCACAGGGTTGACAGGGACAGTATTGCGCTCACCAATATAAAAGAGCGCGTGTGCAGACGCGAAACAAGCACGTGGCTGGTGGCGGGACGTGCCCGCTCTCCCTTTGAGGGGGTTGCTGTCGTTCAAGAACCCTTTTCGAGCTGCCGGAGAATCCCTCGGCCGGCTATGACACCTGTCGCAGAGGCGTTGATGATGTCTCGTGAAAGCCCTGTGCCGTCTCCTGCGGCGTAGAGACCCTTGGTGCTCGTCGCCAGCTCTTGCGAGACCTGCAGCTCCATTGCATAGAATTTCACTTCGGGAGCGTAGAGCAACGTTGAGTCAGAGGCAACACCGGGTATGACTTCGTTCAGCTTCTCGAGTCCTTCAATGATGTCCATTACGATCCGGTGTGGCATTGCCATTGAAATGTCGCCGGGCGTGACATCCTCGAGGGTGTTTTTGACGGGATTTCGTCGTATGCGACTCCAGGTCGAGCGCTGTCCACGACGTAAATCCCCCATTCTTTGCAGAATGGGATTGCCCCCGCCGATGGTCGTCGCCAGTTTGGAGACGGACTTACCGTAGCGTGTCGTGTCTTCGAGTGGTTCAGTGAGCTCGGTTCGTACCAGGAACGCGAAGTTCGTGTTGTCCGATCGCCGGCTCTTGAGGGAATGCCCGTTCGTGCCTATGAACCCCTCGTAGCGTTCCTTGACGACGAACCCGTGCTCGTTTGTGCAGAATGTTCTCACGAAATCGTCGTACCGCTTCGTGCGAATGTGGAACTTTGGATCGTGGTTAATCTTCGTTATGTGGTCCATGATGATCGAGGGAACCTCGACGCGAACGCCGATGTCTATCGCGCCGTGCTTTGCGTCGATGCCGTGGCGTTTGACGAGGGTGTTCACCCATTCCCCCCCAATTCGGCCTGGACAGAGCAGCGTGAATCGCGATGAGAGCTTCTCACCGTGTTCGAGCAGCACCCCGGCACACGTGTTGTCCTCGATGAGCAAGTCGCGGACTTGGGCATTCAACCGAAACACGATGCCCCGAGACTTCAACTCGTTTTCGAAGTTCTCGATGATACGGGGGGCGTTGTCAGAGCCCATGTGACGTTGTGGAATCTCGATGAAGTGCACACCCACTGAGGCAGCGCTGCGCTTGAGCCTCTCGACTTGGTCGCCTTCGGCGGTGTAAAGCCGTTCAGGGGCGCCGTACTTGAGGAACAAGCCGTCCACATAGTCAACCAGTGCCCACGCTGACGGGTTGTCTCCCGTAATTGCAGCAAGGTCGCCTCCGATATCCGGGCGCAGATTAAGGGTGCCATCGGAGAACGTGCCGGCGCCGCCGACGCCGCACATTATGTCGCACTGCTTACACTCAGCACACTTGCCGATCTCTTCCATCGGGCAGTGCCGTTCTTTGATGTCGCGCCCGCGATCGATGACCAGCACACTGATGCCTCGGTCTGCCAGCTCGTTCGCAGCGCACATGCCGGCAGGACCAGCCCCTATGATGATGACGTCCCAATCTGTTTTTCGTTTCGTTCCAGTGCGGCTCATGCTATGTCACTATCTTGTCGACTTGGTCGAGAGCGATCGCACGCTTGATCTCAAGCGCGAGCCGTCGTCCCGAGCTCATGCGCGTTCTTAGCAGCGAGTTTCCGTACGGAGCGCCCACGTTCGTGTGCACGTTTGTGCCGCCGCCGATGCGCGTTGCGATGTCGTAAACGTAGAAGTCCATGTTTTGATCAACGATCGTCTGCAGGCAAAACGGTCCGATTATTGGGGCGCTATAGTGTCGCTTTGAGAAGGCGACAAATCGTTCGGCCATCAGATAGACTCGCTCAAGCAACGACTCTCTAAGCGACGCGTTCGCGTGGCCGACGATGGTCATCAGCGGGTCGCGGTATTTTGCGGGCAGCTCCAGCTGCTGCTCGGCGGGAATTCGCACCAATCCGTCAAGGTTGCTTTCGAATCTGAAATCAATCCCTAGGAGCTCGATCTCGTCGTCGATCGGTGAATAGAAGAAGTTGAAGTTGAACACGGGGCCGATGATGTACTGTTCGATCCGCGCGTCGTTGAGCGCTTCGGTAGTAATAATCTCTCTGTCGAGGAGCCGCTCAACCTTCGCGTCGAATTCCTCAGGAGAAGCGGCGGTGAAGAACCCGCGCTCGAGCGTCATGTACTTGTGGTGAAGCTTCACCATCACGAGCGTGTCGATGTCATCTTTGCTCACATAGTGTTTCGGGATTGGAATTCCCGCTTGCTGACTGACCCAGTAGTAGTTCTCTTTTTCCGTCTCCCTGTCCTCTATCTTCAGCATGTCACGTGTGCCCACGAGCGGCAACCGAAACTCGTTTTCGACTCGACGTATACCGCTGTAGACTACGAAAGAGCGGTTAGGAATGAATAGTGTGTTCTTTTTGACGAGCTGCTCCTGTACATTTTCGGTGAGAATCTCATCGAACTTATTGAGGACAATGGTCTCATCTACGAGGCCTTTCTCAAGTCCGTTCATCGTGCGGCCCTTGAAATAGTTAGTGTAAAGCCCGTCCCGTCCTTTTTGGCAGACAACCAGGTTGGGCAGCCCCTCGTCGCGGGCGCCGTCGCAGACGTCCAAAGCGGAGTGCGAGCCTAACACGCCGACTGTGATGCTTCTTTTGTCATATTCGCTCACCACATCTAGGACGTCCTGCTTGAGTATCATGAGAATCCTCCGCCACTATGTTCATCAAGCGCATATAAAGGTTTTCGGACGCCCCGTCCGTTTCGGGGATCACGCCCGGTATTTAATAACACCGCAGACGGCCAGAGCCCCACATAAGCCCTTTCTGGTCGCCAAACGAGCAAAAAAAACGTCAGACCAAGCACCGACGGCTACTCGCGATTCTTTTTTCAGCAAAACGAATCTATCGCCAACGGCCTAATGTAGCTGCTGCCCTCTTCCAAAATGGTATCTGGTCCGGAGACGTTAGTCCATCGCGCTTACTATCCACCTAGTCGCGATTGACGAACTCGGCCGATAGCTAGCCGAGTTTGTCTAACACGTTATCGTACGCAACCTGACGGCTCTATTCCATCACTGTCGAATGGGATTAAAGCACGTTGACGCACGTGACCCGATTGGTTAGGTGGCCGTAGGCCACAATGGGAAGTGGCATCGTGCCTGCAAGGTGGGCGGAGTTATGTTTTTACGAAAAGTTTCCCCCTTCCCTTTTCCCCGTGATCGCCGTTGAGAATCTGGAAGGTGGCTTTCACTCCGTCTATTTCGATCTCTTCAGTCCCGTCTGGAGAGAAACCGGGCATCATTGCTTCAATTTTTCCCAGTACGTAGATATTGCCGCGCATCATGAACGCACCGACGCGCCCTGGCGAGTCTCCGTGGATGATGATGGTAGGAAGAGGGTCTTTGGCTCCGATGCCTTTTCCCATATGGATTCCGGCGTTAATACCGACGTTGCCTTTTACCGTGATCTTACCACCCATCATGTACTCACCCAAGGTCACGCCGGCGTTGCCGTTGACGACGATGTTGCCACCTTTCATGCCACGCCAATCGCCGCGATAGGAAGCGCCGCAATAATCGCCGACGTTCCCTTCAAACAGGATATCGCCGCCCTCCATCTGGATGGCCGCAAATGCATCAGCGTTTCCTTTGACACGTATTCTGCCGCCCTTCATCCACGCGCCGCAGTACATGTCGACGTCCCCTTTGCAGAGGACAGCCCCAGCAGTCATCTTCGAGCCGATGTACTTAACACGCGGCACGTCGCCGTCGATAATGATCCCTTGATCCTCTGCTGCATCTGCCACTTTGCCGGTGATCGTGAAAAATCGTCCAAGGGGCCATTTGGTATTCCCCTCGAGCACTGGAAGCTCGGCAATTTCCTCGAGCGTTTTTCCGCACACGGCATCAGGCGCTATGACTGGAGCTTCGAGGACGAGGTATTCGACGTCTTTTGGTGTCAGCGTCAAGCGTTCCATCTAAGCGCCTCCTTCTGCCGGTGTTCTGCCTGTGTGTTGCGCGCGTTTCGAGTAATATTTTTCCATAAGCGTCACAGGATCGAGCACGGGGCCGCTGCTGACCTTTTCAATTTCCACTTTCCTATTCTTGTAGGCAGGACTGCCGGTTGATTCAGTGTATGTGGTGACAACGATGTTCGCCCACGGCCCGCGTGGGATGAAGATCTCTCCTTTTTGTTGCCTGTCGGTTTTTTTCGCGTGGAGGATGACGCTATCACCGTACTCGTTCGTGACTTTTACAAACCACGGCTTGCCTAATGCGGCAAAGTCTTCAGGATTGATGTCGCAATATGCCGCTTCCTGCGTGTACTCGTCTGTGAATTTGCGGCCGCCTTTGATGACCGCGCCTTGAAATGCGGTGCCGCCCGTATTGAGTATAATTTCCAATTCGCTCACCTCGGTGCCATTAGGTTTGGGGCTGCGATAGCAGCGTGTCCAGACGCCGCACGAACTCTTCTTCCGTGAGCGTCGTCGCCTTCGGTCCGGTCTCCACTGTCCCTTCTGCCGGCACCGTTGCTCTCCCGCGTGCGGCGAGTTTTTGCTTGATCGCGTCACGCAGCTGTATTAGCGTGTCTTCATTAGACTTCGTGAAGTCAAATGGCGGATCGATGAAGCTTCGTGCGTAGCACGGAACGTTGTCCATCCGATAGAACGTTCCCTCG
>JACWML010000066.1 GCA_015661395.1 Methanomicrobia archaeon | reverse complement strand
GAGAAAATAAACGTTAACGGTAAAGATACCCATCCTCTCTTTGTTTATCTGAAAAAAGAGTTACCCGGAGGTATTCTTGGAAGCAACATAAAGTGGAATTTTACAAAATTCTTGGTTTCCAAGGAAGGTGCGCCTTTTAAGCGGTATTCGCCAACAACAAAACCCGTTGAAATAGAAGGCGACATCATCAACCTATTGGATAAGTGATACCTCTTCAATCTCAAGTAGATAGATGGATTTGGAATACATAGTGTGATGAATTGCATTTAGGACGATGATGATGCTCCCTCTTCGGCCCTACGTCACCGACACGGCCATGCTCCGCCACAGCCCCATCTTCTGATCGTCTCACAAGGTCCAAAGGGCTGGCCAGATGGAATACATCGCGCCCAACACCAGCACCGCATCGGCGATGATGTGGATGACGAATACCGGCCACATCGAGCCGGTTCTGCAGTAAAGGAGCAGGAAACCGCGGCCATAGGTTACTCAGCCCGTAATAAAGGCGAGCAAGTCGGCGTTCAACTGATCTTGGCAGATGGTAGGCAGACCGTGCGGTGCGCCCTGATAAACCTTCAATGTCGCCTGTGGCGCGATTTCGACAGTACGCAGCGCGGCCGCTTGAATTGGCACTATTTGGTCATCGTCGCCGTGCACGACCAACGCAGGTATAGTCATCTTTTTCAAATCCTCGGTGAAGTCAGTCTCGGAAAATTGTTTGATGCAATTGTACACGCCAATCATCCCCGCCAACATTCCTTGCAGCCAGAAGGATTCGCGCACGCCCTCAGATACTTTGGCACCTTGCCGGTTATAGCCATAAAAGGGCAGCGTAAAGTCCTTGAAAAACTGCGCGCGGTTGTCAAACACTTGTTTCCGAATGTCGTCAAACACAGCGAGCGGCGTGCCTTTGGGGTTGGCTGCAGTTTTGAGCATCAGGGGCGGAACCGCGCTGACAAGCACTGCCTTGGCGACGCGGGACGTGCCGTACCGTGCGATGTAGCGAGCGACTTCGCCGCCGCCCGTGGAGTGACCGACCATCATCATCTGGCGCAGGTTTAGCGCGTTGACAAGATCGGCAAGATCATCAGCATATTGGTCCATCGTGTTGCCGTCCCACGTCTGTTCCGAACGTCCGTGACCGCGGCGGTCGTGGGCAATCACGCGATAGCCGTTTTGCGCTAGAAACAGCATCTGGGCATCCCATGCGTCGGCACTGAGGGGCCAACCGTGGCTAAACACTATAGGCTGTCCGTTGCCCCAGTCCTTGTAGTAGATCTGCGTGCCGTCTTCGGTTTTAATTGTACTCATTTTTCTCTCCTTAAATTGAAGAACCTTAGCAGCGCTCTGCGACGTTTGGTGGTTCACAATTGGTATTAAGCGATACGGGATTAAGAGTTATCCGCGATTGGAGCGACGTAAATGTACCACAGTATGCTGTTTCCCTTTTATCTAGCACTTGAACTTTAGTTGAATTTAGAGTTCACATGCCGCGCCGTCCTAGTGTCGCCCAGTCCTGCACGCTGAAGAGGCGTTGGGCAATCGTCGTCGCTTGGCCGCTACAAACGCGGGCGCAAGTCTTGGCCGTCGGAGGCAAACGCGGAGAAGGCGCATATACCTAGCGAAAAAAATTAAGAGACGAGGCTTTGCACATGGAGACGATATCAATGCAAACGATGCGCGAGCTCGAGGTGGCTTTAGGTTTAAAAGGGACGCGAAAATCGCTTGTAGAGGAATATGCCGTGCTCTATGCGGAGTATCAACGCCCGCCCTTGGTGGAGGTAAAAAAACGGGGCGGCGGAAAACCTTGGAAATCCGTGTTTATTCAAAAGAGGAGTTCGCAAAACTCCGAGGTAGTACGTAAAAAAAGCCAAAGAATCAAAACTTAAGTAGTTGCGTCAGCTAGATGTAGTCGTTTATGTCTGACGTGGATAACCGAAAATACTGTTCAAAGTGTGGTGTAGCTTCGTTTCCGGAGGCTACGTTTTGTGAAAGCTGTGGTACGAGGTTTGCACGTGCTTCGGCATCACCGCCACCGTTCACACCCCCGTCAACTGCACAAACCTACCCACCGAGTAGTCTACAAACAACTTCCAGCGAGAAAAGCACGGGAGAACGGATGCAAACGCTCGGTAGGACGTTAACGCTGTATCTGACCGGATTCATCATTGTCTTAGTGTTGCTTGTTCTGTTTTTCCCGCTTGGTTTAATTGCATTCTTGATTTGGCTCTTCTTTATTTACCGTTCAAGGCAATCCAAAAAGTAGGAGAGATGGTGTTAGATATGTCGGTGAGACTATGGAACTTATCGGAAAATCAAAGGTTACCAAACTAAACGCCAGGGCAGGCATTGTCTACCCCCTCATTAGGTTGCCTAAAGTCTATGCAGACAAAATTGGCAAGACGGCTGAGATTTTTGAAACCAAGCACGAGAACAAGCGGGCACTCGGGTCACTTTCGACGAACAAGCCGAAATAGGTTCTGAAGTTATACAACTTACTCCTAAAGTTATACAACCAAATTGTCAGCAAGACCTAGAAGCTCGTCTGTATGAACTCGATTCACGAATCGCGGAACTTAAATCACTTCTTCTGGAAAACGAAAATCAAAAAACTCCCCAGAGCCCTCTATTTCGACAAAGCACCTCGCGCAAATGGGCTCGGCCGGATTCGAACCGGCGACCTCCGCCGTGTGAAGGCTCCTTTTCGAAATTGGAGCCCCTGCTAAGCTTCTTTTTAGAACGATCAACGATCTTCACTAAGAAAGCAATTCCATCGTCATAGCTCGTTTGATAGATCTCTGCTTGCGAACCCGCCAACTCTCGATATTCACGCGGGAGGCGAATAATGGGGTAGGCGTGAGAGGGCTTCGAGCTTTGGATGCTTATAGTGTGCGTGCAGATCGGTTGCATAGGTAACGATAGGCTATGTCAAATAATAGTGTTTGCCAGTCTTAAAGAGTCGATGCTGCTCAAATTATATACCAAACGAAGCCAATTCTGTCTCGGTTCCACTCATGGCAAGCCTTAGGCAATTCGGCTATCGTCTGCTCAGCGTGCCGTACGAACTTATCTTCAAGGAAGAGATGGGCCGCGAAGCTCAAAGGTTCTTCGTGAGCACCTCGCAGGTGGCGGTCGGCACGCTTGCCGGAGCACTAGTGACGCTTGTATTCAGCATTATAGCGGCACGCGCACTGGGCCCAGACGAGTTCGGCAGCTTCAGCATCATTTTGACGGTGAGCGTTATTCTCGCCGTCCTTATGGGGCTAAGTATGGCGCCGATGATAAAATACGCTTCTGGGGCACAAAACGACGCCATTCGGGTTCGAATCATCTCCACTTCCAGCATTCAAATCGCGTTGCTCACTGCCGCTCTCACGGCTATCTACGTTTTACTCACCCCGCAATTATCCCGGCTGTTCGGGATTTCTTCGGCACTATTCCTCTTCTCGGTCGCGTACGCCGTTATCTCTGCGTTTTTTGCGCTCATGATGAGCCCTCTCAGAATCCTATCAAGAATGAAGGCATATGCGCTTGCTAATGTCACTCAATCAGTTATATTGCTCGCCGTGTTTCTCGCATTTGTGAGCGACGATATGAGGTCGTGGCAGGTAGCCGCGTACTCATCGTATGTCTCGTACGCTGTCATTGGCCTCATCTTGGTCGTGTACCTTCGCACCTATCTGAGGCTCCAATTTGACCGGTTTTGGGCGAAGAAAATAATCAGCTACTCGCTCTTCGCTGCTCCCGGAGCTTTCGCAGCCGCATTTCTGGGCGTCGACAGATTGCTCATCAATGCATTTACGACGACAGCAAACGTCGGCATCTACAACGCGTACTTCCTGCCGTCCATAACCGTAGCCCTCATGCTGTGGGGTATTTTTAACGCAAGCTTCTTTCCCTATGCGTCAAAGAGCAGCAACAGGGAGGCGCTCTTTCGCAAGATGAATAGGGCAGTGCCGTACGTGGCCGTCTCGCTCGTGCCCTCAATCGTTTTTTTGGAGTTTGTCGCATTCATTTTTTATGGAAGTCGCTACCCCTTCAGCTGGGAGACTGCGTTCTTTTTTGCAATCGCAGCGGTGATCGTGGTAGTTGATGAGTCCTACGCTTCACTCGCAGGATCCGTTGGCACGAGTGGGGCGAAAGTGGTTACGATAAGCAGCGTTCTTGCGCTGGCGGTGCTCATCAGCCTAGACGTGGTTTTGATTCCCTTGATCGGTATTTCTGGAGCTGCGCTCACGCTCATTTTTGCTAACTTAGCACCTAGTGTGTATCTCTATTCAAAGCGGGGCATATTGGTGCGGAGTTAGGAAGAAGCGCTTCGAACGTTGTTTACATGAAATGCGCCTCAAGCTTGGGAACGACGATTAGCCGTCTCTTATTTTTTGAGAAGTCAGGTTTCTTCGCAAACGGGCCCTCTGGCAGTGATTCTGACGCTGGTCGCTCTTAAGTCCGTTCTTACTCCCGGAGCTTACTTATCTGCTGCTGAATATCGTCTAACTCGTCGATTCATCAAAGCCCGAAGCGCGCGAACGTTTGCCGTTGAGTTAAAACAGCAGCGTGCCCAGACCCTCGCTGCGTTTGCCACTTCGATTCTAGCTCAGCCGCATGGGCGCCCAGACGCGCAAGAGGCTGCTGAGCCACCTCTCCGTCAAATCATTGACGTGTTGCAGCAGGTGATGTGCGCACACGACGCAGAAAAGCTTGCGATTTCTGTGCTTGAAATTTAGGGCGACGGTTATCGCGAGCGGCGAATGTCAAAGCGATGATATCCATAACTAGTCGATCCGCGGCGGCAGCCCACGCAACCTCCGAAACAACCCGTCTGCGAAGAGAAGCGCTATAAACACGAAATCGCGAATGATTTCTCTAACGTTCATTCTGTCACGCTATGAACTCTCGACCTGCTTTAGCGCTTGCGCAAGCATTTCATATACGTCTGCCGTTTCAGCCTGATGAGGCATCCTGCCAAGCTGTTCTGCGGCTGAAGCTAAGCGTCGGAGCACATCGGGAATAGCTTTCTCTGGAACGGATGAACAGCGGGCTCCGCGGTAGGCGCTGACGATAACTATCTGTTCCAGAACTGCCACCCCCGCTTGACGTGGCTTGTACTGGCGTGTAGAAAGTTAGATGGCAATATTGCCGGCTCTTTGCGTTTCCACGCTTCCTCAGCGTCTTGGTCAATATCGGCTTTCACTGCGATACGTCTTTTGCCTTTGAAAATCATTTTCATAATCTTAAACAAACTTTCAAATACAAATTCGATCGCGTATTCATATTCTCCAGCAACTAAGTTGAACTCCAAGTCTTCAAATGTGGGAATAAGTACGAGTCGGTGGGCGCTACATGATGCAGGCTGAACGAGCAGTGATCCCCAAAACGCTTTAAATTGAAGACCAACTGGCCCCAGAGGTTGAGAGATGCTACCACCTTTCTCTGCAAAATGAGTGGGGATAAATCGATATGTACGCTCGTCGTCGAGATGATTTACTGTAAAAACGATTTCTTTCACCACTGCCGGATTTAGGTTGGGGTTTATGATTACAAAGTATACGAGTACCGCTGGGGGGTTTATCGTGCCGGTGAACTTGAAACGGGTTAGTCCTCCAACTGGCGTCCAAGGATCGCCTTCCGAAGCTTTAATGCTCAGCGCTTCTGGTGGTAATGTCTCTCCAGAGGCGGCTTCCATTCACATCGTTTGCTCAATTTTAATGTTTTTTGCTTCCGGATAGAAGCCGATGCTTCGTATAGTCCAATTGCCACTGGCAAATCTCCTCCAAGACCAGTATACATAGACAGCTACAGCGCCGCCGCCGATTACAACAAGTGAGGCAATTACCGTTATGCCGTAAAGAACTTGATTAGCATCCACCATCGCCAAGTTCCTGTTGCAAGTGTTCGATCGAACTCGATTTAGATCCTATTTCTCACGTCATTTGATTTCTTCTTTTGGGCGACAATTCCGATGTCTGGACTCGGCGTGATCGTAATATGGATTCTTGCGCCCATAGACGCATATGATCAAGCTAAAAAGCACAACATAAAATACGGCTATTCAGAAGAGGCTATCGGAGAAGCCGAACACGGCGAAGAGGAAGGGCTGAGGCCGCAGGAGCTTTGGGTGGAAGGCTAAGGCTATCTGTCTTTCAAGGTTATCATTTTTCTTGCGTCTATCCTGATCTTGTCCTCCGGGCCATAAAACATATTTTTCTTGATATTCTGATCTTGCCTTTGGGTAACCTTTTACGTCGTACCTATCGTTAGCACTTCCAGCATACAGAAATAGAACTCTTCCAAATCAAGGATATAAT
>JACWML010000013.1 GCA_015661395.1 Methanomicrobia archaeon | reverse complement strand
AAAAACTTAAGTCACAGCCCTCCGCAACCTTTTCCTATGCCATTCGTTCATCAACCTGAGTATATACCTGGAATTCCAGCAGCTACCATTACAACCCCCACTAATAATACGCGGGTGGAAAACTCAGTATTTGTTAAGGGCACGGCCCAAAACATTGGGGGAGGACAATATTGGCTATGGCTTGCATTATATGATTACAACGCGAACCGCCATTACCCACAAGATGGACCCGTTGCTGTCTCCTCAAACGGTCAATGGGAGATTTTGAGACCAGCGGAAGGTATGATATTACTGCGCTCGCTGCAGACCAAAACGCCAACGAGATTCTCTTACTATACCAAGCGGCCAGTGAGTCGAGCGGTGATTATCCGGGGTTGCCTGCCCTCCCCTCAGGATGCGTAACGCTGGCTTCAGTCACCGTCTCTAGAACGTAGCTTAACCATGTGCTTTTCCATTAAAGCAGGTTTACTAGGGTAAGAGACGAACAGCACTACACACTGAAATCAGGGATTGGGTGCTGGGAAAAAGCCACCACGAAAGTGTCGCTGCTATCTGGCTGAGGGGATAAGCAAAGCGAGGCGCACGGTCAGAGCAAAGCTTACCGCGGTAAACTTCTGCGTCATACATCACAGACGCGCGTAAGCACTGACAAATGCTATGCACAGCGGCAATCTAGACCTCAAGCGGTCCAAAAAAGCGGGAAGAGATATAAACACGCCAGCACAACCCGCTGCCAGCTGTCTGTGGAGGTGATGTGTTGCTCTTTATGGTCGTTGCTAAGCATACCGCTGAAGACTGTCCGGGAGGACTTGTGCGACGTGATGAAGATTTCATTGCTAAGGTCGTCGAACACGTGGAGCGGTCCGGCGTTACCCTCACTGAGGCATATACCGATGCACCAGGCCACTTGTGGTTCTTGGTTGTTGATACAAACGACAACGAAGCCTTGAACACTGCCTTGGAACCATTCAGGCTCGTTGGCAAGGTGAAGGTGCACCCCGTGCTGAAGCTCTCAGATATGACCGCGTGGGCGAAGAAGATAGGCATTCAGCGCTAAGCACTTGCAAAGCCGTTGCTTCATTGACCACCTAGCGTTGCTTGAGTCCGTTTAAGTCTAGTCAGATTTGCTCAAATTCTATATTGCATATAGGATAACCGTGCTCAGGCAGCGCCGACTTATACGTTCATCCTACGCGCTCACAAAAGCTTTATCACATCTATTTCATCTCTCAATGAATTATGAGCGCTGAGCTCAGTTCACTTGAGAAGACGTTGGTAGTCTCGCTGTGGCACAGAGCACAGGCAAGCAAAGCACACCCTGAGCTACTGAACGATGTTAAAGCTATTGAGCTCGTCAATCATCTTGACTACGATTTTTCAATCTTCGAGCAGCGCTTCACTGTTGAGGATAGCTTCAGATCTGCGGCACGAGCGCGGCAGTTCGACGATAAGCTTCGAACGTACATCAGCACACATCCTGATGCGTCGATAATGAATCTCGGCGCAGGCCTCGACACAGCCTTTTACAGGGTCGATAACGGATCCATTGAATGGTACGATCTCGATCTCCCGAACGTGATCGCTCTGCGCAAGCAGTTGCTGCCTGAAACCGATCGAGTCAAGTACATCGCCAAGTCGCTGTTTGACACGAGCTGGTGTGCTGACATGGGTCACACCGATAACGGCATCTTCATATTAGCAAAGGGCATTTTGTGGTTCTTTGAAGAGGCAGAGATCAAGCGCTTTTTCTCATCACTCGCTGATGCGCTACCGGGAGCAGAGCTTATCTGTGAGGCGAGCTCTAAGCTCGGGGCGTCGATTGTTAATGACTCATTAAAGTCCGTTGATATGGACGTAGAAGTGAAGTGGGAGTTGGAGGACGCACGCGTCATTACCCAATGGGATAGCCGCCTTAAGCTCATTGACCAGACTCCGGCCTACTTAATTCCTCGAGATCCAGCGTGGGGAGAGCAAACCTTAGAAAACATAGACGCGAGCGACCTGACCAACGCTTTATCTATTGTTCATCTATGCGTGTAATGCCCCCGCGCTTAGCGATACTCGACGCCTCCAACCCTATGCGGGGACCATAGGACGCGCTAATTAGTTGACTTTAACTGCCAGAACTGTAATATACCATGCTTGAAACCGACGCAAGGTCTTTAATCCCTGATTGTAGCTAACGCTTGTCACAATGCAGAGAGGTGACGAACTTGATCGAAGACGATGTTGAGGAGTTAAAAAAGCGAGTTGAGCAACTTGAGGCGTGTTGTAAAGAACTCCGCGAGAAAATACGTCCTGAAAGAATAGTGCCAGATATTTACAGATTTGACGACGAACTGGTAAAGCGGCTAGGGGGGCGCATTTAGAACGGCGACCTATTCCGAACCGCTCTTGCACTTCTTTAAAAAACGGCTCGGCAGTCCAGACAGTTCCAAACGAGACCATTAAAGCTGTCATTGCACGAATCTGAGCCTCCCATGTGGCGTTGGCAAATTAACGATAAAGTTCATTTTTGCCGTTATTCGAACGTACATAACGAAGAGCTATACTGGTCGTTCTTTTATTTTTTCATAAATGGAAGCTGATGTTCAACAAACGTGCGTGTCGTCGTAACCCCTTGAATGAGCTTTATGTCATCAACCACGCGGTTCAACTCGGAAAGTTCGTTCGCTTCGATGATGGCGACATAATCAAACTCTCCAAAAACATGCACAGCTCTTGTTACGCCACTAATCTTCACTAGTTCCTGCCACACTTCGTATTCTGCGCCCCGATTAACGTTCATCATTGTGAACCCAATTAGCATTGATTAATCCCCCTTTGTAATCCTGACTTAACATTTCCTATTCTCTTTCTTTAGTGTTTTCATGTTTTTCGGGCCATTAAAAAAAAAGCCGGTAGGTCCCGTGGTTTAGGCCTATTTTTTCCGTCTACCTTGCATTTGTTCTTTCGATTTAGAGCGATTTCTAGGCCCGTTCAAACTAGTGACTAGGCACGGCTTAAAAAATCGATTTTGCGCCTTGAAGGGATGAGATGATCCAAATCAATAATAACGATAATCGCTACTGTTTGTACACACTAAGGCAAATAGAGCAAATCATTGCACTACCTTCCCTTTTGTTAAGCACAAGAACCGTTCTAATCGTTCCGTCGTTGTTTGGGCCGGCGCAGAGGCTTGTAGAAAGGGGTGTAAAACTAGCTTTACGTTGAAAATAGCAATGTTTAAGTTGCATCGCTCTCGTCTTGCGAATTGGTTTATGAAGCAGAAACTAGCAGCGAGTATCGCAATTGTCATATTGGTAGTTCCTGTGCTCGGTTTTGGTTTTCCCAGTCCTAATGTATGGGGTTTACCGTCCGGCGGCGGTTGGGGTTTACCGTCCGGCGGCGGTTGGGGGTTCCCAAGCGCGGGCACGTTTAGCCTCGGTAGCAGCGACAGCACCAGCCCGTCTCCAACCGCTTCGCCGCACCCGCTGCACGCGCACCTTGTAGTTTGCATCGGGGATTCAATTACGGAAGGGTTTTCTGCCCCCAACAACTGGCCGTATCATCTCCAAGCACGGCTCGGCGGCAATTGGAAGGTAGTCGATCAGGGCGTTGGTGGGGCTAAAACGGCGGATATGCTCGCCCGTACAGATGCGGCCCTCGCGTTAAACCCGCATTTCGTCATTATAATGGGCGGTACTAATGACCTCGCAAATGGTGAGGTACCGCTTGCAACGACACAGGCAAATATCAAAGCGATGTGCACTCGTGTCGAATCCTACGGCGCCGTGCCTGTGCTGTGTACCGTCATACCCAACAGTTACCACCTAGCCGAACGGGATAGTTTGAACGCGTGGATAGCCGAGTACGCTAATTTGAAGGGATACCCCCTCATCGATTTTTATGCAGTCATAGACAACCCACTGAATCCCGGACATTCAAATCCAGCGCTCGTAATGTCTGACGGCGTGCATCCGAACCCGGCGGGATATACTGCGATGGGGAACGCAATCGACCTTGATATCTTTACTGGGAGACGCTAACCTAATTTAAGTGTTATCGTTAGCTGCGCGTCCGGCCCTTTTGGCGACCCGGTGAGGGTGACGGAAAGCTCGGAGAATACACAAGGTAATCTCAAAGCTGCCAGCAAAACGCTCTTCATTCCTCTTGTTCGGTTCAGCTCAGTATCGACCGTATTGTGAAGCTAAAAAAAGACGCCGCAACGCGAGCGACGTCCTATTCGCTGTGCGGACGGTTGGCCTAACCAGGGGCCTTACGCTGCTTTGGTCAATGCTGCAAAACTTTCACACCGCGCGGAAGACTGTTAAATACGATCTACACAGCATAGGCGTGTCGATGCTGAAGAGCACGAGCCCGCCCAGTGGGCTACCTCGAACAATCCGTCTTGCGGCGGGCTCAAGCTCTGTATTGGCCGCGCGCCTTCTATTTGCGCCCACGTGCAGTGGAAGAACGCCAGACACGACTCACGACTACGTTTGATCGCAGCCTTCGTTACAAGACCGTCCAATAGTAAAAGGGACCTTTCTGTAAGCGCAGGCATCTCTCGGTTTTTTTTACGGCCTCGCGATAACTGCTAAACGGGCAAACAAAACTGCATAACTAGAGACAAGAAAATCGCTATTTTCGTTCTAAACCTGTTTATCTTAAGCCGCAGGTGGGCAACTTGGAGGTGTGAACAGGCGGGGCGTGCGGGATACATGATCGTAAACCCAGCCCCACTTTGAAAAACGGCGCTGACGTTGGAGTTTCCGGCAACCAGCGTAAAAGCCATTAAATGGCATAGATTCACCAAAACCTTCTTTTCGCGCGTCATTGGACCCCACCTAAAGCAGGTGTCGCACTAGAGATAAACGTTTTTTGCGGTCACTCAGCCGTTGGATGTCGGCGCGAGCATTCAATTCGAACTACAAGAATTCGCCTTTGAACGCGGCATCATCATCTCGTGATGAACCTAGTCATGCTCGACGCCTACGCAGGCGCTAGGAAAAAACGGGACGAGACGGTTTGGCTTTGTTTGCTCCACTCGTGAGTCTCTGCTTTAAGCGGTCGGACTACTGCCCAGTGAGCGCGTCGGTGAGCATGAATTCGACCGCGCCGTGCGCGTAATCCTTCGAAACGCGTTTGAAGGTCTCAACGCGCGACGTTACAGAAAAAAGCGCGTCTAAGCCGTTCACCCTCAACATCGGCACGTTTTGATCGCCGGTATCAACATACGTTGGCCGATCAAACCGTATGCAGATTTCGTGAGCGGGCACCTCTCGTATCTCAGCCAAGTAGTGTTCGTGAAGGACCTCTCGTACGGTCTTAGCGGCGTAGTGCTCATCAAAAAGACGCGTTTGTTCGTCAGGACTGCGCGCGTTAATCTCTAAAGACGCCCCCTCTCGGAGCTTAGGCATCAAGACGCTCTCTATCCATTCTTCGTCAAATACTGGTGCGATATGTTCAAATTTGGGGATAAAAAAGGTAACCTCATCGTTGGTCATTTCGATGGTGAAGGGAAAAATGTAGACGTCAATGCCATAGCGCTCCGCGAAGTTGTGCGCCCCTTTTTGATACCCGCTCGATGCGACGAATACCCCCTTGTGCTGCCCTTGCAAATCATTAAGCACTGCACGGAACTTGCTGAGTTCTCTTCGACTGACTGGCTTATCCCAATGTTTTGCTTCTATTGCACACTTGCACGCCGTTGCGCCCGTCACAAACTCCCAGTAGATATCGATTTGGCGAGTGGCACCGCTTTTTCCGTGGAGTATCTTGTTAGCCTCGACAACGATGGTCTGCACCGAATCTTGCATGCGTATCTCCTCAAGCAGCTTCGTGACGATCGTTAGATGCGCTTCACCCTTGTGCGCCATACAAGCGATATGTGACATTCTTAACTGTATCAAGCTTTCTATTCGAGCCTGATCCTGATGTCGGCTGCCTGGGTTTTCTGGATTCAAGAAGGAAGTCTTGCCGGCGCCTAAGATGCCAGAATAACATCTTACAGAAGCGATAGACGTATGGGAGTTGTCACTGAACGGTGTCCGCTTGTGCAGGGAGTGTGACGCAAAGTTGTGGTCACGCTTTCGCACACAAAGCCCGTCTCACGCGGCCTTAAGAAACTTTCTTGCGCAGTCTGGTTTGGAGGTGACCGTGATGGCTAAAATAGTAGTAACAGAATACGAGCGGCACATCGCCGCCATCATCGAAAGCACGCTTCACACCTTGGTACATACCGATCTCACCGTAGCAGAGATCCTCGATGCTGCACACGAGAATGCGCAGCGAATGAGTTAGGATGCCGCCACTATACAATGATCGCAGAAAATAACGCGTGCTACTACGGGCGTCACGTAGGCTGTGTGAACGTGAATGATCCGAACTGCAGACGTTGCGCAGAGCGCTTAACTAATGTAGTGAACCAGTTAGTTCGACCGACGATGCAGAAGAATTAAGCAACGGTTAATTCGCTGCACGAACTTCAAACAAGATGGGATAACAAAGACCAGAAGAATTAAGCAACGGTGTTCGTTACACGAACTTCAAACAAGAGGAGATAACGACTACGACGACGATAATAAGGAGTAGTTTTACAAGGGCGTCTATCAGTCTTCTCTTTTCTTCTTTTTGCGCGCTATAGCTGTGCGCATCTGTGTCCTCCTCGCTGTCCATGCCGTGATCTTTTGGTTGGAAGCGATAAAAAGCTATGCTCCGAGCGCCATTGCGTGCGCCACTGTGGGTTTTAACGGCGCATTCCTGTTACGCCATTCGTTCATAAGTTGCGTGTCTAGGTTTGTGAAGTGAGTTGGCGGCGCTTCAATGCTACGCAACCATAAGCTCAGGACGGGCACGTCTAGCATAAAGAGGCCGCCGAGGGCGCCAACAATGCTCAAACATAAGTATAAGTATAAAGATGCTCAAACTGTTGAGCATACTTAACATAAATAAATGGAGCGAACAAACTATGCACGAAAGACACTATGGTGAGATGGGAACCCATCACGATATGGGTAAGAAGTGGATGATGAAGAAAATGATGTGGGAGCAGCTGGACGATGATGCCAAGAAGCAGTATGTGCTTCGCAAGCTCGACGAGAAGATCATGAAGAAAGAGTTTAAAGTCAAGCTTGTACAGCACAAAATGGAAACCTTGCGCTTGATGAAGGGCTGGATCGAGCGGTGAGATCCGTATCTCACCCTTATCCTAACTGCTAGCGGCCTGCGCCGCTACACGAGATAGAATGGAGAAGGAAAAATCGGAACATCAGCGTGTGCTCGTCAAAGGGTACATGCGCCCTGACGGCACGTCCTACTACGTTGTCATTCCCAAAAAGATCAGGGAACTTTTTAACCTGGACGGCGGCGAGTACTTCCTTATGAAGGCAAAGCCGGAAAAGGGGATCATCCTGCTCAAGCTCGTGGAGTTCGCCGACGAAGAGCAGGAAAAAGAGTCGGAAACGAAATAATTTTTTTGCGCACCTACGGCTGTTCACGCATGACGAAGGTCGCTTAGGACCAGACGATGTCACAGGATGTCAAAGAAGGCAAGCGACTGCTGCTGTTCTTTGGAGGGCGCGCAGCTTCGGAATGCGCGCCGAGCGGCTTCCGCACTAGGGACGCGTCAACATTAAAGCCTGCAGAACAGCTCAGGAACCCGAAATGACGAACATCGTTGAAACGTACAATCTCACGAAGATCTACAACAAGACCATTCGCGCCGTCGACGATATCAGCATCGAGATTCAAGAAGGGGAAATATTCGGCCTGCTTGGGCCTAATGGCGCTGGAAAGACGACGACGATTCACATGCTCGCGACTATCACGCGGCCCACCTCAGGCAGTGCTCGCGTGGGAGGGTATGACGTGCTCAGGGAGCCACGCAAGGTGCGAGCGATAACGGGCTACTCCGCTCAGGAAGCAGGGGTGGACGAATACTCCTCTGGCCGTGAGTATCTGACGCTCTTTGGGCACTACTATCATCTTGACAATCGGACGATCCGAAGTAGGGTCGATGAACTCCTCGAGCTTTTGGAACTGACCGACGCCGCTGATCGACTGGTAGCCACGTATTCGGGCGGCATGCGCAAACGGCTTGAAATCGGCACTGCCCTCATGCATAGGCCGCAACTTCTTGTGGTTGACGAACCCACGCTCGGGCTTGATATTCAGACCCGCGTTCGCATATGGGATTATATTCGCGCGCTCAACAAAGACGGTATGTCTATCCTTCTGACCACCCACTACCTGGAGGAGACAGACAAGCTCTGTGACCGCGTAGCGATTGTGGATCACGGGCGCGTCGTCGCCCTCGGAACGCCCGACGAACTAAAGGGAGAGATTCACGGCGACGTTGTATCATTGACACTGCCAGTCGAGGAGCCTGACCAACACGCTCAGACGATAGAGAAGGTACGACAGCTGCTCTCTGCGCAGCCCTTCGTGAAGGACGTGCAGCCCACCGCCGAGGCACTCAATATCTACGTTGACCAGGGAGGCGTCGCCGTGCCTCAGATCCTGCGTTTGCTTGAGGCAAGCGGCCTGACGGTTGGAGAGATCGCCCTCGCGCGCCCCTCGCTCGATGATGTCTTCCTCAAATATACGGGCCGTAAAATACGCGAGGAGAAAGGGAAGGCGGTCGGCGCGAGGGCCGCGTGGATCAGGAGGCCCCGATAGTCATGTTGGATGGATTGTGGGACACGTGGTACACCCTGGTCAGGTACCTGCGCACCTTCGTGCACAACCCCTTTTGGATGCTTATTCTATTGATCCAACCACTGGTCTGGCTTGTCCTGTTTACGCAGCTCTTCCAGAGCATCACGACGCTTGGCTTTACGTCAGGCAGTTACGTGCAGTTCTTTGCCCCTGGGCTCATCGTCATGTTGGCGGTGTTCAACGCGAACGCTCTGGCATTTAGACTGCTCAACGACATCAACTACGGCGTGCTCGTGAAAATGATCGCGACGCCGGTTAATCGCTACTCTCTAATCGTCGGCGGTCTGCTCTACATAGCGGTGACGTGGGTTCTGCAGGTATTCGTTGTGTTGATCGTCTCCTTCTTGATGGGCGCACGCGTGGCAACAGGAGTCGGCGGTGTCCTCATGACGTTTCTCATCGTAAGCTTGCTAGGAATCGGTCTTACGGGCTTGGTGGCCGCGATCGCGGTCACGATGAAGCGGCCGGAGCCCGTGGTGCTTATCGCGAACCTCATCACGCTGCCGCTGATGTTCCTATCAAGCATCCTGATTCCTGCGTATCTGACTCCTCAATGGATTCAAGACGCCATGAAGTTCAACCCTGTCAACTATGCGATCCTTGCAGTGCGACCGATGTTCCTCACGGGCTTTGACTGGACTGCGATTGGGCAGGCGTTGGTGGTATGCGGCGTTTTTGCGCTCGTCGCCATCTTTGTCGAAACGGCCGCATTTCGCAGATTTGGCGGCTGAAGATGAGAACGGCCGCTCGATCGCGGTCGCGTTTTTTCCTCTGATAGCGGCAAGGGGCGACGGGGTGAAGTCTTGAGCGAGGAAACGAATCCTAAGCATAAGAGCGGCACCATTAGCATGTCTTTAAATGTTACCGACTTATTGTACGCTTTGGGCGGTTGAAAGTAGGTTGCGAAACGCAATGCTATGTGATTCAACCGGTTAAGGCCCTACCCCCTCGCGGTTTTTTGCTCAAAGATCTATAAGCGATCTTCCGTGCCGTTATCGCCAGCGACTTCTGTGTCGTCTCGCACGCCCTCAGTCAGCAGGTGCAACAGCCGGCCGGCCATATCTGTCTGGGTTGCAAACGACGACTTCATAAAGCTATTTTCGTCGCGGAGCTGTTCTATGAGCGTGTCTTTCAGCTCGATCTCTCGTTTCAGTCGTGCAGCCTCGTGTTCGTTGTCCGCTAATGCGTAGCTTATGAGTTCAGCTGCGATGCGCGCTTTTGATTTGCCTTCGCTTTCAGCGCGGGTGAGGATCGTGGTAAAGTGTTCGTCGCTAACTGCCGTACAAATTTGCGGCATGTTATGTTAGGCGATTATCCTCGTATAAATGGCTGTCGAATTGCATCAGGGCGAAAATCAATTGAGATCGCATCTCGAGTCTATCTCTTCAACGGCTTTCATGTTTCAAAAAAGCTCTTAAAGCAAATTAATTAGACTATAAAAGTCTCTAGGGACATATATGCGATAATGCGCTTACGCTACCTTTTTATTAGGGATTAGTATATATCCATGCAATGCAAATGCTATTACGCTTAATATCCCGCGGTGTCTCCGGTACCGGGAGTTGGCACGGGGTAACCTGCCTCCGCAAATAGGAAGGTACGGGGAGGTGGTACGCGAGCATTTGAAGATATCGCGCGGACAAGGAAACACAACAAACAACGCAAGTCAAACCGCAATGGCCAATGGCGAACGTGCGGTCTAAAAGTGGCGTAAGGACGAGAAACGGCAACGGCGTGGCGCGCCTTTTTTTGCGAAGAAGTGGCACCTCTTTGTGAAGAGCGAAGAACCTGCTGCGCATGGGCCTCGTCTTCTTTGCACAACACCTCGGTAATGGTTCAACTTGTAGAGAGCCACTGGACAAAAGTGCGTCTGTCGCTGGCTATTGACTTGCGTTCCTGCAGTGATCCTCGTTCCCAAGTGTTTTTTTTGATGCGAATAGAAGCCGCGAAGCTCAGTCAAATAGACGTGAACCCTCAATTGAGGAAGAACTAGAATGATCAAAGGGCGCCTGCTATGTGCGACGATGATTGTTGCCGCGCTATTGTGCTTTTCTGCGCTGGCTACAATCTGTCCAGCAGCGGCTACAGATGTCAACGCGTCGGCCCCCGCGTCGGGGGCGAGTGGGCAACGGTACGAGATATTATCAAGCCTTTCGTCAGCTCAGACGCAAAGCACATCGACAACAGCGGATCCACAGTCACAAACGCTTACGATTCCGTTAGTGCCTTTTCAGCTCACCGTTGTAAATCAAACGGCTTCAGAATCTACATCATCAAGCGCGTCAGCGACGGTCGGGGCAAGTCAAACTGGAGGGGCACCTAGTGCCGCACCCAGTGCCGACACGGCGGCAGGCAATGCTGCGAATCCTGCGGATGCCGTCACCACAAACGTGACGCAGCCGACGGCTGATAACGGGTCGCTTGCGCCAATCCCGGTTTCAGCAGGAGGTGGTGGAAGTGGACTCATCTTGGTGATTTCGCTGAGTTATGTTACGGCAATCGTTGTCCTTGGCTTGATGCGCTACTGGTCTTTTTCGTTTGATGAGGGGGCAGAGTCACCTCCTGATTTGAACAATCCGGACATTATTTATGTGCGAGGCTCTGCATACTCGACGCTTGAGAACATCGAATATGGACACACTGCCGAAGGGCCGTGACGAAGACAACTTTGAGCTTTTTTACTCTCAGAGTGAAGACAGGGGGCTCCTGCTGCATTATGCCGCCGTCTGCCGTAAGGCGACACTCGTATTCTAAGCTTGTTTAACGCTACAACGGCGGTCTTGAAAAATGCGTCCATATTGCCTCTTTGGGCTGATGGCGCTTTTGTTAGTTGGAGGGGCTCTCTTTGCGAGCTGCACCGCTCCAAGCGCATATACCACCGGTTCAAGTCGATTGATGAGGCGTCGTACTTGGTCGACGACCTTAACAAAACGGAAATGTGGCGACTGCGAACCTCACGTCAATCGAGACCAAAGTCTACTAGGGCATCGCGGGGCTACTCCGATCGTGCATAGGGATTACGCGCAGATCAAGCTCATTGGTCCTGCATACAACAACATCAAACTGGTCAATGACGTCGTGGGCTTGCAATCGGTGAGCCTCGCCAAGACGTGACTTGCGGCACTTGAACTACTAGCTTGGACATGGCGCGTCAAGGCGCCTGTTGGAACGGTTTCGACTTGTCAGATGAAAAATGATTTCACGGGGCGGGCCAAACGCTTCACAGCAGGCCGTTGACCGTGCTGCCCTCTGCGGCGCTCATGGGACAAGCATGACCAGAAACACCGTCTCGGGACGCAGCCGGGCGCGATGGCTGGGTGGTTTGCGTGCCAAGCTTTGTGAGCGCGCTCAGAGGCGCGCGAACGGCTAACCTTTATCACGTTGGAACGCGGACTATTATAAATGCTGAGAAATTTTAATCACCGACCGCCCCGATCGCGCTAAGATCAGGTACCGACTCGCGACACGAGGCACGGAGAGAGACATATGGAACCTGACGAAATGGACGAGATCGTTTTTCACGGAACTCTACAGCAGCTCGTCGAGAAGGTCGAAGCGGGCGAGATGGTTCCGAAGCTGCAGGCATCGCACGCGCCGATGTGCAAGTTCTTCACTTCGTTTTATGTCATCAACGGGATTCGGCACGTGGTCCCCCTGGTGCACGGTCCTACGGGATGCCCCTTATGGGTCTCAGATATCGTAAGGACGAGGGAGTGCTGCGAGTTCCGCGGCGTTCCCCTCGAGCCAACTGCCTGCACCTCCCTTGACGAGACGAACGTCATCTACGGCGGCGAAGGGAAGCTGCTCGAAGCGGTCAAGGAGGCGGACGAGCGCTACCACCCCGATCTTATCGTCATCCTCTCTTGCTGCTGCTCCGGGATCATCGGCGACGACGTCGAAAGCGTCGCCCGTGAGGCCGAAAAGCTCGTGCACGCCCACGTGCTCGCGCTTCGCAGCGAGGGGTTTGGCGGCGACTTCCGCAGCGGCTACGAGGACGCATTTGAGCTCATTATGGACCTGATGGAGCCGCCGAAAACCATGCGGAAGGGAACGATCAATCTTATCGGGGCGCGAATGGGCCCATCACTTACCGAGTTCAGCGACGACCTTGATGAGATCACAAAGCTGCTGCACGAGGTGGGGGTTAAGATCAACGCGGTGATCGCTGGCGGGTGTACGGTGGATGAGATCAGGCGGGCGCGCGAAGTCGAGCTGAATGCCTCGTGGTGTTACGACTGGGGACAGAAGCTTGGTGACGCCATGGAAGCGCGCTTTGGCATCCCGTACAGTAGGACTGGACAGCCCTACGGGCTCAAAGCGACAGAGGAATGGCTCATGGGGATCGCGGGCCCGCTGGGTATGAGGAAGGAGGCCACACGGGTAATAAAGCGCGAGACGGAACGCATTCGGCCCGATTTAGCCTACTTGCATGACACGCTCGACGGCAAAACTGCCGTTATCGAGATATCAGAGTTTCCCGGTCCGATACGGGCGCTCTCTCTTGCGCGTATGGCAGAAGAATGCGGCGCTCATCCGGTCGTCATTAACGTGCATCCTTATACGATCAAGGAGCGTATGCCCAGTATCAAGTTCCTCTTGGACACTGGGGTCAATCCCGAAGTGATTCTCACGAAAGGCCTCTTCCGTCTCGGCAGCTTTCGTTCGTCGCGCGAGACGGAGGGCGAGCTCGAGGCAATCGCACAAGGTCTTGACGACCCGATATTCTTCGGCAACGCCGCCCGCTTTCCAGGGTGTCCGGTTGTAAACCTCACACTCCTCAATCCTGTGTACCTGCCCCACTATGGCTTCCGGGGCATACACAACATCGCCGCACTGCTCAGACAAGCTATGGAAAACCAGCGCCTGCCGCGTTCGACGCTTTTTCGAGGGATGCTCTACGGAAACGAAACAAACTGACCAGACGCATGCCGCGCGCACGACGGCCACCGATGCGTGCCTTGACCCGTACGTCAGGTGTGCTCTGAGCGGCGCAGCCCAAACAGCGTTAGGAGTCAGTGACAGTGCCGTTCTCGCTCACGCACCACAGGGGTGCAATTATCTCGTTGACGGTGCCTTTTCTTGGCAGGACTGCGACTACGCCCAAACGACGACGCTGTGCACCAAGCTCTGCGAGGATGAAATCGTCCACGGAGGCGAGGAGCTCCTTGCGCGCACGATCCTTGAGGCCAAAGAGCTCGACATCGCCGCGCTCTTCGTTCTAAGCGCGTGCGGGCCCGAGATCGTGGGCGACGATATCATTGCGGTGTGCGAGGAAATGCAACCCCGGGTTGACTTCACGATTGTTCCCATCGAGTGCGCCGGTTTTCGCGGTTCGCAATACGATGGCATCGATCTCGCGCTCGACGCGATGCTTCGCGCGCTTACCGGGAACGGGTGTCCTAAGATCCCGCACTCGGTGTGCCTCGTCGCTCCGCACGCTAACGCCAATCCAACGTGGATGGCCGATCTGGAATGGGTAAAGAACGTTCTCGGCCAGCTCGGCGTTCAGGTACTCGCTACGCTCACCCACGCAACGGCGCTCAGCGAGTTTGCAAGCGTGTCGGCCGCCGAGGGGGTGCTTCAGTTAAGCCACGACGCGGGTTACGGGGCGGTCAAGCATCTTGTCGACACTTTTGGGGTCGAACCGCTCTGTTGGGATCTTCCCCTCCCCATCGGGATGACCAACACGCGGCGCTGGCTCACTGCGCTGGGAGAGCGGTTCGACGCAGAGCGCTCGGCCGAGGAGCTGATCGCCGAAGGCGAGCGCACAGTAATGGAAACATGTCGCCGGCGCTGGCCAGTAGCGCGCTTTTTCTATCGGACTCCCGCAGCTATCGTAGCTGACGCCACGGTCGGCATCCCCCTTGTCCGCTTTGCGACCGAGGAGATGGAGCTGACGCCCGCGCTCGTTGCCCTTCGCTCGGCGCATCCCGAAGCACAGCGCCTGCTTGAAAAAGAGCTGAACGACCTCGGCCTGGCTCCGCAGGTCGCGTACGGGACTGACGTCTTTGCGACGCGGCGGAGCCTAGAGGCGGTGCGGCCGCGGGTCGTTTTCGGGAGCACAATCGAGCGACACGCGAGCGAGGGCTTGGACGTACCGTACATCTTTGAGGTCGTGCGCCCTGTCAGGCAGTTCCGGTTGCTCAATCGGGAGTACTTCGGCTACCGCGGCATCCTCAATCTGCTCGAGTGCATCCAGAACGAGTGGAGCGATCGGTGGCGGTCAACGCAACGGCGGTACGCGGCACGCTGGTAGAGGAGACATCACAATGAAACAAATCGCAATCTATGGTAAGGGAGGAATCGGAAAGAGCACCATCGCTTCGAACATCTCAGCGGCCCTCAATGAGCGAGGGGTCAACGTCATGCAGGTCGGCTGCGACCCAAAGCGAGACTCAACGAGGATACTCGCGGGTGGGCACCTCATCCCCGCTGTCTTGGAGATCTACAGAGACAAGCTGCGCCACGGACAGGACGCGCACGCCATTTCGCTCGACGACATCGTCTTTAAGACGCCAAGCGGCATCTACTGCGTCGAAGCGGGAGGTCCGGAGCCTGGAATCGGCTGTGCGGGGCGCGGGGTTCTCACGGCGCTCCAAATTCTGAAAGACCTCAAGGCGTTTGAAACCTTTGCGATTGACGTGGCCATTTACGACGTGCTCGGCGACGTCGTCTGCGGCGGGTTTGCGATGCCCATCCGCGAAGGATTTGCGAGTGAGATCTACCTCGTTTGTTCCGGAGGCTTTATGAGCATCTACGCGGCGAACAACATTGCGCGGGCGGTGCAACGTCTTGCGCGCCGCGGCGACACAGGGCTGTCAGGGATAATCTGCAACAGCAACGGCGATGAGGCGTTGGAGCGGGCCGTGGTTCCTGCGTTTGCTCAGCGTTTGGGCAGCGCGTTTGTGGAATTTGTTCCGCGCAGCTCCGTCATTCAAGCGTGCGAGCTCGAAGGGCGCGCCGTGGTCGAACATGCCCCTCAGTCAGAGGAGGCGGCGATTTTCCGGGATCTTGCGCGGAAGGTGATGGAAAACGACGTGAAAGTGATCCCGACGCCTGTGGAGGAGCTGCCCGAGCTCGAAGACCTATATCGGCAACACCTGGTGAGGGCTGAGGCCATTTGACCGGCTTAGCGGCCAAACCGTTGCCTGCCGTGTGAGGCGAACGTGAAACAAAAAAACATCCCGTTGTGTCAAAGTTGTAAGAACTACATTAGCCCCCGCGTCTGTCAGGCCTTTGCTTCGATACCTCTGGAGATATGGGAAAATCGCTTTCGCCATACGGAACCTTATCCCGGCGACAGCGGCAAGCGTTTCACGCCAAAATTCGGGTAGCTCCGCTTGCGCCCCGCCCCGTCGGCACGCTCTCGCTGGTCGCATTCGATTATGCTGACGCAAGCGCCCGAAAATGAAAGCGCCGCTTTGCCTCAGCATAAAGGGTGGTCTGCGGAGCCGGATCAACAGAGTCCACGGATGTCGCGGGCAAGAATGATACAAAGAGAAGCACAACCAAGTATGGGTGCGTAGGCGCCTGTTAGGAGAGTGAGGAAGTCGTGTGTTCGGTAGGCGGCCCGTTCGGAGATGAAGAGATAGTGTGGCCTAAGAACTATCGGTGCAGTGCGTGCGGAAAGAAGTTCAAGGCGGTCGGCGAGGACCCCGCGTGTCCCTCGTGCCAATCAAGCGATCTTGAGGAGCTTCCCGACGATTGATCAGACGCGCTCGCAGCTGTTTTTTTGAGGTCTCGCAGCGATGCTGCGCGCAAGCAAGAAGTCTGATCGTCCGGGTCATCACAGCAGCGCTCTTTAAAAAGTGGGCATTTCACGTCGGCCGACACATCAAGCCTGCTAATTAAGGTACTAGACGTGACCAACTTTGATCCCATGAAGCACATCGAGATTGACGAGATTTACCAAAAGACACCTCTGGAGCTGATTCCTTGGAACATAGAAACCCCACCTGAGGCGCTGGTGGCGCTCGTCAACAGTCGAATCGTCACTCCGTGCCGAGCGATTGATCTCGGCTGCGGTGCCGGCAACTACGCGGTGTGGCTTGCGCGCAGGGGGTTTGAGGTCACGGGAGTGGATAGTGCCCCCACGACGATCAAGCGCGCCAAGGAGAATGCAACGAAAAAAGGGGTCGAATGCACTTTTCTTGTTGCTGATGTCCTCGGCGATTTGGAAGACGTCACGGGAAAATTTGACTTTGCCTACGATTGGGAGTTGTTGCACCACATTTTCCCTGAGCAGCGCCAGCAGTACGTAGCGAACGTGCATCGGCTCCTTAATCCAAAAGCAAAGTATCTCTCACTGTGCTTCAATGAGAGAGATCCCGCGTTTAGCGGCGTGGGAAAGTATAGAAGGACACCGCTAGGCACCGTGCTGTATTTCTCATCCGAAAGCGAGCTCCGTGCGCTTTTCGATTCCCATTTTACGATTCTTGATTTGCGAACCATTGAAGTGCACAGCAAATCTGCTTCGCATCTCGCCAGCTACTCCTTCGTGGAGCGGAAAGAGGCCGCTTTAAAATAGATTGCGCGCTACGAATCGCTAGTGTGTTTCGAATACTGGACTATGAGCAATCGAGCTTGGCGATAGGCCGACAAATACTAGGATCGTTCCGGTCGCATTGATGAAGCGTCCTCACGTGTGATTCGAGACGGAAACGCACGCCACCGCTGAAGTTAAAGATATATTTTAGATTACAAAAAAAAGATATATAATCTATCTATGTTGCAGTTAACGTTGCCGAGCAAAAGGTCGCTCGTTTTTTTGCCCGATAAGCAAACTCGATCTACCCGCATATTGCGCAGTGGTAAAGTTTGGTAAAGTTTGGCAAAGTAGCTTGCTGCAAAGTGCGGGACGATGTCACGCATCACGTGAACGTCGCCCGTCTCACAGCAAAAGTGGCTGACGTGCAAGAAAAGCTCCTGATTTATCTCCTTCGCAACGTCTAAGAGGCGCATAAACGCACTTTTCGGATCCTGAAAGCGAAAGAAGGCTTGAAATACTAAAAGCAGCACACTCCTAAAAAAAGGAGTGAAATACGTGAATGAAGAAGAATGCGCACAATGCGGTACTCCCGCGTCGCCAGGCGCACAATTCTGTGCGGCCTGTGGCGCGACGCTGACCGGTCAGAGGGCGCACCCTTCACAACAGGTTCCTTCTGCTATGCAGCCTTCGCCGACCTATCAAGCGCCTGCGTACTACACGGGCACTCCTACGCCCTATCAAGGCGTTGCCATTCGCTTTGTCGCGATACTCATTGATTACCTCATTATCGGGGTTATTTCTGGCATACTAGCGATCCCACTCCTCGTGGCGGCTATAGCTGTCAACGTCACGAACGGCAACGTGTCAGCGGTTTCACTGGGGCCTATTATTGCACTATCTGTCGTAGGACTAGTCGTATGGTTCCTCTACTTTACGCTGTTGGAGGGGCGTTATGGGCAAACGGTAGGCAAGATGGCACTCAGCATCAAGGTCGTGCGAGAAGCGGATGGGGCACCGATCGACTACGGAGAAGCAGCTGTGCGCACTGTCCTCCGCATCATCGACGGCTTGTTCGACTATCTAATAGGGGCAATTTTTATCTGGACGTCCGATGAGAAACAGCGCCTCGGAGATCGTGTCGCACACACTGTTGTAGTCAGCAAGTGATCGGCGCGCTCCGATCTTTTCTTGTGTTCTAGAGTGGCACCGGTTTTGTGGATATATAGCTGACCGCCTAGCTTCTGCTACTCTGCCCCCTCGTGGATTTCCCGTTTCTTGATTCTGCCATGGCAGAATGCACTAAAATTGCAGCCGCTATTCGCGTCGATCGACGCTAGGTATCGCTCATAGCAAACGAGGCCACTGAGAGCGACAGTGTAGAATCGCAAGAAAAGATTAAGAGGGTAGCTTTCCTAAGGCTTAAGAAGGAGGTGAAATATTTGAACGAAAATCAATGTGCACAATGCGGGACTCCAGCGTCACCGGGCACTAAATACTGCGAGAGCTGTGGCGCACCACTCTCGGCCCCAGCAGCACAACCCGCACGGGCCACGTTCGCTCCTGCGCCAGGGTATCAAGCACCTCGTTCTTACGTGCCGCACATCGCACCGCCCTACCAAGGCGTCGCCATTCGGTTTGTCGCGATCCTAATCGATACCATAATTATAGCCATCATCGGGGGTATATCGTCAATCCCGTTCAATGCGCTTGCAGTCATTACGAACAGTGCTTCAGGAACAGTCACTGTTTCACTGGCCAGTGCTGTCGGCGGACTAGTTTCGCTCGCAGTCTTTGTTTTGTACTTCACGTTGCTAGAGGGTCACTACGGACAGACTGTCGGGAAGATGGCCGTCAGGATCAAAGTCGTACGAGAAGCAGACGGCGCACCGATCGACTATTCCGAAGCTGCGGTCCGAACGATCCTGCGGTTTCTTGATCTGATCCCATATATAATCCCCTATCTGCTGGGCGCAATCCTCATTTGGTCTTCCGAAGAGAAACAGCGCCTCGGCGATCGCGTCGCGCACACGGTCGTGGTTAAAGCATAAATGGGCCTCGTGCCCCCTTTTCTTATCACTAGCATCGACAGAGTTTTTGGTCTTTGCTGGTGCCTGCCGTGTAAAACGGACAACATCTGCCCCACGAAGAGTGTTTCGGCTCATTATAAGCGCAAGATAAATCTTTTTAGCGAGGACTGGTTCTTGATGCCCGCCGCGAATCCAGCTTCTAGGGCGCCGATCCGAGAAAATCCGTATAATTCAGTGGTTTGACTGCAATCACAAGAAAAGATTAAAAAGGGATGCTGACTCTATTGTTTTAAAAAAAGGAGGTGAAACACTTGGACGAAGACAAATGTACACAATGCGGCACTCCAGCAGCACCCGGAGCCAAGTTCTGCGAAAGCTGTGGCGCTCCGTTTGCGGCCGCTTCGCAACCTGCGGAGGTGAAACACGTCGACGAAGACAAATGTACACAATGCGGCACTCCAGCAGCACCCGGAGCCAAGTTCTGCGAAAGCTGTGGCGCACCAATAGCTGCCGTTACACAACCAGTCCAAGGCCCAGCAGCCGCGGAGCCCGTTGCTGCGTACGCAGCACCAGGGGCGCAAGCGCCTTACTCTGCACAAGGCTTTGAAATGCATTATCAGGGCGTCGCTATTCGCTTTGTCGCGATACTCATCGATGTAATAATCATAAGCATCATATCCACAATACTGGCCTTGCCTTTCGGCGCAGCGAACTATGCGGCAGCAGTGATCGAAGCCATCATCTCTCTTCTGTACTTCATATTGCTTCTAGGGCGCTATGGGCAGACTGTGGGCATGATGGTAGTCAAGATAAAAGTAGTCAAAGAGGCGGATTACTCAGCGATCAGTTATGGCGAAGCGGCAATACGAACAATTTTGTTGGTCATCGACGGGATTCCATACGTCATCCCCTACCTGCTCGGCGCAATCCTCATTTGGACCTCAGACAAGAAACAACGTTTCGGCGATCGCGTCGCGCACACCGTCGTATTGAAAGCGTGATTAGGGGTGTAAGCCCCTTCTTCTCTTTTTTTGTTCGCCAATAACCGGCTAACTTTGCGCATATCGTCGCTCTGAGTCTGCAAGTACGACCCCGCAGGCAGGCACATCTAGCGAAAGGATTTGAAATGAGAACAGCGCGTTGCGATTTTGCAATATTGAGTGAGCCGATCGTTGCGTAACGCCGAAAGGAAACCACAGCACGCACACAATCAGAGCAAATCGCAAGAAAGATTAAAAGGAATGCTCCCCTTATGGCTTAACAAAAGCAAAGGAGGTGAAAACAGTGAGCGAAGACAAATGCGCGCAATGCGGTACTCCTGCGTCACCCGGCGCCCAGTACTGCGTGGCATGTGGCGCACTATTCACCGGCCAAGCGCCACCTGCCGGTCAACCAGCGCAGGGTGCCTCTGTATATGCGCCATCAGGAGCAACCGAAACACAGGAACACTATGCGGCCGCGCCGCTGTTGCAGGGGGTTGCTATCCGCTTTGTCGCACAACTCGTCGATGTAATCATACTTGCCATCATCTTTTTGATACTGAGCTTCTCAGGCGCGGGCACCATCACCATTGATGCGTCAACGGCACAGGTCTCAATCAGCCCGTTCTTTGGCGCGCTCATCTTGATCGACGTTATCATCGCGTTCCTTTACTTCACACTGCTCGAGGGACGAAACGGACAAACAGTTGGCAAGATGCTCGTTAAGATCAAGGTCGCAAAAAAAGTGGACTACTCCCCGATCACTTATGGTGAGGCTGCAGTGCGGACGATTTTGCGCATCATCGATCTGATCCCGTTCATCGCCCCGTATCTGTTCGGAGCGGTACTTATCTGGGCATCTGAGTATAAGCAGCGTCTCGGCGATCGCGTCGCAAACACCGTCGTCATCCAGTCGTGAGGACACGACGCTTTGCGACCTTCAGCGCGCCACCTGTGGTCCGATTAGCACGCTCGTGCGCCTCCGTCTGCGAACGCTCGTTCCTTTTCCGACGCGGCCGGCGGTCGCGTGTCTCCAGTGCCGCCGAATCTGAGGAATAGATAAACGCCTCAATGTCCCGCGTAGTAGCCGCGGGCACGAGGGGGGGTACACCACACGCCGTCGGATCGACGATGTGAAAGGCGTACTTATACAGTAAAAGGTAGCGATTATCTATGTTCAGTTCGTAAGAAGAATACGCATTCAAGGAGGCAACATGAAAGTCTTAGGAGGTCCCGCTTCACAATTGCTCGGTTCGCGGGTCGCACGCGAAATCGGGTGTGCACTCGCTATTGTTGAATTCAAGCAGTTTCCCGACGGCGAACTGTATTTGCGCATCGCAGAGGAACTCGACGGCGACACGCTCATCGTACAGAGCACGACGACCAATGACGATATCGTGTACCTTCTGCAGCTCATTGACGCTGCCTCTGATGGCTACCTGAGGGCGGTCATTCCGTATTTTGGCTATGCGCGACAAGACAAGCGGTTCAAGCTCGGCGAACCAATCAGCGCTCGTGCTATCGCGCGGACGATCGACGTTGACGAAGCTTACGTGGTCAACATCCACGACCCGGCCTCACTTGACCATTTTCGGCTCAGAAGTGGCAAAAAGGCGGCGAACCTCTCCGCTGCGGGCCTCGTTGGCACGTACTTGAAGAGTATGGAGTTCTCATCACCCTTGCTCATCGCTCCTGACGAAGGTGCCACCGCCTTAGTGTGCGACGTTGCTCACGCCATGGGCTGCGAGTTCGACGTGCTAGTCAAGAAGCGCGTCACGTCTGAACACGTTGAGATACAACCAAAGACGGTGGACGTCGACCAACGCAACCTGGTGATCGTAGATGACATGATATCAACCGGCGGTACTATGGCCGAAGCGATCAAACTTCTGCGAGGACAAGGAGCGCGGCAGGTGCACGTTGCGTGCATTCACCCTGTTCTCTCTTTGAACGCGCGGCTTCGCCTATACAGCGCAGGGGTCGACAGCATCATAGCGACCGACACAATCGAAAAAGCAGAGAGTAGCATAACCGTCGCGCCGTTAATAAAGCAAGGCGCAGGACTTTAGCGACGAACGAGCGAATCGCTGATGATCTGTGCGTGATCAAATGCCAGAGGCGGCAATTCGGCGATGTCCCAAAGCAATGCGTCGCTTGCGTCTGAGCCGCCTGCCAGCGTACCTCCGATAATATCCGCCGCAAACGCCACTGAAACGACGTGTCCGCGAGGATCGCGGTGAGGGTTGGAATATACGCCTACGAGTGATTTTATCCTCACAACGAGTCCAGTTTCCTCGAGGACTTCGCGCCGCAGGGCTGCCTCAACGGTTTCGCCGTATTCCACAAAGCCGCCAGGGAGCGCATAGTGTCCGCGATACGGTTCTCGCTTCCGTTTTATCAGCAAGATTTTTTTGTTCTTCACTACCACCGCGTCAACGGTGAGCGCCGGGTTCCTGTGCATCAGGTGCATCTTGGGGGCTTCGCTACTTGAGACTGCCGCCTTTACCGCCAAGCGAGGCTTCAGGAAGACGCGGCCGAGGGCGCTACCGACCTCTTGCCGCCATCACAACCGCAAAAGCTATTCTGCTCACCCCCTATGTGTTCTCAATGTATGACGTTCATGCGATACGGAAGGATTTCCCGGTTCTCGAGCACGCTGTGTATCTTGATAACGCTTCGACTAGCCAGACGCCGAAGCCCGCCGTCGAGGCGATGAACGAGTACTTCTTTCGCTATGCTGGCAACTACGGAAGGGGAGCGCATCGCTTGGCCCAGCAGACGACAGAGCACTACGAAGCCGCACGCGAGACAGTAGCAGATTTTTTCACGTGTGAGCCTGGCAACGTTATCTTCACCAAGAACACGACAGAAAGCATCAACATCGTCGCCCACGGTCAGGATTGGACGCCCGGAGACCACGTGATCACATCCATGATTGAACATCACTCGAACTACCTGCCGTGGGTCGCTCTCCGTGCGCGAGGCGTCGTGCTCGACCTTGTTGAAGCGAATCAGGAAGGCATCGTTGATCCTTCCACGATTGAAGCAGCAATCACTGACAGAACCAAGCTCATCACGATTTCTCACGTGTCAAACGTCTTCGGTTCTGTCCAAGACATAAGCCGTATCGTCAAGATTGGGCGCAAAAACGATGTGCCAGTGTTGATAGACGCAGCCCAGTCTGCGGGTCATATGGATCTGTCAGTGAAAGACTTGAAATGCGACTATCTAGCTGTGCCGGGCCACAAAGGGCTGCTCGGTCCGCAAGGGACGGGCATCTTGATCCTGCGTGATCCGGAGGAGCTGCGTCCAACTACGCTCGGCGGCGGCGCGGTCGAATGGGTGCGCGGCTGTGAATATAAACTGCTCGAACCGCCCGCCCGTTTTGAAGCGGGCACCCCCAACATCCCAGGAGTCATCGGCCTCGGGCGATCTGTGGAATACGTCAACGCGCTTGGCGTCGCGAACGTCGAAAAGCATGTTGCTACGCTGGCGAGAGTCGCCGCAAGAAAACTGGCAGAAATCGACAATGTGACGGTCTATGGGCCAAAAGACCGCGCGGCGGTGGTTCCCTTCAACGTCGGAGAGCTGAACCCGCACGACGTTTCGATGATCCTCGATGAGACAAGCAAGATCTGCACGAGGAGCGGGTACCATTGCGCTATGCCGGCTTTAGAGTCTCTTGGCATCAACGGAACCGTGCGGGCGTCGTTCGGGGCATATAACACGGCTGAAGAGGTCGACCTTTTGGCAGGATCGGTGAGTCTTATCGCGACCTCGCTCGTCTAATCCGGCGCGTCAAGTTCAAGGCTGAAATCGAGCCACCGCGACGAGTGGGTAAGGTAACCCAGTGAGAGCACGTCGACCCCGGTCGCAGCGTATTTCCTGACGTTATCGGGTTTAATGCCGCCTGACGCTTCGAGTAGCACGTTGCCGCGCAGGTTGAGCGCCTTCAACTTGCTGACGGCCGCAGTGATCTGTTCGACGTCCATGTTGTCGAACATGATGATGTCTGGTCCAAGCTTTGCTGCCTTCACGCACTCGTCAACGGATTCGACTTCGATCTCCACTTTCTTCGTGAAGAACGCTTTTTCCCGCAGGGCGTCTTCTGCAGAGATTACTTTCAGATGGTTATCTTTGAAGAGGTAGGCCTCTGAGAGGGAGTAGCGGTGCGGGTCTCCGCCTCCGATCGCCACTGCCTTTTTTTCATAAAGTCTGAAGCCTGGCGTCGTCTTCCGGGTCGCGGCAATCGTCACCGTACCAGCGGTCTCCGCACAGCGGCGCGTGATCGTGGCAATGCCGCTCATGCGGCATAGGAAGTTGAGTGCGACGCGTTCGGTGACAAGAATACCCCTGACTGGTCCTATGACGCGCAAAATGGTATCGTCTTTTTTGATGACGTCTCCATCGCAGCACAGTGGGACGGTCACGAGGTTGTAGTACGCAAAAATGCTCTCTGCCTCTGATAATCCTGCTATGATTCCGTCTTCGTGTGCGATGACGTTAGCAGAGCCCTCGACGTCGGGCAGGAGAGCGGTCGTTATGTCGCCGAATCCTTCATCCTCAGCCAGAAACCTCTCAATGTCGCGCGAATTCAAACGATCACCACATACGCTTTTCTATCTTAACTATCTTAAAGGATTTCAAGATGATCATCGGAATTATTGGATGTGGCGTGATAGGAACAGAAATCTGTCGTGCCTTGGGGGCTGATGGCTTCAGGGGCAAACTCCTCCTGATGGACAGACACCCCGATCGCGCTCAGCATCTGGCAGATACGACCCCTGCGGCATCGTCCGTGTCACTGTTCGACGTTATCGACCAAGCTGACCTCGTTGTGGAATGCGCCTCAATGCAGGCAGCGCGCGATATCGCGCTCAGCGTTTTGACAAAGGGCACGGATTTGATGCTGCTCAGTATCGGCGCGCTGGTTGACGCGGACTTTCGACAGCAGGTGTATGCGGCGGCGCGCACGCACGACTGTCGCCTTTATATCCCATCAGGCGCCATCGGGAGCATCGATGCGCTCCTTGCGGCGTCTCAGGGAACGATCAACCGGGTGACACTCACTACAACCAAGCCTTCAGCGGGCCTCCAAACCGCCCCCTACGTCATCCGTAACGCCATTGATCTCTCCCGCCCTGCCCTCATATTCGAAGGTACCGCCGACGAGGCGATTCAAGGCTTCCCACAAAATATTAACGTCTCAGCGACGCTCGCTCTGGCCGGCGTCGGATTTGACCGAACGATCGTCCGCATCGCTGTTGATCCGACGCTGACAAGAAACGTGCACGTCGTCGAAGTCGAAGGGGATTTTGGGAGGCTTACTGCCCGATTTGACAATGTTCCGACCGAAAATGAGCGCACGAGCAAGCTCGCGGCGTACTCGGCAGTCGCGTCTCTCAAGAAAATGACGGACGCGGTTAAGCTCGGAACGTGAGCCCGTCCGATCTGAGGGAAGCTGATTCGATTAGGCATGCGATCACGCACCCGCTCGTACATTGCTGAGATACGTGCCTTCAACTGCCTGATGGCGGCATTTGCTTCGCTCATCGGCGTCTTTGTGAGCAAGGCGCCGCTTGCCTACGACGTGATCGTGCCCGCGGTTTTGGCGTTCGTCGCGGTGTTTCTCGTCACCGCCGGAGGCAATGTCATCAACGACTACTTTGATGTCGATATTGACCGGGTCAACAAGCCGCGTCGCGCCCTGCCGAGCGGGCTCATCACGCGGCGTAGTGCACTCGTATACGCGCTCACGCTCTTGCTTTTCGGCGCTGCGGCGTCCCTACTCATCAACCCCATCTGTTTTGGGCTCGCGGCGCTTAATGCTGTCCTCCTCGTGTTGTATTCGTGGAAGCTGAAGAGATCGGTGCTCGTTGGTAACCTGTTGATTGGATACCTGACGGGGTCGATCTTTCTCTTCGGCGGGGCAGCCGTTTATTCGTTCTTTATCCCTGGTGTGCTCTTTGTGAGCGCAATGCTCGCAATCACCTCACGTGAAGTCGTTAAGGATATTGAGGATCTCACCGGAGACCGGCGAGCGGGCGCGTCGACGTTGCCTATTCGGTATGGGGTGCTTGGATCGCTGGCAGCTGCTGCACTTTTTATGCTCGCGGCGGTCGCGGTCAGCCCTCTGCCGTTCATTATCGGTGCGTCCGGCTATCCCTACCTCGGAATCGTCATTGCGGCTGACGTGATACTCCTGTATGGCGTCGCGCTCTCACGGAGCGATCCGGCGAGGGCGTCAACCGTGGTTAAGTACGGTATGGTCGTGGTATTGCTCGCCTACGTCGTCGGCGGAATCTAAGGATTACAGGCCAAAAAAGTAAATAGCTCTTCGGCTGACCTACCGTTGCATTTGAGGCACGGACTTTACAGCGAGCCTCGGTGGATCATGAAAGCGGATGACACGGCACGCCTTGTTCGAAAGCACGTGCAGAGCAACACCTACGTCATAAAAGACGACGCATTTTTTGAAAAGAGCGTGCACGTGCGCGGTAGTTTGATCACCGGTACCCACGTCGGCTTTTGGGGCGATCTGATTGTAGAAGGGTCGCTTAGTCTAGGCAACAGGTCGACCGTTCGCGGGGACGTTAGGGCAGAAAGCGCTTTTATTGGAAACGACGCTGAGATAGGTGGCATATTGACGACGACTGATGACACGACACTTTTGGAAGGCGTTCGCCTAAGGGAAATAGACAGCGCCGGGCGTGTTACGATCAAGCCTGACGCGGTGATTGACCGGATTGTCGCTGAAGGAAACGTGGAGATAAACGGGAAGGCACGCATCGGCTATATCTCTACCAAGGGCAAGGTCATCGTCAGAAAGGCGTAGCACGCGTTGTTGGACCTTGCGCGTGGGCGCGCGCTGCGCCACGACACCCCCGGCAGCGCTTCACGTTGCAGACAGTTTGAAATCGTAGCTGCCGCTTTTGACCATAGCGGTGAGAATTGCTTGGCCGAACGAAACGCCGCCGTCCCCTCGAGGGACCTTTGTATTGGTAAAGAGGACGAGGTCGCGCGTATCACACACCTCGCTAATCGTCGTGACAATAGCCTTATTATACGCGACACCCCCCGATAGTCCGATGTTACTCGTTCCGATGGCTTCCGCTGCTTCGGCAGCTATCGTTGCAATCCCGCGCGCGATCGTGACCTGTGCCGAGGCGGCAATGTTCTTGGTGCTTTGGCCGTGCTTTTTTGCGTGGAGGATCTCGGCGAGCACCGGTCGAGTGTCGAGAATCGGCCGATCGCGGTAGGTCGAAATTTCGAGCGGTAGCGCTACGTCCGGGTAACCGTAGCGCGCGACGCCCTCTAACGTCATTGCCGGTTCGCCATCGTAGGTCCGTTTTTGACATATTCCAAGCGCTGCAGAAACAGCGTCAAGCACGCGCCCAGTGCTCGAGGTCATCGGGACGTTCACGTTCCGTTCAATTTGCTGCAGGAGAATCGACGACTCGAGTTGACTGAGACCAAGCGAGGCGAGCGTCGCTGCAAGTTCTCCCTCATCGTAGATGCCGTGCAGGATGCCGGCTACCATCCGCACAGGATGCCTCGTGGCCAGATCGCCTCCTGGCATCGGAACGGGTATGAGGCCCCCTATCCGTTCTAAAGTGGGCAAAAACACCTCTCCACCCCAGATAGTACCGTCGTACCCGTAGCCGATACCATCGATGGCGATACCTATGAGGTCATTAGGGGCCCCCTCGCCAATGAGCGACGCGATATGCGCTTGGTGGTGTTGAACGGCGTAAGCGGCTCCGAGCTCGGCGGCGAGACGTGTGGAGCGCAAGGTTGGATGGTAGTCGTGCGCGATAACGCTCACGTCGACGCCGCTCATTTCGATGAGGTTGTGGACGGATGCTTCAAGGTAGTCGAAGGTCTTCGGCTTGTCGATGTTGCCCACGTGTTGGCTGATGTAGCACCGGCCGTCCTTATAGGTCGTCACGGTCGCGTTCATCTCTGCGCCAAGCGCGAGAATGTTCTTGTCGTACGTTACAGGCACTGCAAAAGAGACGGGCGCGTACCCGCGCGACATCCTGATAAATGCAGGTTGGTCTAGCACTCGCAGTACCGAGTCGTCACAGCGGTTGACTATCCGCCGATCGTGGAGTAGGAAAAAATCGGCCTTCTCTCGCAGGTTTGCGAGCGCATCATCGATGGCGATAATCATCGGCTCGCCGGGCGTGTTCGCGCTCGTCATGATCAGTGGCTGATCTACGATATCAAAGAGGAGGTAGTGCAGGCCGCTATAGGGAAGCATTACGCCTATGTTATGGAGATTCGAGACTTCGCTAAACGTGCCTTGGACGCGTTTGTCGAGGACCATTATGGGCCGTTTGTTTGACGTGAGCAGTGCGCGCTCTTGTCCGTTTGCGAGGAGATTGTCCTCAACCCACGTCTCGCTCGGTGCCATAATCGCGAGGGGCTGCGTAGATCTGCCCAAACGTCGTTTTAGCTCTCTTGCAGAATCAAAGATGCAGGCGAGGTGAAAGCCGCCAATCCCTTTTATAGCCAGAACGTGGCCTTCGAGTAACAATCGCCCGGCCGTGCTGATTGGTTCGTTTAAGCGCTGCAAATCCCGGTTGAGCAGCACGAGCGTCGGGCCGCAGCGTTCGCACGCGATGGTTTGCGCGTGATGACGACGATCTTTTGGGTTGCGGTACTCCCGTTCGCATTCCGAGCACATGGGAAAGTCGATCATCGAGGTCGTCTCGCGGTCATACGGAAGTTTCTCGGTCACTGTGAATCGTGGACCGCAATTTACGCACGAAGTGGCCCAGTACTCTTCGTACCGTCTACTTTCCCTCAAATCCCGCAGGCAGTCGTCACACATCGCGATGTCTGGCGACGTGAAGCCAAACTCGCCCTCACCGCTAGACTCGATCGTGAATTCGGTGTATTTGCGTGGGCGACCCCATTCCACGCTTACATCATCAATGCGCGCAATGGGCGGGCCCTGTTTGAGAAACTCGATGAGCTGAACTATAGCGGCGCGCGACCCCTCTACCTCGATGTCCACGTGCGCACCAAGGTTTTTGACATAGCCAGTCAGTTGCAGTTCGACGGCGTGCGCATAAACGAACGGCCTGAAGCCTACCCCTTGCACAACGCCCTTAACGCGTATCTTCGCTCGTATGCGCTCGTTCGCCTGTGGTCCCATGGTAATCCAATTGCCGCAATTCGTGTTGCATTCTATAAACGCGTTCCTATCTAATGTCTATTCCGGAGTTCAAAAAGTTTAATTACTTTTGCGACGTTCTAATATGCGAGGTAGTCACATGAACAACAGGACCCGCATCGTCAATGATCCGGCTGATCTAGTCCCGCTCTTACGAGTTTTTAAGTCAGACGCCCACAAAAAGGTCTTTAGCTCACTGCTCAACGGCTGGAGAACCGAAGACGAACTCAGGGAGATGTTGCAGGAAGATATCTATTACAGCCTCGACATGCTTCAAAGGACTGGTCTCGTGGAGACCAAATGGCGCATGCCCGAGCAAGGAAATACGCCACAAATTGAATACCACACGTCTTATTCGAAACTTCGTGCCGACTTCCAGTGTTCGATTTCTGACATATGTGATCTCATCCGTATAGCGATCACCGATGACGAAATGCTGCGCGACGTGGCCGATGCTATGGAATTCGAGGTGAGAAATGGGAATAGTTCAGTCCAAAACCTTTCACGCACTCTGAACCAGAGCCCGACGTTTCTCAGGGGCATCGCCAAACGGTCGCAGAATCTTGTGGTGAAGGGTCATCGATTTGAGCTGGCTAAAAGATAGTCTCTTTTTTTGGCCGATGAAAAAAGGAAAGAGCACCAAGATGCAGGTGCTTGTGGAAGTAGCCGCGCTCCAGCCCAAGATCCGACAAAGAGAAGTTGCTGACCGGGTCGGGGTGACTCCTCAAGCCGTCTCCGAGCATCTCAAGGAGCTTGTCGCTGACGGATACGTGAAGTTTAACAAACGCGGGCAGTACGAGGTCACCAAGGCAGGCATTGAGCTGATCATCGAGTGGACGAACGAGCTCAACAAGTACATACGATATATCACGGAAGACATCGTGGGGAAAGTGGCCGTGTGGACAGCTATCGCGGAAGAAGACGTCAGCAAAGGGACAACCGTGGGGCTGAAGATGCGCGATGGCTTTCTTTATGCGTTTCACTCAGACAGCGATGAGTCGCGCGCGCGTGGAACCGCGATAGGTGATGCGCGTAGCGGCGACGACGTTGGCGTCGAGCACTTGAGCGGGATCATCCCAATGGACCGCGCGCACGTGACGATCGCAGTCGTTCCTCGGGTTCAACGAGGCGGGTCAGCAGCTGTGGATCTAGAAGGACTCAGGCGGATTGCGGCGGGCAAGCCTGTCGCGATTCTTGGTTTGGAAGCGCTGGTTTCGGTAAGAAAAGCGGGCATTTCACCCTTGATGCAGTACGGTGCCGCTGAGGGCGTCATCGAAGCGGCATTTCGGGGGCTCTCAACGGTGGTCGTCGCGGTTGATGAGGCGGTGCCGCCTCTCATCGCGAACCTCATGTCGCACGATATTTCCTACGAATCCGTCGATCTCAGCGCAGGAAACCAGTAAATGGCTCACCTGATCGCCTACGCGCAGCGCTCTAGCGTTAAGGTTTTTTCAACCCAGCCCGCGCAATGTGACCTCGACGCGACGTTGACGCTTCGCCCCACCCATAAAGGGCCGAGGCCGAAGCGATTCGTGGAGATCCGCGGCGGGAAAGAGCATCTCAGGAGGCCAGCTGACGTCGTTGAGGTTTTGCGTCAGCACGACATCACGCTTGCCGAGCGCCAAGATGCCGCGCTACCCGACCAGAGGGTGTTTCAAGATCTCGTGGAACTGTTAAAGGCTTACCAGATTCCCTATGATCGGGTACTCGTCTGCGGGTTTTGCATCGGAATGCACCGCTACAAGCCCGTCGACGCCAATTTCGTACGCCACCATGGTGCGCTCATCTGTATGGAATGCGCCCAGTCAGAATTGCGGCGAGAGCTCAGTTTTCACGGTTTTATGCACAAAGATCACTTCAATACGCTCCTTAACAAAGTGCGCGATCTCGACCGAGTTACTCGTTTCCTCGATTCCGGTGTCGATCCTGAGCTTACACGGTATGATGTGCTTTCGCGCGGCACCGAGCGCTACCCGTGCATTACGGTCGACGAACTCGAAGTGGACAGCAGGCTGAAGCGGCTGCTTAAGAAACAGCTATCAGCGTTGCTTCCCGTCCAATCTCTTGCAGTGGAGCAGGGGCTTTTGAAGGGCAAGGATTTTCTGGTCGTGTCGGCAACGGCCACGGGAAAAACGCTTATTGGGGAGCTGGCAGGCGTTAATAACCTGCTCAGCGGCAAGGGAAAACTATTATTCGTGGTGCCCCTAGTCGCTCTTGCAAACCAGAAATACGATGATTTTGACGGCCGCTACCGCGACCTTGGCCTGAATGTAAGCCTCAGAATCGGCGGTAGCAGGATTCGGACGCGAGACTGGATCCGAGTTGAGCCTGATTATTCAGCTGACATTCTCGTGGGGACGTACGAGGGCATAGATCAGGTGCTTCGCACGGGCGACGCTGAGCTCCTCGGCGAAATCGGGACGATCGTTGTCGACGAAGTGCATATGCTAGAAGACGAAGAGCGCGGAAGCCGGCTTGACGGGCTCATCTCACGGCTTAAGACGTTAGCCCCGCGTTCACAGCGGATTTACCTGTCTGCAACCGTCGGGAACCCGCACGCGCTCGCTCACGAGCTTAGTGCTGAGCTTATCGAGTTTGAAGAACGCCCGGTGCCGATCGAGCGCCACCTCGTTTTCGCTAATGAGCGGGACAAGCTGACTATCATCAATAAGCTGGTTCGACACGAGATCTCGCGGACATCGAGCAAGGGCTATAAAGGTCAGTCGATCATTTTTACGAACTCCCGGGCGCGTTGTCATAGGCTGTCTAAATCACTCTCGGCGAAGAGCGCCCCCTACCACGGAGGCCTTTCGTACGGCGAACGAAAGAAGGTCGAAACCAACTTTGCCAAAGGCGCCGTAGAAGCGGTCGTAACCACCGCGGCGCTCGGGGCTGGTGTTGATTTTCCCGCGTCGCAAGTCATCTTTGAGTCCCTGGCGATGGGCATCAACTGGCTAACCCCGCAAGAGTTTCAGCAGATGCTCGGGCGTGCCGGGCGGCCAGACTATCACGACGTCGGCAAGGTCTTCCTGCTTGCTGACCCTAGCCAGAAATTCAAGGCGGCGCAAACGGAGGATGAGATCGCGATCAAACTACTCTCAAGCTCCGCAGATAGTGTCGATATCGAATATGACGACGACCAGCAGGCAGAGCAGGTGCTCGCAAACCTCACGTTCGGTCGAAGCGTCAAAATGCTCGCCCACTATGACAGCAGCGCTCAGCTGCGGCGCCTCAAGCGCCTGGGGTTTGTTTCCGGGGACGGTCGAGCGACGAAGCTTGGACATGTCGTCGCTGCTGATTTTCTCACTATCCCTGAAGCCGTCCAAGTGGCCGAGGCCGTGAAGAAAGGCGTCGCTCCGTTCGATATCCTGCAGAAGCTGCAAGTTTTTACGCAGGTATACCTCAACAACGTGCAACGCTACGCGAAGGCGCTCCGAGTCAACGTATCTCCCAATGTGTTCAGCGGAGGAAACCTTGAGATGCTCTTCTCAGGAAATAGCGATGAGCTGACCTATCTCGACCAAAAAGAGCTTGACGGCGTCCTGGCTTTTTCAGTGGCATTCGTTGCTTGCAGCTGCGAAGGGTCGCCATTTTGTGGCTGTCCTGAACGTAACTTCTCGAAGTGGGTCATCGAACAACGGGTGGCGGGTCTCGATCCCGGCGAGATCGTAGAACGGATGTCCGAATTTGGTGTACACGCGTATTCAGGCGACGTGCTGAGCTACCTCGATCAAGCGGTGCGACTAATGGAATCTATTGCGAAAATGGCCACGATTTTGAACAAAACGGACATAGCGCGTCAGGCTCTCAGGATAAGATCGCAGATCGAAGGCTAGTCCTTAGGTGGTGTATTCGGCGTTGATGCGCACGTAGTCGTCAGTGAGGTCGCAGCCCCAAGCCGTGGCCGCTGCGGCCCCCACCCCCAAATCCACCAGGATCGAGATCTCCTTACCGCTCATTATTGTCGAAAGCGCCTCCTCGTCGACTCTATCAGCGCTCGCACTTTTTATGAGGCCTTTTTCGACCAATACAACGGAGGTGTCTTTTCCATCTGACAGCGCGAGTGAAAGGGCCTCCGGATCCATGAATGCACCAGAGTAGCCAACGGCAGTGACGATCCTACCCCAATTAGGATCCGCTCCAAAAAGCGCCGTCTTCACTAGAGGTGATCGTACGACAGCTTTTGCCGCCTTGATCGCGTCCTCGTGATTTCGTGCGCCAGCGACGGTCACTTCCATCATTTTTGTCGCGCCTTCGCCGTCGCGTGCGATCATTTTCGCCAGCTCAACGCACACAAAGTTCAGCGCGTTTTGAAAATCATCAATGTCAATGGCCGAAGAGCTCTCGCCTGTAGTTATCAGAAGAACCGTATCGTTGGTGCTCGTATCGCCATCGATGACGACCATGTTGAAGCTCAGATCGGCTGCTTTTTTCAGGCACGTCTGCAAAACGTCAGCAGTGAGCCGAGCGTCCGTGTAGATAAAAGCGAGCATCGTGGATAGCTGAGGTTCAATCATCCCCGCCCCCTTCGCTATGCCGCCTAGTGCCACGCCGTCGATCTCGACTGCCATTTGCTTCGGTGTGGAATCAGTCGTCATTATCGCTCGTGCCGCTGCAAGACTGCCATCGGCCTCATCAGTTATCGTCGATAGAGCCTCGATGATCTTCGAATCGATCCAGCTCACGTTGAGCGGGGTTCCGATGACGCCAGTTGATGCAACGGCAACGTCGGCTGTGCGAATGTGCAAGCGGCGCGCAAGGGATTCGGCGACCCTCTCGGCATCTTCTATGCCATTTGGTCCCGTAAAAGCATTAGCGCTCCCGCTGTTTGCCACCACCGCCAAGATCTGCTGACTCTCGATGAGGTGTTTTCGCGTAACGATGACAGGAGCTGCGGTAACTTTGTTGGTGGTAAACACCGCTGCTGCTTGCCCGCCACCGGTGATGACCGCGAGGCCATTTTTGCCCTCCCTGCAACCGGAGGCTTTCACTCCGCGCACCGCGCAGACGCCCCCCTCCACGACGCGCATTAACTGCCCTCAGCAATCCCTCTTATGATATCGCCGCGCGTGACGATTCCGATCAATTGACCAGCTGCGTCGACGACTGGAAGCCGGTTGATCTTGTGCCGTATCATGTGTTCGGTAGCGGTTTCGATATCTGCATCGCCATCTATGGTGTGAACGGGCTTTTTCATGACGCGATCGACCGTCCACTCGCCCATATCTTCGCTCATCGAGTCTCTCAGCTCGAGGCGCTCGATAATTTCGCGCACCGGAACCTCGATGATCTCGAGGGGACTCGGAAGCCAGTACCCTGTGTGTTCGGGTATCTCGAGGAGCGAGAGTATGTCGTTCTCCGTTATGATGCCGACGATGTCTCTACCCGCCACCACCGGAACGCCGCTTATCTTGTTTTCCCGTAAGAGCTTGATACACTCGCGCACCGTCGTGTTGGGTGTCACTGAAATGACGGTTGGATTCATGACGTCTACGACTTTCATTGTCACCTCAGAGCGACAGTGCCGGAGACCAGAGGCCGGTCGTCTCATCGAGACCGAACATGAGGTTCATGTTCTGGATGGCTTGGCCTGACGCGCCCTTCACCATGTTATCAATGGCGGAGACGACGACTACGCGGTTTGTCGATGCGTCTCGCTCAATGAACAGGTCGCAGAAGTTCGTGCCTCGGACGGACCCGAGCGACGGAACGTTGAACCGAATGAACGGACTGTTGGCGTAGAACACTTCGTAAAGTGATCGGATCCGATCCTCATCGAGTTCAGCGCTGGTGAAGATGTGCGCGGTGGTGAGGATGCCTCGAATGGACGGGATAACGTGAGGGGTGAAGTTCACGGCGACGTTTCCAAGTCGCTGGAGCTCTTGAACGATTTCGGCTTTGTGCCGGTGTTTCGTTAGTTGGTACGGTACCACGTTCTCAGCCAAGTTAGGATAGTGCGACGTCTCCGTTGGAGCTGCCCCTGCGCCCGAGATCCCGGACTTCGAATCGAATACTGCGTGATCGACGAGTCCTGCTTTGACGAGCGGCGCCGCAGCCAAGATTGCTCCCGTAGGGTAGCAGCCGGGGTTGGCACACAGGTCGGCGTGGGCAACTTCGGGGTGCAGTTCGGGTAGCCCGTAGACAGCGTCTCGAGGATCGGTGTGCGGGCCGTAGACCTCCGCATAGTTCCGTCCGAGACGATAGTCGGCGCTGAGGTCGATAATGCGAACATCCTCATCGATGAGATCCGGCACGATTCCCATGGCGGCGCCGTGGGGGACCGCGAGAAATACGACGTCCGATTGTTCGGCCACCGCCTTGGCTTCGGCGTTTACAAACCGGAGGTCATAAAACCCCTTTAGATAGCGGTGAACATCGGTGACCGGGACAGCATCGAGGGCCCGCGAAGTCACTATGGTCACGTCGACGTCTGGATGCTGAACGAGCAATCTCAGCAATTCCCCGCCTGTGTAACCAGATCCGCCTATTATCCCAACTCTGATCATCGATCCCCATTAAACCTGATCTTAGAAAGCCTTTTTCGTTGCAAGAGCGCGTCACAAACAGCGCCAAACGTCACAAGCGCTGGCTACTGACGCCAAACGATGCCTTGCTACAACAAACTACGCAGTCAAGCGCGTCGTAAGCAGGGGAGCTACAAAAGATAACCAAAAGATGATAGTTCTTAAACCTTTCTTAGCAACAGGTACAGCAAACCGACAAGGAGCGCCGGGGCTCCTAGCCCCAGTAGAGCAAACTCGAACACGGACTGCGCGGGCAAACTGGCTGTGCTGCTCGTTTGGGCTACTGGCAAGGTCAAACTCGGCACTGAGCCATTCTGTGACAGCGCAGATGCTTCCGCTGATATCGCAGTCGCTTCAGCGAACGCATTTGACGAGTCCGCAGGCACCGGCAATGACGGGGCGTACACTAAACACTTCTGCGACGCGCTAACCAGACTCGTTGGCTGGGTCAGTGGCGCACTGCAGTTCTCAGGGTCTGCATTCAGCTCCTTTGCTCCCGCGGCCGACTGCGTGGTGTTTGTCAGCGACGTGCTGGATTGGGGTTTTTCGTTGGAGCTTACGGCAACTTCACTCGAGTGCTTGAGTTGCGAGTCGTTTACTACATGGGTAGCAAGGGTAGGCGTTGATGGTGTCCAAAGAGCTAAACTGACGGTTGGGACACTTGACGTTGGGGTTGCGTTCGTAGTTGCGTTCGTAGTTGCGTTCGTAGTTGCGTTCGTAGTTGCGTTCGTAGTTGCGTTCGTAGTTGCGTTCGTAGTTGCGTTCGTA
>JACWML010000065.1 GCA_015661395.1 Methanomicrobia archaeon | reverse complement strand
TACGCCCCAGGATTGCGCTACGTGTTCCCAGCGTTTCAATCGCTCAAGAAAGTAGACTTACGCGTGAATACCCTAGACATTCCGCGGCAGGAGGTCATTACGAAAGACAATGTCTCGTGCCAGATCAACGCGGTGATCTTCTACAAAGTCGTCGAGGCAGAAAAGGCGGTCATCGAGATAAGCAACTACGGGTACGCGATAAACCAACTCGCACAGTCGAGTCTGCGGAACGTCGTAGGAACCGCTGAGCTTGACACGGTCCTCGCTCGACGTGACGAGCTCGGCGAAAGCATCCGCAAGTTTGTCGACGAGTTTACCATGCCGTGGGGCATTCACGTGTTATCGGTCGAGCTGAAGGACGTGGAGCTCGCTGAGGATATGAAGCGATCGATGGCCGCCCAAGCTGAAGCAGAACGCGACAGGCGCGCGCGCATCACGCTCGCAGAAGGTGAAGCGATGGCAGCGGATCGGCTATTGGAAGCTGCTCAGACGATCGAAAAGTCACCTGCCGCCTTGCAGCTTCGGCTCTACCAGGCCATGGTCAGAATCGGTGAGGAGAACAACTCCGTCGTCGTGCTTCCCGTCCCCATAGAGCTCTTCAGCATCTTTGGAAAGCAAGCGAAAGACTAACGATTTCAGTCAGTCTAACGCCATAGGATACGCTTTGTAGCACGTTTCCTCGACCAGCACTGGAAAGCAGTAATGCCGCTTATTCCCCATTTAAGCGCTTTCAAGCTGAAAAAATGCTAAAAGAAGCCCCATGAAACCTCTTTTTAAAAAAGAAGAGCCGGGCAGCTTTGCTTTTTGCGAATAGAAAACTATTAATTGTGGAATCTGCGCTTATTTACTTTATGAGATCAAGAGTCACCATCCTCATTGCTGCAGCGATAATCGCAAGTGTCCTAGCCGCCGGCTGCACGTCAAGCACGCAAAATCAAAGTACCTCGCAATCTGCTAGCAGCACGACCCACGATCCAGTGCTCCAAGCCGTCATTAACGATGATCTGCAAGCGTATAACAACGCCAGCTGGGTTCGCACGTTAAACCAATCAATCCAATGGATCAATGCCACAAGCGCTATGGTGACCTACAGAGTAACCAATCCGAATGCCAAGCCCACGTTAAGCCTAACGTATACGGCGCAGTACACGAAGTTTGCCTCTGTGTTTGATGCAAGCAATTATGTCACCTCCATCGATCAAGGATATAACGCTACAACAGCGGCCGAGCTTGTTAATTTCCCAGCTCTGACAACTGCAAGCTCCACTAATACACATCAGAGCTACCTAAGTGTTACAAAGAGCCTGCCCAGCACGGTCTCGTATATAAAAATGCAGGGCGACCAGCCGACGTCCCCTGCAAGTTACATAATCCAAGTTAGCAACGTCGTGATAACGTTTAATGCAACATTAAACGAAGGCAGCTGAACGCTGAAAAATGCTTCTCTCACGACGCAGCAGCTCAACGCTCAAGTTAAACGTGGTACTTCAGCGCAATGTGTCCACACCTGTAACGAGAGTCATTTCAACGCATCGTTCGACGGGGGCGTAACGACTCGCACTAGGCCGTCGAGCAACATTAACACGACGTTGGTTATTGCCTCATCAGGATAACGCAGATCCAAGCGAGGATCGCGCCGGACAAGTTGTTTTATCTCCTGGAAGAGAAACCTGTGCGCTTTGCTTAATTCCTCTTGGGACACATCTTCGAGGCTCGAACGGGTATATATGTTTGCGTACTGGTCCGCAAATCGCTCAGCAAGCTGCATCGCCGCATCTGCTGACAGGAAGTCCAGATGCTGCTCAAATATGTCGGTGATCGCCGTATCCATTTTTCACACCTCAGAGCAGACCCACGAATAAGGTTGATCAGCACCTCGTGGTGGCAAACGGTTTAGCAACAATAGGTAATAAGAGCGACGCCCTGGGCGCTTCAAGATTGACGCACAGGCCCCGATCTACGTCGTTTCACTGTTCATCGTTCTGTCTGGCGTTATATTCTAGCTCTTTTTTAAGCGAAACTATTGAAGTACTAGCGAGGTCTTGTACTTAGGCGTTCCTTCTTTGCCACGCGGCGGCGAGGGCAACGCTATTGATGAGCACCTGGCACGATGATCAAGAAGGAGTGATGAAATGGGAAACCGCGACACGAAGAGAAAAGAGCACTTCATCTCAGACTCGTACGAGCCCTTCAACATAGTGGCGGTGAGTCAAGGCGATGAGCGCGTCGTACTTTCTGCTCAGGATTTTGAAAAGCTGCTCGCTTGCAGGGATATCGTATTGTTTGCCTTGCATAGCAAGCAGGACATCCCTTACAGTCTTGTGAAGAACGTCACGTCAAGCTTCGGCTGACTCGGTTTGCCTCAACCGCAAATACGTTTCTATGAACACGCACGTTACTGCCTAAACGCGGGCACAAATCGGTATCTTTAAATCGTGTGTGTAAGCCAACACCTGTAATAACACTCAGAATAAGCCGGCCTTTGCTTTATTCCTTGAGCCGATTTACTTATACGAGCGCGTTATGGATAATGAAAAGTTCTGCAAGAACTGTGGCGCGACGAATCAACCGTACGCTGCATTTTGCGCAGATTGCGGCGAGTCGTTCATGCCCCCTGCAACGTCACCGCCCGAGCCGTCCCCCCCACCTCAGCCGGAAGAGCCTTCAGGCGATGAGGAGCGGGGCAAGTACGAGGGATTGAAGAGTACACCCCCCGCACCTCCATCGGAAGAGCCTTTGGGCGGTGAGCCATCGCACCCCTCTCCGCCCGAGGAGCCATCTCGGCGGTTCAAGAAGCGGTACATCCTTTACGGCGTGCTAGTCCTTTTGTTGTTATCTCTCGTAGCGGGCGCGATATCTGCGTCTCAACAAACGGCGAACCGATCGGTAGCTTCCCCCACCACTCAAGCGTCGGTCGCCGCGACCACACCGACCCTGCAAGCGTCAGCTTCCGTGGCAGCGCCGGTGGCGCCAAGTGCATCACCCACGTCGCAGCCAGCGTCGTCAAGCCTGCCCGATTACGCGAGCAGATTGAATACCGTTGGTCTGGGTGCAGGACTTATCACGGTTTCGCCATTTGAGCGCGTCACGACAAATGGTAGGCAAGCCTATGTGGGTACGCTTATGAAGAACGGAACGACGTATAACGCGCAAGTTTACCCAATGAACTCTTATTCAGAGGCGCTTGCCTTCAAGGATCAACTGATAAGTGCTTACAAATCGCAAGGCTACACCGCGTACACCCCCGGGACCGCGGGAGATACTAGTCTGAATTTGTGGTACGGTCTTTCAGGACAAACGCTTGTCGGCGTTTCAGCACTGCCAACCTCGCAAATTGACACACCGATAACCTTGGTGATGACTGCAGTTTAGCAATAAGTCGTTTGCCACCGTGTCGAAGAACAGCGACATCAAATAGTTGAGAATGTCCGCACTGAAATTCTAAGCGTCGTTTCCCACAGCTTCTCTCCGTGGCAAACGCCGCAGGCTTGGACTTTGACGCGTACTTCATTCTCCTTGGCTCGGGGATTTCCTTTTGCACCAATTCGAACTCAGCACCTGGCTTGCTAATTTGAACGGCCCTCATTGATGACATAAACAATCACGTCCTTTTCACGCTATTATTCTGTCATGATACTTCGCCTTTAGCAGCCACGGGTATTGCGACCGTGAAATGCGCTGAAGAAGCGGAATACTATTAAACGGGAACAAAATGAAAGCCAGAGCAGCAAGTCGCACCATTTTGTAGATAATGCATGTTCGCAAAGGAGGTCGAGGAAATGGCGCACGTAGTAAACGGTATCAACGTTGACCAGATGACGGACACGATCCGCTCAATCAGGCGCGATCCGGCTAAAGCTAAAGAAACGTGGAAGGCGACCACGACGCGGAAAGAGGGCAACTACGTGCAGACACGGATTCGGGAGTTCATTATGGAGGGAGACGAGCCGGATAAGCTTCTGGGGATGGGCCGCGCACCGAACGCCGTCGAAGCGGTCCTGCACGCTCTCGGCACGTGCCTTGCGACCAGCGTTGTTCATCACGCTGCTGCCAGAGGGATCACTATAGACTCGTTGGTTCTTGACGTGACGGGGGAGCTCGACATGCGCGGCTACCTCGGGTTGTCGGTCGACGTACGCCCGGGTTACCAGAAAGTTACCGTTTGCTGTCGCATTTCTGCTGACGCGCCGCCTGATGCCCTGAAAGGGCTATGGGAACACGCCCAGCGCATATCACCCGTTCTCGACACGATTCGCAATCCTGTCGCCGTTTCGCTCGTGCTTGACGGAAATGGACGAGCGGGGCAGTAAGTCTCAAACGCGGTCTTTTATTTTACCGCAAAAAATAGCCTGCGGGAGCTTTAATCAGAGATAACGCACTCGAATCGACTATTCTTTTTGAATGAAAGCGAAAGTTTTCATAAAAACGAAAATCAGTGGGCTCGGCCTGATTCGAACCGGCGACCTCCGCCATTTCAAGACGGGTACCTTGGCGCTTATTTTGGCGTTTTCCGCTTTCTTTGCACTTTTTTCTGCAGCTTTGCCGGCAGACAAGACGACGACAAAGAAAGCAAGCGCCCCTTCGTACACAGTTTGACATATACAGGTTGGCAGTCCTGCAAGCGTTGAGAACGTGTGAGGCAACTCAATCTTCGGGTAGCTGCAACCAGCTTTTGCGCGGCAGAGCGAGATTTTGCTGCGATGAACTTCGAGCAGCTCGTGGCTATTATGAGAACTCACAGAGTTGGTAGAGTTCAGTCAGCGTGTCCTTTGCCACCTCCGTTGAGACGTCTAAAGCTGCGTGCACTTCCCTCCTGTTTGTTTTTTACTCCGTATTTGTTTGTCTGTTGGGCTGAACACAATCAGCTTACGTTCCGAATAGCGACACGCAGTGAATGGCAAAAAAGCCCGAACAAAAAATAGGACTCTACGCGCACCTTTTACGAGCTGGGAGGTGATGTGAGGTGAATGGTCACGTGTATGTGGGGGCTGGTCGCCGGCTTATAGAGCTCATTGCCTCCATATATCGCCCATATTTCGACGTCGACATCTGTGATAAAGGACGGGGCCCCGTGCCGCGTCACTGGCTCGGACTGTGTATACGCGCCATTGCTACCGGTCTTCGTGTCACTCAAGGGATAATCAGTCGTGAAACCCAGCACCCGAGCCACAGTTTTGAAGCTAATGGTCTGATTAGGAATGCCGATTCCGTCGGCATCAACTAGCTTTCCGCTGATGAAAGCGTGGTCCCCTAAGTAAATATCTGTCTTGGACGCTTGAACAGTAAGCGTCGTATTGTATGGTTCTAATGGTATTACTGTGACGTTGGTAGAATCAGGCGTACTTGCCGCCCCTGCACTATCCCTAACAACAAGGCTTGCGACATACGCGCCCACCTTATCAGGCGTAAAGGTCGGACGATCCGACGTTTGATTGGCAAGGTGCGCGGCGCTGTCCTTGGGAATGGAGCTCAAGGACCAGTTATACGAAAGCGTACTGCCGTTGGGACTCGTGCTTCTGCTCCCGTCAAGAGTGACGGTCGTGCCAACCTTAACCGTTTCACCAGGGCCCGCATTAGCCGTGGGCAACTGGCCACCCGCTCCAGCTGTTTGTGTGGAATTTGAGGAGGGGGTAGTCATGCACCCAGCTGTGAGAACGCTTGCGACCACGATGACGGCTATCGCTCCAACTGCACATAACTTTTTTATTGCGAGCATCTCAAACGCAGTTTATGCGAGATCACCCTTACCTCTCGATTTAAACTATAACGGATATTTATACAGTTATATAATAAGCTCTACCCAGCAGGTTATGCTGTCTTAGTTGCCCATGACAATGTGCTGTACGTCATGTTGACGCGCGGTAAGCTGCACGTCCTAGGCACCGCTTCTCTGAGACACACATCCAGTAAGCGTGAGAATGCGCGGGCACTATACTCGCTGTGTATGTTACTTTTTTCGGCACTCGAAGCACGTGATGTGGTCTCTTGTGGCAAGATGCGTGCCCCTCCGTGGAAGGATAGTTGCTGAGAGACGCAGATATTGTCGCCAGAAGTTCACACACGCGGGGACATTTGCGTTAGCTTTTGGATCACTGTTCCGGTCCTCTTTACGTTTACAAGCCCAGAAAACGTGGCTGGACTGTAAACTAACGTCACACCGGGGTATACGTTTTTAAACTAGCATAACTCCTTAACTGTCTAGGGTGGTATGGCATGGGTTCTAATGAGTATTACGTAGATGGCAAAATAGGTAAGAGTCGCAAACGATCTCGTATCAAGAGGTTACAATGCGGGAATATGCCTGAATCGGCTTCCAACCGGCTATGTTCCGCGATACCAGAACAATGTGCTTACGTAACCGGAGCAGCATGGAT
>JACWML010000012.1 GCA_015661395.1 Methanomicrobia archaeon | reverse complement strand
TGGCAGATGACTGCTTCAAACAACTCGCTCGAATTCACGCCGTCTGCGGCGCCGTAATCGGCGATCACAAACACCTCGTCGGCGCTCATGGCGGCGATCTGCGGCGATATACGCCGGATGTACGACGCCATCATGGGCAGTACCTCTGCATCCACCGCACGGGCCGTATCTGAAATCTGGCTGTAATCCTTGGTCATTGTCGGCGAATATTGTCGTGATAAACCCATTTTTGCGATCTTCCTGAGCTTTTACCTCAAAACTGTAATCTAACTGTTTTTGAAATCGCGCAGCGTTTGAGAAACTGCGAAGCTGGAAATAAGGAATCCGTTTATCTCGGTCCCGGGGCGGGTAGGCACTTGCATCTTCCTGGATTTACTGAATGGAATAATTCATTCTGAAAGCCTATTTTTGGCTTTTAGGCTTCAACTATTTTGGACGCGCAATAGCGGGAGGTTTATCCAAATAAATCTTCGGATGTTGTTTCTTTAGCGCCACTGTTAACCATCTCTTCCAAAGCGGCTAGAATCCTTTGGGCTTGTTCAACCTCGGCGATGGCATCAGTCAATATAAAGACTTTCAGGCCTTCTTTTAACGCATCCAACACGGTATATTTAACGCAATAATCCGTAGCCAGCCCGACGATATAAATCTCTGCAAACTCCGAGAATTTTTAATCGATTCGGTAATATCGTTCCGCTTGAATCTGCGGCGTGGAAGGCCGAATAGCTGCCAATTTCCGAATCAATGCCCTTGAACATATCGGTAATGTAAGACCCGCGAAGAGTCGTATCATTGCATGCACATGCTTTAGTTTCCGGCCGTGCTTCCAACCCCTAAAGTTGGCCCAAGGGCCGTGTCCAATAAACCCTTCCGTCCTCGAACAATTGTATGCGATGAATACGTGATTTGCGTTCAGTTCGTCGATGTGCGATTCAATTATCGTCGGATCGGCTTCATCTTCGTGATTCCAAATAGCCCAACTTGAGTAGTCGCCGTATTTACGACAAAGGCTTCGATATTGTATTTCATCCATAGCGTGCCTTTATCTGTTCTCTTGACTGTTTGCGCCATCTGGCCTGCCAACCAGAGTACCCACGACAAGGCGCTTACTTAGGGAGCTAAGATATGTGTGACGCCCTTCGTCCTCCTGCCCTTCTTTCCCCGCAGTTCTGAAACACGAAACGAGCGCGTCGAGTGCTTGCGTATCATCTAGACTCGTTTCGGACTAAAAACTTATCACGAAGTTTTAAAACCGTGTGACAGAGGCAGAAAAAAGTCTGTGCACCCGTATAGAAACCTTTAAAAGCGACACTACCTTCCCCGCGCTACTGCGCTGTAGCCTGAGAGAATCCCGATCAGCAGGCCCAATACGAGTCCGACGGCGACGCTTGTCGATGAGGTGAGGTAGACAAAGAAGTACGTACCGAATATCGCCGTGCCCACCGCTGAGCCGATGGCGCTAAAGATCATGCCCATCCTTCTCCCTCCTGCAAGTGCCCCAGCGACGAAACCGGCAATGACCCCAACAACAGCGCCGATGTAAGCGCCATCAGTGATCCCTAGCGTGCCGCCGAAGGTGACGCCGTACCGAGTAAACGCAATCCACGCTGCGACAGCCCCAAGGACGCTAAAAAATGCCGTGTGAAACGCCGTGGACCAATTGCGGAGGTGCGTTATCAGGCCGACGAACGCGCCCAGAACCCCGCCGATGATCCCGCCGAGGTACAGTCCGGCCAGGGCGCCGAATATCCACGAGCCGATGGCGCTCGCGATCCAGCTCAGGACCACGGTCACTATGAAGTAGAGGATGAACTCAAGCAGGCCGCCGAGAATGGCACCTAGCACGACGCCTACCACGAGGCCGAGTATGATCGCAATAAGCGTGCCGACCAAGCTTCGCGTCACGGAAACTCCTCTCGCCTGTAGTGCGCTAAGGCGCATTAAGCGTTCCGCTTTGGTCTCTGCGATTTTGACGTTATAAGAGAGAGGCTATCGCTAGATGAAACGGGGAAGTGTCCCCGGCACCCGCGAATGAGCACTGGGATAGATAGGACAGTGCAAGCAGCGCTTACATCTATTCTGTGCGATAGTACTCGGCCACAGCTCTAAACGACTCCTTTGGTTCCCACGGCATGTCTGGATAGGTTGTGCCAGGTTTTCCGCCGCCACAGCTTTTGACCAAGCTGGTGCTGGCCTTATCGAGGTCGTATCGGGGATTGTCATTATACGGGTTAATAAGGGATATAAAGGTAAACACAAACGCGCCGTCAACGCCTATTGCATCAAGTATGCCGAGGGTCTCTATGAGCTCGCGCGCTTGCAAGGCTTCGTCGCGCACGTATTCACCGTTTAGCCGCGGCCGCACAAGTCGACCCAACAAGGGTCTGCGACGCAGGAACTGCGTTTTATAGTCAACAACCCCCAACCCAATTCCCGATCCCATGGCGCCTGAGCCAGTGGTGGCTTTGATTGATCCCTTTGAATGACATCGACATGTTGCTCGGCAAACTTCCTGAGATGTCCTAACGTAACATGTGACGTTATCCGCATAAACCGGGATCTTCGCCCGCTTGATCCACATCGCGAACGAGTTGTATTCGAACATCTTTAGACCGTCACTTCTCCCATGGATGAGCGGATCAATCAAACATTGTGTTTTGTTCCGGTTGCCTGACTCTGTCAAGTGGAAGGTCGATGCATGATCAAGCTTCTAAAAAGCGCCTAATTGACAAACAAAGGTAATATTGACAATATCGGGCAAAGCAATCTTTATCAGTCTAAAGTGCATCCCGTACGCGTCTCAAACGAAACCCCGCTGGCGGACGTTTCTGCGTGGATGTTGATCTTAACGTGCGATACGATCCACCGCCGGGAACGAGGTGAATCGTTGTATGAAATACAAAAGTACGCTTATAAGTATTGCCGTGGCGGCCCTCGTGCTCGTCTCGCTCTGTGCGGTCTCTGCGAGCCTGAGTGTGGCACAGGGCAGCAGCGCGAACGTCCAAGCCCCTGCTCTGGTCGGCATGTCCGTCGTCGGAGCACCGGCCGTATGCGCGGAGAATGCAAGCAATCTCTTCCTATTTGCAACAGGTTCGGACAACCAGGTCCACTTCAGGGAGTCGACGGATGGCGGCGTGACCTGGGGGGCGCCGCAATCTATCCACGGAGTAGCGACGTCAAGCCCCGCTGCGACGGTCGTGGGGAATACGCTCCACGTTTTTGTGCGCGGCACGGACGGGGCCCTCTATGAGACGTCTAGCGCGGGAGGGAATGCCTGGGCCCTTACCTGGACCAAGATCGGCGGGCAGCTCCTCGCAGGCACCGGCCCTGCCGCGTACAGCTTTACCTCAGGGGCAACAACCCAGGTCGGCTGGTTGGTCACCGGCACTAACCACGCCCTCTATCAGCAGTGGTCAGACAACGGGGTCCAGTCGCCCAGCTGGAAAAACCTCGGCGGGTATCTAACGTCGGGACCCGCTGCATCGGCCCTACCTGATGGCAGTCAGATCGGCGTCTCTGTGCGCGGCGGCGATGGCGCCCTCTGGACGAGGTCCACCAACTATGGAGGCACCACTTCTTGGGGCTCCTGGAACAAGATCGGCGGGCAGCTCCTCGCAGGCACCGGCCCGGCCCAATACAGCTGGACAAGGGGAGGGCTCCCTGAGGTCGGCTGGTTGGTCACCGGCACGAACCACGCCCTCTATGAGTGGGACCACTTGAACGACTGGCAAAACTTCGGCGGATATCTAACCTCGTCGCCAGCAGCCGCAACGTCGCATAACGCGTCGGGGGAGGGTACCTATCTCGACGTCTCTGTGCGCGGCGGCGATGGCGGCCTCTGGCTGAAGAACTATGACGCCGCGACCAATCAGTGGTCCGGCTGGACGTCCATCGGAGGTATGTAACGCCGGCACACGTGTCCACTCTGGGTAGTACGATACTAGGGCGTATGAGGCATACGGCACCGAGAGAAGTGCGCCGCCAGAGACGTGGTGCGCTGCGACGTTGGGGTCGAGTTCCATACCTGATCACGTGCCTGCGACCGTTGCGTCGACTTCGAGCATGCTCGCGCGCACGTGTATCCGTCCGTTTCGATCTGCGGGCGACAGTTCGATGCAGCGCTGTATGACCTCGTTAAGAAGGGCGTCGCGCTTCTGTGCAGGAATCCGGTCGGTGTATCGATGCCACGTCGATCGTGCGTATCCCTTGAGCGCGTCAGCATCCTGGTGCGTCACCTCTTCGGTGACGAACTGGCAGCGCCGCAGCACAAAGCCGGCGTCTCTGAGGAGTCGCTCGCACTGGTCGGCACTGTATGCCCTGCGCTGCTCGAATCCCTCAAAATACTTTCTCCACGCCGGGCGGTCCATTACCTCTCTTCGTGCTCGGTGCAGCGGCGACTTAATCTCTGCTGTGGCGTATCGTTTTGCCACGAGCTGAGCCGCAAAGCGCCCACCAGGCGTGAGGCTTTGCTTGATACCGCGCAGCGCATTCGGCAGGTCTTTGACCCAGTGGAGAGACGCAAAGGCGACGACGACATCAAATTGATGGCGGAACGTGAGCTTCGCTGCGTCTCCATAATGAAATGAGAGGTTGGGATGCGCGGATGGGGGGAACATCATCCGAGCGAATGCGATCATGTCGGGCGAGGCGTCAATGCCGAGCACAGAGCCGTGCGGCACACGTGTCGCTAGCTCGGCAGTCACCTTCCCATCACCACAGCCAACGTCCAAGATGCGCTCGTCACCGTTGAGCCTAAGCCTTTCGATTAGTCCCAGCGCGAACGCGTATTGCGGGTACGAGTGCTCGTGATAGTCGACTGGGTCCCATTTGTTCGTCATTTGATCGGTTCTCAGCGCAGCGCGTCGATGCGTGTAGACGAGGAGGCAGTCTCCATTGTTAGCGCTTTTGCTGCTAAAAACGGCAGCCATCGCCAGGGGCCTGACGTGTTGGCCCTCTGCAGCTATAGCGAAGAGGGCGATCGCGACCACGTAACAGAGGCAGATGTGCGCAAGGCGACGCTGCTATGATGCTCACGTATCGCGCGTGAATAAGCACGAAGCCGGACTTCTTCTCCAGCGATGACATCACAGCGCCGCGGTTTCTTGTGGATGCTGCCTGGCTTTTAGGGTGTGTGAGGCACCGCTCTCTCGTGTAAGCGCGTGCGCATTAGGACAATTTCCTATAAGGTTTTTCCTCCTCGCTGATTTCCTGAAAATCCACCCTCTCACCAAACGATTGCCGAATCAGCTTACTCAATATTTCGGGCCTATCATTCTGAACGTAGTGATTTGCCGTAGGTATGATCCAATAATTCGATTGTGCACTCCTGACTTTCAAGTAGTTGGCCCACACGTAGTCTGAAACTTTTGTGGAAGCAATCCTGTCATCCTCACCCCAAACCAGTGTCGTGGGTACGTCGCTGTCTCTTAGGTTCTCCAGCCAGTGAACTTCATACTGCTTTCTCTGATTCAAATACTGTATGATATCGTGTTGAATGTGCCCGCCATTCTGATAGTCCAAAATAAACGCGTTGGAACGTACCTTTTCTGGCGACTCCTTAATAGCGTGGGTTGTTCTGTTCAACCCGTTAGCCAGTGTTTTTCCAGTAACAAATTTGGTTGCCACGGGACCAGTGAGGCGGTTTAGGAGGATTTTTTGGAAACGGGTGAGGTTGGCCAGCGGGAGGTAGATGTTTCCGTTTGTAAGTATAAGATGGCCTATCGCATATCGGTCTTGTTTTTTGTATAGGTTAAGTAGCGCTAATCCGACGCTGTTTCCTTTATCGTGCGTAACTAAGGTCAGTTTTTTAACGTTTAGCACTTCAGCTATGTAATAATTAACAAGTCGTGCATCGTCTTCAAGCGAATAGGTATACCCATTTCTCCTTTTGTCGGAAAATCCATATCCTGGAGTATCCAAAGCACACACAAAGTAATCCATGCTAAGCAAATCAAAAAGCTCCATAAAATCAAAACTACTTGTGGGATACCCATGAATCATCACAATTGGAGGTTTCGTAGCATCCCCCCTCTGAATGGAAAAAATGTTCAGTTCGCCAAAGGATTTATTCTCCGCTAAAGCAGAAGTCCACCTGAAAAATCTGCCTGAATTCAACCATTGACGTGCAAGCTTCGGCTCTGTAAAGTTATCCTCGTTCTTGTTCATATCACGATTTACCCGTCGACCCTAAGGCTAACGGTACGACGTTACATTCCATTCAGCGATATTTATGACCTCACAGAGCGCTACGTTTGAGGGAGATTGATGGACACAAAAAAAGAAGGCAGGATTAGAATTCTTCCAAAACAAGCGGACAACACCTTCCAAGGCTACAAAATCGCGGCAATAGTATTCCTCCTAATTGCTCTTTTTACGTTAATTAGAAGCTGCATCCATATATTTGCTCCCGATGGCGGAGCAAGTACTATAGCAGGAATCAACACGTCTGTTGCAGGCGGCTCCAACATAATCTCCTTGTTCGCGCTCTGGGGACTTTCGCAGCTTCTGATGGGATTCGTCTTTCTTGTGGTGTTTTTCCGTTATAAGAGCCTAATCCCGTTCATGTTCGTCTTATCTTGGTTGAATATTCAGGACGGACGGTTATAGGGTTTATTAAGCCATTACAGGTTTCACATATTCCACCAGGCGCAATTGGTGACTATATTCTGGTTCCCTTGGCGCTTCTTATGCTGATTTTGTCGCTCAAAAGACCAAAGAAGAAAGAACCTGCGTAGGCAAACACCTGCCAGCCAAAGCCAGCAAGGTTATGCCCTTGACGGGCAGATCAGCAAACTTAGGTAAACCTAGAGGACAAGTCGCAAGAGTCAGTTCGTGCTCTGCCATTGACTATGAGCAGGCTTGCAATTGACGATGGCGCTCTACAAGGTTTCGAAAGCAACAAGCGCTTTCCTGAGATCACGAGCCTTTGTGGGCGTTGCGTCTTCGTAGACAGACTCACCCATATTCACGTGGCAACCGCCATTCTTGTGGTCCGTGATCGCCACACGGACGCTCCGCACTGATCCTTTCAGCGCCGTTTCTTGCCTTTCGGCTTGGTCGTGACCGGTGCGCGGATAGCGTGGACCACCTCTCATGGAGCAGCGCCAACAACGACGCTTGAACGTGGTTGTAACTCCCTATCGTATCAAAGATGGCGCATTGCTTCACAGGCAATATTTAAGTATTGCCAGCGAACTCTTGGCAACGAGGTGAATATCGTGGTCAAAATACCTGACGAAGTAGTTAATGCGATTAATAACGAGAAGAACCCGAAGATCCTGGCAACCGTTGGTGCTGATGGAGCTCCGCACGCGATCCAAGCGGGAAGCATCAGGGCGCCATCGAACGAGATTATGATCGTCGGCGCCATTTTGATGAAGAAGACCGCAAAGAATCTGGAAGCGATGAAGAGGGGCGTCAAGATGGCTTCGTTCCTGGTCCTCGACGGCATGAAGTCCTACGAGGTCAGATGCAAGGTGGGAGACTTCATCACTTCCGGACCATTGTTTGACACGATGTCCGAGCAAATCAAATCAAGGGGAGGCCATCCTCTTCAGGGCGTCTGGACCTTCGAACCGGTCGAGGTTTTTAACCAGAGCGCCTCTTACGATGCCGGCACGAAGATGGCATAGATCACTATCTGTGTAGGACGTTGGCTTCCTGCTGGGGTCTGAGTGTCAACGCAACGAGAATAAGCGCTGCTAGCATCGTTAACGCAGACAGTAGACAAACAGCGCGTGTGCTTGCCGGTAGTGCGTAGGCACGTCTGTTTTGTTTGATCAGTTTATCCTTAAGAATTCGTTCACGCACGTCAATGGCAGAGGTTGCCAGCTTTGGCAAAAGCTTTCAGGCAGTTCATCTTCGCTACGAGAACTGAACGACGTATCCGCATAACAGTTTCGATCAGGTTTTGTGCCTTAACATGAAGTTGAGTTTCTTCACCGCTAATGACTGACAGCATAAATCTACAAGCAGAGTCCATCGAGAAACTCCCAAGCATCGGAATGGACAAACTTAGAGATGATGCATCGTAAAAAAAATCCTTGATGCACTTGAATGGGCCCAGCATGAAGTGAAAATAGCTAGTTAGTCCTAAAAAAACCGTTTTTAGTGCTGAAGAAGTTCGAAAATGACTATAGTTCACAGTGGAGCACAACAGAGAAGCTACTCTTTCACCTCTTTGGTTTCACATAGTTCGCCATACCCGCAAAATAGGCACGCATCATAAGAAGGCGAGGCATCGAACGATTCGCTTACAATCTGCTGAATGAAGCTTTCAAGTCGTGTCTTTTGCTCTTCGAGGTTTTGTTCGTCTGGCTCGTAATCCACCGTGCGTTTCTTCTTAAGATATAGCAATGAGCATCTTACCGGGATCTGCCCGAATTTATTCTGTACCGCCAGACAATAAACGTTCATTTGGATATTGTCGGGCATCATTTTCTTGCTCTCCATCGAGCTGCCCGTTTTGAAGTCTACGACTACGTATTGGCTATCGCTAGTTCGTTCAAGTCGATCGATAAAGCCCTTGACGTTCCTGCCGTTGAGCGGGAAGAGAAATTCGACCTCAGCACCTAATAATTCGTTCTCATTCTCGAGATTCCACTCGATGTAGGTCGTCAGCAACTGTTCTGCTTCGACTCGCTTCTCCCATTCTTCCTGTTTCGAACTGAATCCAGCGGACGGCCACAAATGTTCGAGTAGTTCAAAAGCCTTACCTTCAGTAGGAGGAGTCCCCTCCAGTTCCCGCAAAGTCAGTTGGTAGATCACATCGTGAATCAGAGAACCCAAATTGAACGACATCTTACTCGCTGAAGGGACTTTAAGAACATACGTAAACTTGTAATGCAGCGGGCAATTATGATATGTGTTAAGCGCTGATGCGGAAAATCGATGGGTTTCGCTAATCAAGAGAGCTGACTCCGCTTGCAGGAGGGCTTCAAGCCAACCATCGCTGACGTTTGCTTCTAACAATTGCTCAACGTTAAACGCATCCAAACCAAGACCTGCTTCTAAAAGGCGGATTTTTTCAAGGTCTATAACTTGCTGAAGCGCGGTTTTGGTTCGCATCTGGTAGATTGCTTGCGCCGCCTGCTCTTGCAGCTTCCGTTTGGCTTTTTCAACAGAGCTTTCCTCACTCAGGATGTGGGTGGCCTCCTCTTGCTCAACGTACAAACGTTCAACTAGGGGAAGGTTTTCGAAGTCAAGTTCTAAAAGAAACGGAGTTTGTTTTGACGATACCGTGAAGTTAGGTTTATATACGGTTCTTGGCCCCCTTTATATAGCAAATGGGGCCTCTGCCGTCCCAGCAGGACGCCGCAGAACGCGAACCCCGCATGCACAACCAAGAATTCAAAAGTGAAGACCAACATGCCACACAAGCATAATGACAACGCCCACAAATTTGACGAGGCAAACGCATGAAAAAGCCCAGAGATACCGTAAAGCTGACGAATCTTGAGAAAGAGTCGTGGCCAGAGCCTTGGGAGCAGTTTGACGGCGAATCAGACAAAGCCTATGGTGCCTTTAAAACGTACTTAAACCTCGGGACGGGCTATAGAACGTATGCTGCGGCCGTAGAAAAGCTCGGAAAACAGCAAAATTACGAGGCAGGTCTGCGTCAGTGGGCCAGCAAGTATCAGTGGCGCCCTCGCTGCCAGGCCTTTGACGCCGCCCAGCTCGAAAAAGAGCAGGAAGAAGCAGAGCAGGCCCGCTTAGAGATCTACGCAACGGGATTCACACTCGGCATTTACTTCTTCCAACACGTTGGCGAGGATCTGAAACGTCAGTGTGAAGGTGTGCAAATCAATCCTGAAACCGGCGAGGAACAGCCGTATGAGCCCCACAACAACTTAACCGTCGACCAAAAGATCAAACTCATGAGCTTAGGGTACGAGATGGCCGTAAAGAACGCGGTCGCGAAGAAATCGGTGTTGCTGGAAAGCGCAGCCAAAGCGCTCAAAGACAACGCCTTTAACGAAGCCTTTGACGAAATTCTAGACACAGACCCGGACATGCATGACATGTACGCAAAACTTATAGTACGGGCTCTCAGACGGGCGAACGGTCTCGATAAAGACGATTGGAAAAAGGAACATGCATAGCGGTTCTTTGAAACGAGCGGCCCTATAAGACCTACTCCGAAACCCTCATAGTCAGCTCAGCCCTTTGCACGTGTCAACGGTCGCCCGCAATCCGTCAAAGCCCGTCTTCGCGCAATACTTTTCGAGCACGCTGAGTGCTACACCCTTCTAATCACCAAAAATATGATTGATATCCTGCTTGGAAATAACAAAAAAGTCCCACTTACTCAAATCCAACACGTTTGCCTTCGAGCGATCGTGGCGCGGTGAGTGGGTCAATCCTGCTACCGGCGTAAAAGAGAAGTACACGCCCAACGCGGCGTTTAGCGTCCCACCAAAACTCAAGCTCTTATCCTGGGGCTACGATATGGCGGTTAAGAACGCCGCCGCACAAAAAAGCTTGATCTGGCCGAACTCGGTTCTAATGCTCTCAAAGGCAACGCTATTGACGAGGCCTTTGATGAAATCATAGCCGAAGACCCCGAGATGCACGACCTATATGTCAAGCTCCTCTCAGAAGCGCTTGAAAGAGTCCGTACAAGCGGCTCGAAGAAGCCCCCGCGTGGGTCATGCTAACGGCGAGTCGTGGCCAAGGTTGGCGAGCGACGCCGGAGTATACTGTGAAGGTTTGGTGCCTCACTGGCATCGAGTTAGACGTACTCCTTTTTAGCTCTCTGTAGCTCCATGCATGTTATTTCTTCCACCGATTTCCTTGATTTTTGAGGCCCGTTCTGAAGCGTGGTGGCAAAAGCACGTTGGTATGCCTCAAAAAGCTCTTGGATGCACGCTGCGGCGAATCACAAGTGCATGGTTGGCTCTACTCTCTCTAGCAGGACTCAATGACGCGTTAGCCCGGCGCCTGCTCACGGTGGAGGTAGAGGCTCCAGTTTTGCTTCGTAGAACTTGAGCACTCAAAAACGAACTCCATATGGAGGGGCGTCATGGTAAACGGCATCATATTCATGGCATGATCTATCCATTTCAGGGCACACGTTCACCGTTAGACTTGATCAAGGGTGTCGTGCCTATAACGCTTTGCGGGATGCTCGTTACACGTTGAACCTTTACTGGTGAGACAACCGCCCCTTGCCCCGTCATTGCACTTCCTAGTGGAAATAAATGTCCGCTCAAGGAGCCCATACTATCGTTTTGTCACTCACCTTCACACTCTGAGGTTAGCTCGATAAGGTGCACGAGGGCCATGCGCGCGTTGTGGACTCTTCGGGTAATCAGTGCTCTCCCATCATTCTAGTGACCCCTCTCGCTTTTGCAGCATGTGTCGGCCGTTGCTACTTGCCTGCTATAGGGTCTATGGTCTTGCCACTGTTTCTCGTGCAGATTATTGCTGCGCCGAATGGAGGGAATATTTTCCGTGGTCAATTCCCGCCTTTGCAGCGGGGTCACTGGCCGCCCGTCCTGGACCTTAGTGCGGTAAGTCACGTATTAGTCGTCTCGCTGGGCTCTCCGGACTCGCGGATTCGTTTGCGTGGCGGCAGTTCGCCGACCAAAAGTGAGATAATCTAAGCCCGCCGCTTTAGCGCAAGAGTACATCAGAAAAAGCGCCTTAGGAGTCGTGAACGTGCACACTTTAGAATTGCACAACGTGAACTCGGGATACAACAAAAAAACCGTCTTGTACGACGTAAATCTCACGATACAAGAGCCGTCGATATACGTAGTATTAGGTCCAAACGGCGCGGGGAAAACGACACTGTTTAGAACCATCGCCGGCATTTTAGAGCCATATTCGGGCGAAGTCGTGTTTGACGGCGAAAACGTTACCTCGTCGCGTGATGTCAGAAAGCGGATTAACTACCTCTCGCACTACAACGCGATTCCGGAGGAGATGACGGTGTACGACGCTCTCACGTTTTACGCGAACATGCAGGGAGGAAGCGTTGACGAGGTTCTCGCGCTGCTACACCTTCAGGAGCTTAGGAATAAGAAAGTCTCTGATCTCTCGCAGGGACAGAAGAAGAGAGTCTCAGTTGCGAAGGTGTTCCTTAGGGAGCGCGACCTCTACTTGATGGACGAGCCCACCTCAAACCTGGACCCAGGCTACTCGAAGGAGATCAGAGATATCCTCCTTAAGCTGAGCAAGGATAAGATTGTCCTATACTCCACGCACAACCTCTACGAGGCGAGCGACATCGGCACGAACCTCATCTTGATTAAGGATGGAACCATTGCGCTCGCCGAAAAGATCTCAAACATCAAACAGAGAGAATACAGGGTTGGGATTAGGACTTCGACTTCGACGGACATTTCAAAAATCGTGGACGCGAAACGGGTAGAGCAGGGCTACTACGTCCTGAGCGTTTCGAGCCCCGAAGAGGCAGGACGCATCCTAAAGAAGCTAATCGAAAACGGAGTACTGGTGACGGAAATGCGGCAGCTCGAAAACCCGTTGCAAGAGCTGTTCGAAACGGCGTAACCGGTGAACGCGTGAAGAACAACGTCGTGCGCCAATTGGGGCGCGATCCTGGAATAATCATCGTTAAGAGAGGACTCTCTCTGAGTAAATCGTACATCGTGTTCGCGACATTCTTCACGTCGATGGCTATCCTCACGGCAAATTTTGGCAACGCGTTCCTCGGAGGGGTGCCCGCGAATAGCGGTATCTACGTCGGGACATCACTCTCGCTTCTCTCCGTCGCGCTGACAACAATTGCCGCTCTGACGCTTACGACGTCAGTCATTCTGCTCTACGTCTACGACAAGAATAACGGCGTGCTCGAGTATTTCCTGTCGCTCGGGATGAATCAAGGAGACATCTACAAGCGCTACCTGAAAGCGGGAGCCATTCTCGTCTCACTCCTTATGGTAGCGGTGGGCGTTGCAAATGTTACGGTGGCATTGATTCTGAGAGGAGATGTAACCGTCCCTCTCGAGGCCTCGGGCATTGCCGCCGCATTGTCCCTGTCCATCGTCTCTTTCGATACGGTGGCTATGATGACGTTCAGCTCATTGCAGAAGCCGAGGGCGGGGGCAAATCAGCCCTTAGGCCTCGCCTTGGGGGGGTTGCTGGTGGTGCCCGCGTACTTAACCCCGTGGACTTTGCCTTTTATCGCAGTAGTCGTGGTCGATCTCGCCGAAGCCGTCGTCATCGCCGCTCTGTCAATCGCGCTATTTCTCCTTTCAAGCAGACTTATCAGCAGGGAAAAGCTTCTTCCATAGCAATTCACGCGTGCCAGACTGACGAGTACAGATTTTCGTAAGAAAGTAAGCACATCGGCGTGAAGTGAACCACACAACAGCATCATTTGCGTCACGAAGGCGAAAGGAGGGAAGCAGCGGAGGGTGCATTTAGACGCACAGACGATCACAATGCTCTCCGACTACGTTTCGGCACAACTACTCCCCCCGATGATGGCCCTATTTTTGCCCTCAAACAGCGGCACGTGCGGAACATCGTCAAGCGGTACGGTCCGGTCATTGGAAAAGATGTCCATCCTTCCGACACTCTTACGCGATCCACTGTGTGCGAAACGAAAGGGACATCAGGCGCTGCAACAGGTGCTCGAGCATTCGAGTCTAAACGTGACGACAGTCTATTTGCAGTTCAACGACCAGGATATCAAAGAATTGTACGATAAAACGCACTTTTCGGACTTTAATAGTCGCTACACACGGTGTATGGGTTTGAGTGAATGTTCAGATGCACGTTTGTATCAACAAGGTTAAATCGCTATAAGGGAGATGCAATGTTTGTGAGAGTTTTAGCAATAAACGGAAGTCCGAGAACCAAATGCAATACCGCAACACTACTAAATAATGCGCTTGAAGGGGCAGCCTCACAAGGAGCAGAGACTGAACTCGTTCATCTTTATAAACTCAATTTTAAAGGCTGCATAAGCTGTTTTTCCTGCAAATTGAAAAATGGCGAGAGCTATGGCAGGTGTGCCGTAAACGATGATTTGGCACCAATTCTCAAAAAAGCTGAAGAGGCTGACGCCACTATCCTGGGTTCTCCTATCTACCTGGGAACAGCTACCGGCGAGATGAAATCCTTCATGGAAAGGTTGGTATTTCCTTACTTGGTGTATGATGCGAACCATTCAACGCTTTTTAAGAGGAGGATCAAGACGGGTTTAATTTACACTATGGGTGCGAAAGAAGACCAGATGAGACTAATGGGTTATGATCAGTATCTCAATATTGTTGAAATGGTAATGAAGAGGATCTTCGGGGAATCAGAATCGCTGTTTGTTACCGATACCTACCAATTTGATGATTATTCAAAATATGAGTCATCAGCATTTGACGTCGAAGAGAAAGCAAAGAGACGAAAAGAAGAATTTCCAAAAGATTGTCAAAAAGCTTTTGACATGGGAGTTCGCTTTGCCCAAATTCAAGGGTAGCCACATACCGTGAAAACAAGTTACGACACCAACAACTCACGCTATCTCGTAGGTATTTTAAGCGGCCAGCAGAAGAAGCGCTGTATGCACTCATTCTCCCTGACCATGTCAGGGTGGAAGAAGACTTTCTCTCCAGCTAGCGGTGCAGCTGAGCGTTCTGACTCAGGAATAATCATTAAGCGACTAAACCTAGTTACCTATAAAAGGCTTAAGCTTTTAAGCTCCTCAACGATTCGATCGACCGCATTCGCCGCATCTTCGGGCTTTCGACCGCCGGTTACAACCAGTTTGCCGGAACCAAACAAAAGAACGACCACTTTAGGATCTGACAACCGGTACACGAGGCCGGGAAATTGTTCCGGCTCGTACTCAATGTTTTCAAGCCCGAGGCCGATGGCAATTGCATTTAGATTCAAAACCGAGTGAAGATCCGCGGAAGCGACGATGTTTTGGACCTTGATCTCCGGCGTTCCCTTCACGTCGATTCCGATATTTCGTAGACTTTGAAATACGTTTTCCAGGCCCTTATGCACGTCATCTATGCTCTTTGCGCCAGTGCAAACGATTTTTCCCGATCGAAAGATTAGTGCAGCGGTCTTCGGGTCCTTGGTCCGGTAGACGAGGCCCGGGAACCGTTTAGGATCGTAATCTGCGCCCTCTAAAGCAAGCGTTGCTTGCTTGAGGTTTATTTCTTGTCCAATGCCGGTGGATGCAACGACATTTACAATTTCAATAGTGTCCCGTGGTTCAACCATACGCTTCCTCCTTCCATCGGTTCATAAAGGCTAAGCTGGAGAGCTTGGAGAGCAAAAAGGGGATAAGACGCTAAGCGAGTCATTCAGCAAATTCCTCAGCATCGCGCACATCCTGCCGGTTCGGCGTTTCCTTAGCTATCCCACCCATCAGCTTCGTTATCCCTACGTGTCATATCCACGACACGAGAACCACCAACGATAGTCAATCCGTTCTCCTTCAATTGACGCCTCAAGGCACGGTGGCAGAACATCAGATGCCGTCCACGCTTTGTTGCAAACGCGTTTTTGTGAAAAAACTGAGGCTGCCACACAGACGGCCAACAGCACGGCTGTTCCACCCCTCGTTGGCATAGCGCTTTAAGGTGATGCACCGTAACAATTTTTACACGTTTGCTTCTGCGAGTGGAATATAAACCCTTGCTGCCAACTCGTTATCTAACATAAACAAAGCAGCCGAATCTTGAGCTATCATTTTTAAGCGCCTAACGATAGCCGTAAAATTAGATTCCTCCTCTATCTGCTCATTTACATACCACTCAAGGAAGCTTGAAGCTGCATAGTTTTTTTCTTCCATAGCAATAGTTTTTAAATCGTAAATCCTACCTGTGACGATTTTTTCATGGTTTAATGCTATCTCAAAAGCATTTAAAACAGAGCCAAAATCTGTTTGTGGAGTCTGGAAACCAGTAATCTTAACATTGCCTTCCATTTCAGCGACAAAATTAAAAAACTTCATCGCATGATCTACCTCTTCGCGATATTGCACTCTTAAAAAATGCGAAAAGCCTGGCAGATCAGTAGCAGCACAATAGGCAGCCATTGATAAATAAATGTGGGCTGAATAAAATTCGAAAGTGATTTGCTCGTTAATAGCTTGATTCAATTTTGTGGAAATCATTTGTTCTACCTCCTAAAATATTGTTTTATGAATTAATATTACTACAAGCATAAAATAAAAACGGTGTTATTTCAGGCGGTATCTGCCCATTCAATGCACAAGAAAAGTGGGGGGGTCTCCTTGGACCTTCCCGAGCTGATTGGCAAAGCTCAATCGACCCTCTTGAACAGCTTCCCTTCGGTGCCGCATACTTGGCACTTCTCTGGCGGCTCATTTTCCACCGTATTCCCGCAGATCGGACAGACGTAATAGGGGAAAGTCTCTGCTGATTTGCCTTGGTCGGCAAGAAGCTTATTAAAAAGCTGAGAATGGATCTTCTCCACCTCGTTGGCGTCGTGGAAGGACATTTCGGCGCCTTTTTGTTTCTCGACTCTGGCCGTTTCAATCATCTCCGGATACATGGCCTCGTACTCATGATCCTCGCCAGAGATGGCCGCCTTGAGGTTTTCTAGAGTGGACAGGACGCCTTTCATAACCCTCAGATGGTTGTTGGCATGCACTGCCTCTGCCTCAGAAGCTGCCCGAAACAGCTTGGCTGCCTGGGTGTATCCCTCTTTATCTGCTTTGGCTGCAAATGCCTGGTATTTGCGGTTGGCCTGGGACTCTCCTGCAAATGCCTCTTTCAAGAAGTCTTCGGTTTTAGACATATTCTTTAATCTCCTTTTTCGAATGTTACTTTGTATCTATTGATCCTACTGAACTTCTATTGAGCCAACTTCTTTTAATGCCTATCGGAAGTTTGTTTAGATCATCTATTTATGGTAAGGTTGGCCGTGAATTATCCGAAAGCTGCGGATGCCGATAATTGTTCCACCCCCCCGCCGCTCTCGCCATGCGTCACAATAAAGGCGCAATTTTATTGCTCCCGTTGAATGACCTCGCATATTGCCCGGAAGAGCTCCTCTAGGTCAGTCGCAGAAAAAACAAAATTTGTTTATAAAGGCTGAGTATACTTCAGTCGCAACCTATGCAGAAGATCAAAGAATTGCTGCCAGATCACAGTGCTATCATCCTCGAGATAATCAATGACGCCGCGAATGCGTACAAAGGCGCCATCCCGGATGACCGATGGAAAGAGCCGTACATGTCAGCGAAAGAACTCACTGACGAAATAAGAGCTGGTGTTCGATTCTGCGGATGGTACGAAGACGGCTTCTTGCTGGGCATCGCGGGAATTCAAAACGTCGGCAGCTGCGATCTGATTAGGCACTGCTATGTGCGCACGGGCTACCAGAGGCGCGGCATAGGCAGTGCCTTGCTACAACACCTCCTGAGTCTCGCGCACACCTCTTTGATTTTGGTGGGCACCTGGGAAGACGCAACGTGGGCAGTTCGGTTTTATGAGCGACACGGATTCACGTTGGTTTCGCGCGAGGAGAAGAATGAGCTCCTGCAAGAACACTGGAACATTCCTAGGAGGCAAATCGAGACCTCGGTTGTGCTTAAGCAAAGACTTATGGATTCACGCTGAACTGCACGAGGCTCGAGAATCCAAAAATGATCAGGCAGCTGAAAACGCGAGCCTTGTTCGCGATTAAAAAACATTGCAAAACGGCCTTCTGTCACATCCTTAGAAGGCTAGCCATACAGAAATCAGCGTAATCGCACGGCGTTCAATGAACGTGACATGAAGGTTGCGCTCAATGTACTCGATAATTGCTGCGTACGTCATCCTGATCGCTTATTTCGCGATCACTGAAAGTAGACGAAAGGGCCAAGCAGCTACAACGCTCAAGGGAGGCCAGTTCGATCACGCAAGCACGCGGCTCCTGAGTCTGGCGGTCTCTATAAACATTACTCTTCTAATCGTCGCTAATGCGCTCAATTACCTCCAGATAGGCCTCCTGGTCGACGTCATCGGTTGGATCGGAATCGTCGTTATGCTCTCCGGCATCACGCTCCGGATGTGGGCAGTTCAGACGTTTCACCCTGCGTTTTTCCCCGCAAACGGCGGGACTGCAGCCTGCTCCTGCTTCTGCGCTAGAATAAGGATTCCCCCCAGTAGGAACAGCACGAAGGTAAGAACGCCGAAAAGACTGATCGATATCAGACCCCGAGCGCTCCGATAATCATCAGAGCTGCGCCAAAGATTTTCCGGTTTTCGAGTACGCCGCCGACGATTCCGACTAGTGAGAAGATGAGTGCTGCCCCTGCGTTCGTGTAGGGCTGTGTCCCTCCAATTGCGTCAAACGCCTTGCCCATTCCTCCGAGCAGAACGCGAGTACGACGGCGAGGATACCGGAGATTGCTCTGATTATCCCAAGCCCAAAAAAAGTTGCCCATTTACCCCACCTTGGCTTGCTTCATTTCTTGCCTCGCGCTATAAATATGCTGATGTCAGCGCAGTTGTCAGTAGAGTCCGATGGCACGCTCGCCCGCTCTCCGGTGTCGCCCACCATGATGTCTTTCAGCCCCGCTTCGGCAAACCACGTGCGCACATCCGCCCTCCTAAATCCCATCCATCGATCGGTGCGCTCCTCTGTGAGAAACGCGAACGCGTGCTCATCGAGGTCCGTGATAATGAGCGTGCCCCCTTTCTTGAGAATCCGCGCCATCTCACCTATCGCTGCTGCGGGGTGTACGACGTGGTGGAGGCACATGTTAGCAAAAACGTAGTCCACCGCGCCGGCGCGAACGGGGAGGCGTTCGGCGCTCCCGATGCAACAATGCAGGCCCGCGCCACCGAACGCCTTGCGCCTGAGTACCTGCAGCATAGGGAGAGACTCGTCGATCGCGAGCACCTCCACGCCGTGCCCGATGAGCCCTTCGGTGATAAACCCAGTTCCCACCCCAACGTCAGCGGCTAGCTTTCCCCGCTGCACCCGTGCCTCAGATAGCGCCCGATCCCGCACCCTCTCCGAGAAATAGGTCCGCCGCATATCATCCCATCGTGGGGCAATCTCGTCGAAGTAACCTCTCTCATCATGAAGTCTGTTTACATCATCTTTTTTCAGCAAAATCTTTCTCGGATTAGTAGCTTTTTGCATCTGGCTCTTTTTGGGGTTTGGCGTTTGTATCTCTCCTACGCAGATATTCAGAGACGTGCAATTCTCTTTGTTCAAATTTCTTCTGCAGAGATATGGGCTATGTTAGCTTTGCGCACAAACGGAATGCTGTGAAACAGTGCACCAAGATTAAGCCTTGTTTCTTCGCTTACCAGAATAACGTGTTCCCGCTCGATATTCTTGGAGATCGCAATAGTCTCTCAGCCCCTATAGTAAGATCCATAAAGTAAAAAAAACGTGCACAACTAGTAGCATGCAGCTTAAGTGTTGTCGTTTACCTGTGTTCATCTTTTATTGTATATGGCTCGAAAAACCCGAAAAACTTACCTAATTATCTGAGGGAGGGCATCGATGCAAGTTCATTTTCCTCACTGCTTCTTGGGCGTGGTTTTACGATTTTTCTCAAGTGCCGCCGGTTTCCCTTATTGTGCGGTTGCATTCTTCGGATCGATCTCGAGCGCCTTGTCGAAGCATTGAAGCGCCTCTTGGTGGCGGTCTAACATGTCAAGCGCGGCTCCTTTGTAGTTCCACGCATCAACATCCCGCGGGTCTATCGCGAGCGCCTTGTCGAGACACTGAAGTGCCTCGTCGTGGCGGTCTAACTACACAAGCGCAGCTCCTTTAGTGTTCCACGCCATAGCATACCGCGGGTCGAGCTCGAGCGCTTTATCGAGGCACTGAAGCGCCTCTTGGTGGCGGTCCAACATGCCAAGCGTAGCTCCTTTCAGAGCCCACGCCTTAGCGTCCTTCGGATCGATCTCGAGCTCCTTGTCGAGAGACTGAAGTGCCTCTTCGTGGCGGTTTAACATGCCAAGCGTGGCTCCTTTCAGAGCCCACGCCTTAGCGTCCTTCGGATCGATCTCGAGCGCCTTGTCGAAGCATTGAAGCGCCTCTTGGTGACGGCCTGACTTTGCAAGTGCATCTCCTTTGTCACGCCATTCCTTCGCTGTCAGCCCTTTCTGCGTTGGTGCATTGCTCGACTTGAACCTGTCAAATAGTCCCATGTTGATCCTCCAGTACAACCACGCGGGCATATTTATAATTCTTCTTTAAATTGGGAACGCTGGTAGCTCACTTGCATGCTGAGGATCCTTTGGCTATTTCGCTGAGCATAAAGGGGCCCTGAAGCTTGTTTCAGGTCAAGCGAAGCCCGAAAAATAAGATGTATTAAATCGAGGCAGTTATCAAGACTACCTTTGCTCACTCGTGGCGGCTTTAGTCACTTCTCAAAAAGACGATTTGCAAACAAAAACGCCCTCACGTGTACGCTCAGTCATATGCTTTCGTCTAGCGCATCGGCAGCCGAATCGTGAGGGGTCGAGTAGAAACGACATCGGTGCTGCATCTGTTGTAGAGAAGCAACATGACAAGGATTATTACGATAAAGAAGTATTTTTGGGAAGGGTTGCAGAGCAACATCCGCTAAAATAAGGATTGAAACCGAGCGAGATTCAAAACATAAGGTGGTTCTACAGTTATGACCGAAGGAGATTGGTTTAAGGTGAGAATGGGGGAGCTAAAGAAGCTGCTGCGTGGTTCCGATTACAATACCATACACGACGAGTTTGGGAACGAAGTTATCGCTGACCTAACTGAATGGCTTAAGATGAAAGGAGCAGCGAAGTTCCAGAATAACCTCAATCCAGTGGTTGCTATTACAGAGAACGACGATGTGGTATTCCTCCAAGACTTCGAAAAAGCTCCTACCGACCGTAGCAAGGCGATTATTCACCTTGATGGGCTGTATGAGTTTATAAAAGAAAAGGCATACCAAGATGGCTAGATCTAACGCTGTAAGGTTGCAGAGCAACAACCACTAAAACAAGGATTGAAACTACACTTAGATGCAATAATCGTTTGGAAAGATAAATTGCAGAGCAACATCCGATAACAGGTGTGTGTTGTCTTTTCAGCTGCGCGCTCGCGTGTTCCATTCGCGCTTTCCGTAGCTCCTGACTCGTTATTTCTTTTTTTTCGATTCCCACTGATTTACGGCCCCGTTCAGCGGTAACGACAATAAGGATGGCGCTATTTATTCGTTCTCGATATTACTTCCGAAATATGCGGGCTTTTTCTATCCCGGTTACTTAAATGATAGCCTCGCGCGACCTATTATCAACACATATTCGTAATATCATCTTATCAGGACCGAACGCGACGGTGAGATAATCTTAACTGGCCAGCGGAATAACTCACTTTATAACGATGATGGATTGTCGACGGTGCGAAAAGTTTAACGGTTGCAAACTGCGCGGTGAGAGGGATCGCGTACCGTATTGCGAGCAGTACAGACGTCCGCGCCGTATCATGTACACGACATAGCAAGAAGCCGCCATAGAGGTTGCCGATGACTAGCCCGGAACCGCGCTATTATGTGGTGTATTGGTCTCGCGCTTATCATTACAGGCTTTTTTTATCTTCTTTATATTAAGGTAACACTTGTTTGAGGGAGGGGATAAAAATAAATGACCGATAAAGAGGAGTTTATCTTGAACGAGCTTAAGCGGCTCCAGGGCGAGATCGACGTGCTTAAGGAAGTCTACGCGCATTATTTGGATGAGGGACTGAAGCGCGAGGAACGGGTCGAGGATGCAATGAATAGAATGTTTACGATAACGGAGGAGCGGGTAACAGAGGCCGATAGCGAGCAATCAGAGAAGAATATCACGCACTCTGATGGGCCGGCGGAGAAGATTGAGGAGCTTGAGGAGAAGATTGAGGAGCTTGAGGAGAAGATTGAGGAGCTTGAGGAGAAGATTGAGGAGCTTGAGGAGACATGAGCAAGGGCGCGTTTTTCACGTACAATTGAGAGTTAACCCCCCCCTCTTTTTTTCTAGTGTTTTTTTCCAGAGTTTGAATGGCGTGGATCCTTCACACGATGGGGCAACCGTAGCCTTTTCCCTAAACACTTCAGAATGTTGAGTATGCACAGTGATCAATTTGCGTGGGTTTACAGCCGCTTAACAGGCTCTCTTTCGCAGGGACGTCTCTTCTTCCAATCGCAGCGATTAAGGAGAGCGCTGACACGGTGCTTATTAGTATGCTGTCGATCAATACCTAGATCCTTTTGTTGATTTACGAGAATATGTGCTGCGCGAGATTCACCGGAGCAAAATCTCTGTCCATCGTGCAAAAGCAAATGACCCCTATCCAACAATCTGGTTGCCCACCTCTGCGCGCTTTGGAATCTACGAACGTAGTCGGCCAACGTTGCAAGTGGCAGCAACTATAAGCTGCTGCGGGTCCATATATAAATAGTGAAGAAAAACAAAGAAGACAAAGCAATGCTGGCGTATCTCGAAAAGTTAGTTGGTCAACAGGGCCTTGAAATGATCAAGCGACTTTCAAAAAACGAGTTGACAGACCAGCAGATAGCAGAAGAAACTGGTTCTGACTTGAACACTGTGAGGCGGACGCTATTCACTTTGTACGAGCATCGCCTCGCCTTCTATACGCTTCAGCGCGACAAAGAAACTGGATGGATGCTGTATCGCTGGCTCGTAAACTTTGACGATATTGAGCGTCGCCTCGCTGATGATGCTCACAAGCTTATCTCTAAGCTGGAGACGTGGCTGGATGGAGAGCTGAACACCGCCTATTACACGTGCGACAATAACTGCGGCCGCTACACGTTTGACATGGCGAGTGGCTACACGTGTGGCTACCACTTTGTGTGTCCTGTGTGCAAGCAAAGCCTCCACTACGACGACACGTCCAAGCTGACCGATACTATGCAAGGAAAAATTAGCGAATTAAAGACCGACGTTCAAGCCATCTTCTATCCGGAGAACTCGTCGATTTTTGAACTTGTCAAGACCGAACAAGAATAAAAGCCTCGTCGCGCGTCAAGTCTGCTTCGTACCTCTTTTTAGCGGTCCGCCGGTTGAGTCCTCACGTCCTTGAAATCAGACCGGTTCCGCGCCTACTGAACGACTGAGCTGTAGCAGCGGTCAGAAGGGGTCTGCGAGCGCAGGCGAGTGCCGGCGAAACATTGTGGGTCCGATTGCAGAAATATAGCCGCACCGTCATTGTCGGGATTTTCGAAACCCTCTTGTGGGTGCTATGGAGCATGAGACGCGCGGATTAACGCCGGTTAAGCGCCTGAAAAGTTTATTTTCTACACGCGAAACCGAAACGGGTCGAAGAGCTGAACGACTGGTTTTGTTTGCCTCTTATGAGCTCGGTATTTGCGAAGTAGAATCCGAGCTTCGCTGCGCGATTGTTTTTGATTGGTCACTCTGGCGGCACCATCGTACCGCTGGCATACGCTGAAGACGTGTCGAGCAGGTAGCCCCAACTGGGAAGATGCTCGCGGAATATCATGGCCATAGGCCATCCTTTCGCTTCGTCTCGTCGCCAGTCTGCATGGAGTTCGGCCGCAACTGACCACCAGTTGCGCACCTTCACCCCGGCTTGACTTAGCGTCGCTACGGTAGCCGCTCGTTCGTGCTCGCTCACCGCTCCGCTCGCATCAATGACGCCGTGGACATCAAAGCCTTCAAGAACCGCATCCAGGGCGGGAAATTGCAGACAGGTCGAATCAGTCATCGCTGCTATGATCAGTTTCTTTCGATTCAGTGACTCGACGGCGTCGCGAAACGCTGGCCAGCGCCAGGAATTGATCACGCCAGGGCGTCGGATCGTCGCGACATCGGGAAACAACTCTTTGAGTTCAGGAAGAATCGGGCCGTTCGGGCCCCAATCAAGACTTGTTGTCAATATGGCGGGTAATTCAAACAATTTGGCTGTTTTTGCCAGCCCCAACACGTTGTTTCTAAACTCTTCAGGGGAGGCGTCACGCACCAATTGCAGCAGTCCCCTTGGTGGTCAATAAGCAGTAATGCCGCATTTCCTGGCGTTAACGCTTCGTAGGGGCCTTCATTTTCCGTATATTTGGTCATCTTTATTCTTCCTCTTCATTCTGTGTGCAACGTTGATTTAGGTTCTGTGTGCAACGTTGATTTAGGGCGTCAAATTACACCTTGCCTTGCCCTCTGAAACAGCCCCACGTAAAAAACTATTCCTTTAATTGCGCAGTTTCCAAGAGTGAAACAACGCAAGACGACGTTCCGATGGTGAGAGATGCCGTTACCACCACAAAATAAATCAAACCCAGTCTTTCCTCGTGTCTCTTTCAATTCATAAAGTTTTCATGTCTCGCGCACCGGCTAGCTTTTGCAGAGCCTCCTCCACTGTCTGATGTGGGGTATTACTCTTTTCGCTCAGCAAGGCATTGATCAGCGGCTGCACCGCTCTCGTATCACCGATCTCCCCGAGCGCATAGGCGGCGTTCCCCCGAACCGTGCTGTCTGTGTCACCCAATGCCCGAATAAGCGGGTCGACGGCTTTTGTATCTCCGATCTGCCCGAGTGCGGAAGCTGCTGAAACCCGAACCTCCGTGCTCTCAGACGCCAACTTGTCTGCCAGCGGCTCGACCGCTCGTGTATCGCCAATCTCCCCGAGCGCGTACATGGCGGCGATGCGGACCTGGGGCACGTCGTCATTGAGCATCCGTATCAAGGGCTCTACCGCGCGCGGATCTCCGATCTTAGCGAGCGCCGATGCTGCCGAGGTGCGCACGTCAACGCTTCGAGCATTTAACAGTGCCTCGATCAGAGGCCCCACCGCTCGCGGATCGCCGATCTTTCCGAGCGCGGATGCTGCGTATTCTTGCACAGCGAACTGCGGGTCGTGCGGCGCGCCGCGCTCGACTTGCGACAACAGCCGGATAAGCGGCTCTTCAGCCCTTGCGTCGCCGATCTCTCCGAGCACCTCTGCCGCTACAATCCGAGCGATGCTGTGGTCGTCGCGTAGCGTCTCGATGAGCGGTTCAACTGTGGGTTCTCCAATTTCCACGAGCGCCTCTATGATGGCGCGCTGAATGCTCACGAGTTTGCTGTGGACAACAGCGGTCGCGATCAGTGGCCCGACGGCGCCCGCGTTTCCCAGCCGCCCCAATGCTTCAATTGCGGCCTTCTGAACTGATTGCCGCTTGTCCTGCAACGCCCCAATCAACGGCTCTATCACACCCGGGCCGCCGAGCGTCGCGAGCGCGTCTACGACTGCGAGGCGGACGTCGCGGCTTTCATCACCCAGGGTGTGGCCTAGCGCATCGACAGCTCGGGGATCTCCGAGCTTGCCGAGTGCCTTCACTGCCAGCCTGCGGACGCCGTCGTGCTTGTCTCGCAGCGACTGAACGAGCGACCCGACGGCTCGGTTATCGCCAATGTTACCGAGGGCATATGCCGCGCAGCCGCGCGTGCGCTCGTATTCGTCGTGCAGCGCTTCAATCAACGCATCGACGGCTCGGGGATCGCCGAGCTTGCCCAGTGCGGACGCTGCTTCTTGTCTGACGCTGCCATCCATATCCCCCAACGCCGTAATGAGCCCGTTCACCGCTTGATGATCGCCCATGATGCCAAGGGCATAAGCCGCCCGTATCCGGACCTCGGCCTCTGAGTCACCAAGTGTTTTGATGATGGCCTCAATGTCATCACGGGCCCTTAGCTTGTCGATATCGGGTTTAAACAACCTCATGCGCTCGTCGTTTCCTTGCCTCTCTTGCCAATTCTGCCAAAGCCATACTAACGTGTGCAGACATAAAAAGGCTTTGGACTTCGTAGCTCTCTGCCGTCGCCTAACCGCGACCGCATACGGCGTGCACGGTCAAGCGTTTCACACCTGAGCGGTAAGAAAGCGGCGCGCCACCGTGAGCTCTGCCACACCGCCGCACGTGCTATCATCGCAAGATCGTACGATCCGTTTTGCGGGCGTTTCGCGGGTAGCAGCACGCCCACAAGCAAACGATCTCGATATGGACGCAGGTCAAAAGAATACGCTCAGAAAAGCCAAAGAATTTGAGTACAATTAGAAATCGTTCAAAAAAGAGTCGTTAAAGGAAAAACTGATGGAAAAACAACATCCTCGTCAAATACTAGGGGCCAAACCCCACAACAACAATGCGGTCGATCCATCCTTCAAAAAGCTATTCACTTCGTACAATCGAGGTTACTCGGCTTCCCCTAAGGATTCTACTTCCTCAGGAGCTTCGACGACCTCAGCGACCGCACAGTTGCGCTTTATAGATTTGATTTCAATCTTAACCGAGTCGTTGATCTTTGTGTTTGGAACAAAAATCACAAGACCGCTAATGCGCGCAATGCCATCCCCTTGTCTGGCAGTGTCTTCAATCTTCACATCGTATTGTTTGCCGACGTCCACAGGAGCATCGTTAAACGATCCGCTGCCGTACTTGTTAAAACTGCTGCTGCCGAAAGAGCTTTGATTTGATCTATACATATTTCACCTCCGTTTTTTGTTGTGAGAGACCATATGTTTCAATCATATAAGGTCTTATGCAGCGTGGCTTGTGCCGCGAGACGCATAATCGGCGCATATTCTCCACGTCAAACAGTATGCGCCGACCAAGACCAGCAACTGTCGGCTCGGGCACCAACAACTCAACGTTTGAGGAGCCTTCTCACAACCGGAGTGGATATGGTAATAGCACCCTCCGGACACAGTTCCTGACAGCAATAGCAGCGTATGCATTTGCTATAATCTATCGTCGGCCCCGTTTTTGCTAACGTTGTCGCTTTCGGCGGGCAGTCCTTGAAGCATTCTCCGCACCGTATACATTTCGAGGCGTTGACGACGGGTTTTACAGCTATGAACCTCTTGAAGCTGTTCACGAGAAACGGCGGTGCTCTCGAGAGTGACGTGGGTGACGTGGTTGACGTTTTTTCAAAATCACCCATAATGAGGGGCTCAACCGGCTCTCCAAACAATTCGATGTCTTCTAAGCGCGCTGGGCCAACACCTCGCTCCTGTGCCAACTTCACCGTCGGGACCGAGATGGGATCGAAGCCTGCGATTGTTACCGCCACATAGTCCAGCGCCGTGCAGCTTTTGCTTGCGAGCACTAACCCGATTTTGCGCGGGTTCCCGTTAGAGGGGCCATCGCCCTCCATACCCACAATCGCATCCATAATCGTGAGAGCGGGCGGGTACGTTTCGTGCAAGTCCAGCAGCAGATCAGCAAAAAGGTTTATGTCCCGGGCGGTGTGCAGATGAAACTCGGTCTTGAACATTCCGGGTATGTAGCCGTACAGGAGCTTGACGGCCCCAGTGTAGTACGTGAGGCTGTGCGTCTTAAGCTTCAGGAGGCCGATAATCACGTCTGCTTCAGTAACCGCTTTAGCCAGCGTGAGTTTCTTAAACGTCTTGGCTTTGTCTGAGGCAACCTCCAGTGTGGCCTCGTCAAATCGGACCCATTCGCAGCCAGTGTCCTCAACCACCTGCCGAATTCCCGTCTTCTCGAGCAGCTTCTTATACGACGCGCGGGTGCTTCCACCGCCGGGAGAATCCCCGACCACCGGCGTCGCTCCCAGCTCTTGGACGAGCTTAATCGTCGCCCTAACTATTGCAGGGTGCGTGGTCACAGCAGCTTCAGGCGGCTTCGCCGACAACAGATTCAGCTTGATAAGTACGCGATCGGTCGCCTTGATGACCGACTCGAGCCCCCCGAGAGGTGCGAGGCTGGCTTCGACCGCCTTGATGACCTTCGGATCATCATAAGAGTCGCACCTGTGGATCGATACTTCGTATGGCATGCTCCGCTCATCTGTTTCTGTGTTGCCACTCAAATAGCTTCTCTCCGGCGCACTGAGGCCGTCAAGTAAAACGTTTTATTCAAAGACGTCGACCTACTGTGTCGAGACACAAAGACGTCGACCTACTGTGTCGAGACAGATGCTTCGAGCCAAAAAAGACACCCGCGTCAACTCGTGTGCAATCGCCGACAACCGTCGGTCGCAGACGGACACCGCGCACGAGGGGGATGCTACGAAGGGCGCTCAACTTGAACGAGACCAGGACGATCTCAAGAAGCTCCAAGAGATGAGCAAGCTCCAGCTAGCGATACTAACAGAGCTTATGCCGGCCAGCCCCTGCGCGATACATTCAGAGGTATTGCTTGACGCCTTAGCACCTTTCCTCAAGGCTCAACGCAAGAAAGACCGGCGGCGCGAATTCGAAGCCGCAGTCGCTCCTCTGGTGCAAGAAGGATTCGTAAGATACTTCTGTTGTTTCATCGACAGCTACGCCATTAATCCACAGCGCACAAGCATTGCCCCCCACTTGACGGGTATAGCCGCGAATTACTTTCCCCAGCAATCAATTTAGCACAAGAAACTGGAAACTCGAAGAAACATCGTCGTGCACGGGATCCGAGCGCGTCGAACGAACTACGCCGACTAAACTGTCCAAAATGGCGCAATGTCGTGTTCTCGTAGAAAAAGTGAAGCGATGTGGCATGAAGGGTGCGGCAAATCGCACTGCAGCGACGCGCGAAACGACTGACTGCTGGTTTCTATGTGACCGGTCAAATGAAAGAATTCAAGCCCATTCAAAAATTAAGACAACCGCAGTTGCAGTCAAATGGCGTAAACGTGGGAAGGGTGCATAAAGACGTGTTTTTGGCTTGGCAGTAGTGACGTGCATCAATGATTGACAAAGAACGCTACTTTACGGTTAAGGAAGCTGCCAAACTCCTGGACGTTTCGACGACGACCGTAAAGCGTCGGATCAAGAGCAAAGAGCTAATCACCGAGGAGCGTATCGGTCGACGCGGGCTTGAACTTGTTATACCGCAGCGGGCATTGAACTTAGAGATAATGAGCTTCGTTCCTACCGTGCACCAGCTCACTCTTTCTGATTTTGAAGCCATCGTAGTCAAGCGTTTTGAAGCGATGGCCGCAGGAAGCGACCAACGCATCTCCAAGGCGCTCAAGGAGCTGCGCAAGGAGTATGCGCAACTTACGGCCGAACTGAATGGCTTCCAAACGGTTTTTAGCGACGCTACCGCGTTGCCGGCTGCAAAACGCAAAGCAGAGTCGTCTGTCAAGCAGAACGCGAGAACGACACAATCATCACCACCGCACCGCGCTCGCCGCGTTTTTCGTTTCTCAAAAGATGAATGAGCCGGTCAGGGAGTCGCGTGAGCCGCCCTCAACTCACGCATCCGCGCTCACGGTCTACGCTGCGGTTGTTGTTCCGCAGCGGTTTCTACGAGCAGCTCCCTCGGCACGTGAAGCGCCCTCGCGTAATCGGTGAAAAGCAAGTACCGGAGTTGCAGGCATTAATGTTTAACCACGCAGATACGAGCGCGACGCAGCCCGCTACGTCCACAGGATGCTCGAGAGGATTCTCGACCAATATAGGGCACTTAAGTGGGCACCGCACCTGTCAGATAGTATGAGGTCTCGTCAGTCGAGTGCGGCGTGTGCTTTACTACAGGCAGAAGGCCCTGACGCGAGCGCCGGCCTCAAGGGCCACATTATCACTCGCGTCATTATCGCACTCGCAGTCGGGGCACGGATTTCAACGCTACGAGGCGAGTGGCTACTTTAGAACTGTATTGAACCATCTTTGACGATAAGCACGTGCTGCATGCAGCTTTGACAGAAGACGTGTACGTGCCCGTCAGTAAGTATAGTTCTGCTCGCTGCGTCCGCGCTTAATGCAGTGCCGCACTTCTCACAAGACAGTTCAGTATCGTCGCTTTTGTTTATGTTCATAAACCACGCTACTAGTCTCGGTTGTCGCTATTCTTGAACACCGTATACGCTGTCGGCACGGATAAGCCTTGTCAACTCGAGTGCTCAGGTGCAATGACCATTGAGCACTCTCGTGAGCGACCATATGTTGTCAAGGCCCGCTGAGACGCTGCGACGTGTGACTTGGGCTACGCGCGATCAAGACTTACCAGTTCGGCCGCCCTCTGAGACGGCCTTATAATGTCTGCGAAGGATTCGTCACCCGACAAAGTCACTCGCCGCAAACAGCGCTTCAAACGGATACCCGTTCGACTCTATCCGTTCTTTGGCACCGCTCTCGCGATCTAAAATGCACATGACTTTTGCAATCGTGCAACCAAGCTGCTCAACAGCAGCTATTCCTGAGAGGATTGATTCTCCGCTTGTCGTAACGTCCTCAACGAACGCAACGACATCCCCGTGCCTTATGCATCCCTCTGTGCGGCGCATCCTTCCGTGTTTCTTCTCCGCCTTTCTCACAAAAAACGCGCGCACCGTGCCTGATTTAAGGGCGATTGCTGTAGCGATGGGTATCGCGCCGCTCTCCATTCCCCCCACCGCGTCTACGCTGCCCAAACGTTCTAACATGAGTTCGGAAACCAGGGACGCGCCGCGAGGGTGCATCGTAACGCGGCGCAAGTCGAAGTAAAAATCGCTCAGCTCCCCTGCCGACAATCGGTACGGGCCGTCAGAGAAGAAGGCATATTTCTCAACTAGATCCTTTAAGTCGTCGTACGCTTTTTGCACGGTTACCTCCTGTCGGGCATCGCTGCCGAAAGCTCTCCAAGCCGAAGATTTGGCTTTTTTAGCTCATAAGCATATAGGTCCGCGCCTTCTCACAGAGCCGTCAAAAAAGCAGCACGCCACAACCACGGATACTTATAATAGCGCTTGAGTCAAATTAGAGACGGGAATGCGAGACTACGTTGACCATAAATTAATCGTCCATGATTCGGTAGAGGCCCGTGCATATCAACTCGCGCTTGCCGAATCTGCCGCGCGCGCCTCCACTATGATTGTGCTGCCAACAGGGCTTGGCAAAACCATCGTAGCGCTGCTCGTCATCGCTAAACGCCTCGAAAATGGCGGGCGGGCTTTATTTCTGGCGCCAACAAAGCCCCTTGTCGAGCAGCACGCTGCGTTTTTGCGCTCACACCTACTCGCAGAGACGACCATCTTCACGGGAGAGATTCCTCCCGATAAGCGAAGAGAACTATGGAAGCAGCAGCAGCAAGCGATCGTTTCGACACCTCAAGTCATTGAAAACGATCTCAAGAAGGCGAGGATCGCTCTTTCTGACGTGAAACTCATCATCTTTGACGAGGCGCACCGCGCGGTGGGCAACTATGCGTATCGCTTCATCGCCAGCACGTACGTCGAGCAGGTACCCGACCCCCTTATCCTCGGCATGACCGCCTCTCCTGGCGGCACCGTTGAGAAAATCCACGAAGTGAGCGAGAGCCTGTTCATTGATAATATCGAGATCCGCACCGAATCTGATCCTGATGTGTATCCGTACACGCACGAGAAGAATATAGAGACCCACAGACTTTCTCTGCCGGCCCAGATGGAAACCATTCAGCGGGATCTCAAGCAAGCCGCGGCGCAGCGGCTGCGCCAGCTTATGAAGTTGAAAGTTGTATTCAGCGAATGGGTCTCTACGTCCGAACTGATCAAGATACAGCACAAAGTCGCCACCGATAGGAACTACAGGGCGATGTCTCTGGTTGCTGAGGTGATCAAGTTACGGCACGCTATAGGATTGATTGAGACACAGGGCATCGTGCCGACGCGCAAGTACTTCGAGCGGCTAAACAGAGAAGCGCAGTCAAAAAAGGGCAGCAAAGCAGCGAGAAGCCTCGTCGCCGATGATCACGTAAAGGCGGCCATGACGCTTACAAACCGTCTTGACGAAATGCATCCAAAGCTCGGAGCCTTGAAAGACGTCGTCGCGCAGCAACTGGCACGCAAACCCGATTCACGAATCATCGTATTCACGAACTACCGAGATACCGCCGAAGTCGTCAAAAATACGCTCAACGCGATGCGGGACATCCGGGCAGAGAAATTCGTCGGCCAAGCAAAGAAGGACGGGCAAAAAGGCCTCTCGCAGAGGGAACAGGTGCAGCTCGTAACAGAGTTCGTAAGTGGGACATACAACGTCATCGTCGCTACGAGCGTTGCAGAGGAGGGCTTGGACATCCCTGCTACCGACATGGTGGTATTTTACGAGCCTATTCCCTCTGCAATCCGCAGCATCCAGCGCGAGGGCCGCACGGGGAGGAGACGAGCCGGTCGTGTAGTAGTTCTGGTAACAAAAGGTACACGGGACGAAACGTACAGCTTTTCGAGCACCCGAAAAAAGCGCGTGATGAGTGCCGAAATGAGGCGTATGAGTGCAAAGCACGCTCCCGTCGCGGAGCTCGTTCAAATTGATGCAGAAAGCCGGCGCGGACGATTAGCTCGTCGAACGCCGCTGAGTGACGCAGACGATCTCGCATCAATAGACGCACGACTGGAGACCCAGTGCAGCTTCCACGCGGAACATGACGCTAGAGGCACTCAAAATCAAGATCGAGATCCTCACACTGCAAACGAAACGGCGGGCGCTATCTCTGAAGAGCAACAAAAGACGCTATTGGACTTTGATTCCCACGAAAGAAAGATAGGCACGAGCGCGATACGGATTGTCGCTGATCAGCGAGAAGCTCGATCGGGCGTTATAGAAGAGCTTGAAGCGCTTGGGGCAATCGTTGACCGTCGTACGCTTCCTGTCGCCGACTACGTCATGAGTGACCGTGTCGCTGTCGAGCGGAAAACTGACCGTGACTTCACTGCCTCGCTGACGGGGCGTGATCTTCTAGCTCAAATCCAAGAGCTCGCCACAAACTACGAACGCCCTCTCATCGTCATCGAAGGACCTGACCTCTTCACCCAGACAGATGTGCACCCTAATGCGATCCGTGGCATGCTAGCAGCTATTACTGTGGATTTGGGGGTGCCGATAATAGGCTCACGCGACGCCGCCGAAACGGCCAGGCTACTTTTTGCGATAGCCGAACGAGAACAACTGGAGAAAAAGCGAACTCCCAAAGTGCACGGAAAGAAGATCCTAAAGACGTTTCAAGAGCAGCAAGAATACGTCATCGCTGCAATTCCCTCGATAGGGCCCGCTACTGCCCGCGCCCTGTTGGAACATTTCGGCTCCGTTGAAACCATTTTTCGCGCGCAGACTCAAGAGCTCACGAAGGTGCGAGGCGTCGGCAAACAGACCGCACAGACGATTCGCAAACTCGCATCGGCATATTACGAGACCAGCTAGGTCCTCTTTCGGAGCTCGGATCACAGCGTCCAATAGCGCATTTTCTTTTGTGGTGGCACGCCCAAAAAAACACAAATGCATGAGGAGGATTCTCTCGTCTGGTGAACCTCAGTCCTCTCGACTCAAGGACGGAATGCTCCGCCCGCGCAAGATCGATCAACAGCAAAGGCTGCACAAAGCGAGCGAGCGGGCATATGCGCGCGCAAAATGCGCTCGATCATTGCAGTGAAACGCTTCGGATCAGGCCGCTAAGCAAAGCGTGTCCGATGCTAGGCAAACGCGGTAATGTACCATCAATTGCCCTATCCCTTCCACCGGAGACAGCTCAGTCGACCTCAGGCGTTGCGGCCCGCAGAATCGCACGACAAGATCGGTCTAGAAGGCCACCGTCTCCCCTACCGAAAGCACGGTGACCCGGTGGCCTGCGTTTTCGGCTAGTTGCTTGAATCGCTGCGGATCTGCTTTGATCTGACTGAATGTGTTGAAGTGCATCGGAATGGCGGTATCGGGCTTAATGATGTCGAGTGCTTCGAGCGCCTCTTCTACGTCCATCGTGAAAAAGCCGCCTATTGGAATGAACAGCACGTCGACGTTTTCCAAAGGTTGAACGCCATCCAAATAGGTGTCGCCGAGATGTGCGAATCGAACGCCGCCGAGTTCGAAGACGTAACCGGTTGGGTACTTGCTCTGATGATGGCTCGCACCAACCATTGTCACGCGAACCCCTTCAACAAGCCTAGTTTGCCCGCGTTCCATAACAACCGTCTTGCGGAATCTTCCTGCCATAGTTGGCGGAACGACTACCGTCGCGCTAAACTTCTCGGCGGTCGTGTGGTCGAAGTGCTCGTGGGTGATAAGCACGACATCGGGTTTTCCGGCGTAAATGGGCGCGTTTGGGTTTTCTTTGCTAAAAAATGGATCAATCAGGAGCGTGTGATCGACGTCTTGCACCTCAAAACATGAGTGGCTCAGGTACGTCACGCGCACAGAGAGATCTTCTTCCATACAACTACGTCGCGCGGAGAAAATATAATACTTTGGCATCACAAGTGCGGCGCCCTAGGCCAGCGCTTGCAGCGGAGCCTCTCCTCCTTCTCCCTGTGGCGAGGGCAAGCACCTCAATGTGCTCAAACCAGTGCAACACGGAACGCTCAACGCAAGTTACCGCTTCGAGAAAAGTTGGTCGGAGCTCATTCGAAGAACGCGTTGCGCATCTGAGCCAGACACGTCGAACACACGATAGCTAACTGACCGTGTGGCGGTCCAAATACGAACGTCCGGATCTTCGGAAAATGTGAGCCTGGCATTGCCCATTGTAGCTCTTGACACACCAACGAGACCATCAGCTAAGTGAGGGTTTACGTTTCGCGGAAGCCGGAGACGGATATCGCGCACGCTTGTTTCAAGCGCCTGTGCAGCATCGTACGCGATCTTCGCTGAAACTGCTATCGCCGCGCATTTTTCCCCGTGAAAATTAAACGCTTCTCGGAAAAGCTCCGCGAGCACTTGCTCCTCGGCCATATGTTGAGTTATCAACGCAGAGTGCACGTCTCTTGCCCAAAAAATGGTGTCCCATCCGGCTGAATACGGCTTTATGTCCACGACCGGTGATCCGTCGATAAGGTCAAGCGGTTCGACGTAAAGGAGTGGGCCATCCACCTTCAGTAGCCGTGTGGCTGTGAGAGACAATGGATTTGGCCGTGCAGGCGAGCGCAGAGAGAAGACGCCCCGCTTTTCGAGCTGAGGGCTTATTTTTCGTGGCCTTACCATCAGCGGCGTTCTATCAGCCTTGTCAAACCAGCCGATGACATTTATGTGGGTGTCGCTCTCTATGCCTGTCAGCCCCTCCAGAAACTCGTCAAAAACGTTGATGACTGCCGGAACACCCTGCAGCGGCATATCACGTGATTGCGTCACTGTCGACTGCACCGTGCCGATGGGCTTTAGGTCGTACATAGCAACCCCCCTCACTACGTCAAGGCGGTTCTGGTCAGTTACTGTGGAAAGTCCTCCGCGACGTCTCGATCGACCGCTTCAGTGGTGCTCGCGTAGCGATCGATGAGTTCTGCGAGCTCTTTGACTTTTGATTCGTAACCTTCTTTTTCCCTTAAGAGGCTTTTTTTATGCCGCTCTCGAGCGTAGGCGATGTGTAAGGAGGCAGTTTGTTGGTCAAGTGACAATGCAGCACGATACTCCCGCGTCGCACGATCAATATTGCCCTGTTGCTCATAGACGACGCCTAGGCCGCTGTGCGCAATAACATCATCAGGGGCCGCTTTTAGCGCTTTTTGGTAACAATCTATCGCGCTTTCTAGCTCTCCTGACTCGTCAAGTGCAGCCCCCAGTCCAGTCAGAGCCGTAGGATCGCTCGGGTCTAGTTTGAGCGCTTCACGATACATCTGAATCGCTGCGCCTATGTCGTCGCTGTTCAAGCGGTCGATCGCTTGCGCGATGTAGTCGTCGACTGAGCCCATGTGCGATAAGTGCTCTTCTGACTTATAAAGCACTTTCGAATGCGTAAGTCACGTCGGCCCCCTCGCAGCGACCTAGCGGAGCAGTTCCTTAATGTTTTGCGAGAAAACCCGGCTCAGAGACGTTTCCGATAATCCCGTTCGCAGAATCGTCGTTATTTCATCCAGTTGCGAACCGTACGGCGTATCAGAGCCAAACAACACCCGAGTATCCCCAACAACCTGAACGGCTTTGACAATGCAAGACGCAAGCATGACGCGAGAGGTCTCTAAATAAACGTTGTCGTTGCCGCGCGCGACTTGAATGGCTTCTTCGACGCCAGTTGGAGTACAGACTTCTGAGCAACCCATGTGGCCCATGATAATCGAGAGCTCGGGAAAGCTTTGCGCCACACGAGCAATCATTGGTGGAATCGGATCGTACGCGTAGCCGGAATGAAATAGTATCGGCACACGGAGCCTGACACACGCCTCAAGTATCGGCTGCGCTTGCTCATCAGATGGATTGAACAGCTGGCTGCGCGGGTGAAGTTTCAGCCCTTTCAACCCCAGCTGCTTTACCGCTCGCCGGACCTCATCGACTGCGAGTGGATGCTGAGGGTCGGTGCGGGCAAATCCGATGAATTTTTCAGGGTGAGCTGCGACGACTTTCGCGATGTAATCATTTGCAGTTGAGAACGCTTTGCCAGGCTTAATCTCGTTAAACGGGAAGATTATGCACTTTTGAACGTGCGATTGTTCCATCTTACGCAGAAGGGATTGGGGCTGCTGCGTGACTCCCTCTACGTCCATGCCGATGTGATTATGTGCGTCTATGATCGCCCCGTGATACAAAAGCTTTGAGCGGTGCGCTGAGCCCGTTCTAGAGCGCGTCCCCATCTGTGCCTGTGCCATCCAATCAACAGTCCTATGAAGAGACGCTCTCATAAAGCTAGCGTCTCACCCCGCATAACGGCTCGCGAAGCGCAGAAAAAACTTATGGAATGATTGTGTGGCCCTAGATGGCGGCGGCGTGGCTTGATCGGATCACGCTTATACGAGCGAGTCGACGCAACCCTCGAAGCTGTTCAGTGGAGCTTGTATCGTTTGAGGCGCAATGAGTTCGCGACGACCGATACCGAACTCATCGCCATGGCCGCTGCTGCGAACTCAGGGCGTAGAAACCCCAGCGCCGCTATCGGGATACCGATTGAATTGTAAACAAGCGCCCAGCCGAAGTTCTGACGAATCGTCGTCATCGTCCTTTTTGAGAGCTTAATGCTAGCCACGACGCCGCGCAAGTCAGCTTGCAGCAGTGTGATATCTGATGCTTCAATGGCAACGTCGGTGCCTGTACCAATTGCAATGCCGACATCGGCCTCAGCTAACGCAGCTGCGTCGTTGATGCCATCACCTACCATGGCCACGACATTGCCACCCTCCATAAAACGTGCAATTTCAGCGGTTTTGTCCTGCGGGAGCACTTCAGCGTGCACGCTTCGGATTCCGATCTGCGTTGCGATTGCACGCGCGGCCGCCTGATTGTCGCCCGTAAGCATGCCTGATTGAATTCCCATGTCCTGTAGTTCCGTGACAACACCCGCAGCTTCGGCTCGAACTCTGTCCGCTAGCGCAATGCCTCCTGCTAACGTACCGTTTACCGCAAGCAGCATGACAGTCTTCCCTTGCGCCTCGAATTCGCGGATCTTGGCACCCTGTTTGACTTCTATACCGCGTGCGTCCATGAGCGCCTTATTGCCAAGGGCTACCTCGGCGCCATTTACTGACGCGGTAACCCCCTGCCCCCCCATGGCTTTGAAATCCTGTGGAGGGCTTGAGTCTACGCCCATTTCTGCAGCACGGCGTAATACGGCTTGAGCGAGCGGATGTTCGGAGCCCCGCTCGGCGCTGGCGGCGAGCCGCAGGATGTCTGCTTCCGACAATGACGTGTCACTAAAGACGTTTGTCACTGTGAGAACGCCCTCGGTTAGCGTTCCGGTCTTATCAAACACGATTGTATCGATGTCCTCGGCACGCTCAAGGTATTCACCCCCTTTGATCAGAATGCCGTTTTCGGCACCGAGACCTGTTCCGACCATCACTGCGGTTGGCGTCGCCAGCCCCAACGCGCACGGGCAGGCGATAACGAGTACAGCGATCGTACGCAAGAGGACATCATTCGACGGGAGCCCCAAAAACGTCCATGCCCCAAATGTGAGAATAGCTGCTGCTACTACGCCCGGAACAAAATAGCTTGCCGCTCGATCTGCAAACCGCTGTATGGGCGCTTTTGACGTTTGTGCCATATCCACAAGCCGGATAATCTGTGCTAACGTGGTGTCTGCCCCGACCTTCGTCGCCTTTATTTTCAGCAGTCCTTCACGATTGATCGTCGCACCGATCACTTCATCCCCGGGCTGTTTATCGACGGGCACAGCTTCGCCGGTAAGTAAAGACTCATCAACGGCAGACTGCCCTTCAGCGACGATACCGTCAACCGGAATCTTTGTCCCCGAGCGAACAAGCACAATATCGCCGACCCGGACTTCGTCAGCCGGGACCGACTGCTCCCCCTCCTCCGTGATGACGATGGCAAATTCCGGCTTCAGCTGCAAAAGCGTCCGTATTGCCTCAGACGTACTGCCTTTCGCACGAGCTTCAAGATAGCGGCCGAGGAGCACGAACGCGAATATGAACACTGAGGTGTCGAAATACGTGTACCCAGAAATGAAAAAGGTGGTCGCCGTACTGTACGCATATGCGGCGAGCGTCCCCAACGAAATAAGAACGTCCATATTCGCGCCCCTGTGCGCGACCGAGATGAGTGCCCTCCGGTAAAAGCCATAGCCAACGATAATCATGACCGGAGTCGTGACCAAAAACTGGAACACGGGGTTCATAAAGAACACCGGAATGGAAGCGACGTACGGAGCGAGCATCCCCAACCGAAGGCTATCGTGAAAATGAAGCGATTTCGATACTGTGCGATCTCACGTTCTCGAGACGCCCGTTCCCTGTCAAGCCGTGCCGTTTCCGCTGTTTGCGGGACTTCTGTGACGTCATAGCCTGTGTTTCGTATTGTTTGTATGAGCTTGTCAACAGTCACGATCGAGGGATCATAGTCGATGACCGCCTTAGCAGTCACCGGGTTCACGCTCTCATCGATGACGCCTGGAATTTCTTTCAAGGCTGTCTCGATCGCCATAACGCACGAGGCGCACACGATGCCCACGACTTCAAGTTCTGCACGCTCCGTGTCGACGTCATAGCCTACATCTCGTATGGCCTGCACGAGCTGTTTAGGGGCAACCGTGTCAGCATCATACGTTATCGTAGCTTGCCCCAGTGCAAAGTTGACGGTGGCGCTTGCAACCCCGCGTTGACCGAGGAGCTGTCTCTCAATCGTCAGTGCACACATCGTGCACGTCATGCCAAGTATCCTTAAGGTAACGGTGTTCTCGCGCATGTTCTGCCAGACGTTTTTCTGCCTTACCGGTATGATTTGAAGTCTATTGAAAGTATCTTGCCGAACGCGACGTCCTTGGTATCAAAACTCAAGAGCTCTCGTTGGCACGCAGCGCCGACAGCAGCGCCGAGCACTTAGGCGCTGCGACAACCCGCCACACGCTCCGTTCAGTGTGCTTTGAGCTCAGTCCGGAGACCCTCGCGCCGCACTTTTTCTCCGTAGAACTTTTCCAAATCGAGGCAACTAGCTTAGATTATGCGCGAGATTACTGAGGGCACCAGCCATGATGATGGCATCGCCGAATGCAGCTCCAGAGCGGGAGGTATCAACGAACGTGTAGGGAATGCCAAAAAAAGGCGCGCCGTGTCCCTTGCCGCTTCCTAGAAACACGAGCGTGCGAAAAATTAGGTTGCCGCTAACCCCGTCTGGCGCAACGAGTATGTTCGATGATTCTGTCGCGTCTTCAATAAGAATGTTGTAGTTCGTTGCATCAAGGCCAGCGCCGCGGAGCTGCTCGGTTAACGCCTCTGCGCTTGTAAGTGTCCGATCAACGGCCTCCGTCCGGCCTTTATCCTCAAATCTCCCGCCCGACAAAACACCTACTTTCGGGCGTACGTTGAGCCCGGTTAGGAGATGTGCTGTCTGTGTGACCAAATGAGCGCGTGCGATTGTCGATGTGCCTTCATCGATACCTACCGGAAGCAAAAAGAATTGCTTGCCGGCTGCGGTCGAGAGCAGCGCTGACCGACACACGTGACGGACTCCAATCTGCAGTTTGAGGTGCAGCAGCGTCTTTCGTGCACTTGTCGTGCCCCTTACGGCTGCGTCAATCGCGCCGTCAACAAGCATTTCGACGAGTTTTTGCTCTGGCTCAGCGGTTTTTACGACCTCTCGTCCCGCTCTTTCAACATCCCCGACGAGCACAACATCGGAGAAGCGGCTGGCCCTCGCTACTCCGCGCATGAGCTGCGTATTTGCATTTCTGACTCCGATGCCAACTCGGCTCCGGGATTGCGCGGCGCAGCGCTCAAGCTTCCTCAAGATATCGCGCGCCATCGTTACACCGTGACAATATGCTTCTTTGTATTGCATGAACGCCGATATGCTGATAAACCCTTTTGCATCGCTCTGCCACGCGTGCTGTCACAGCAAAAGGCGGACAATACGTATATAAGGCAAGGCCGCAAAGTGGCTAAAATAGGCAAAAGGTGATGGGATGCGTATCGATGACATCAATAAGAAGATTTTGTACTTGCTCCAAAAAGACGCTCGCATGACGTATAAGGACATTGCCAGAGCGCTAAACAGATCAGAATCGACAATACGTGATCGCATCTCCATCATGGAAGACGAGGGCGTAATCAAGGGTTACTCCGCTGTGATAAACAAGGAGAAAGTTGGACTCAACTGCAATGCCCGCGCGTTTGCGAAGATCGATCCGAAAAATCTGGACGCCTACATTAAAGAGCTTCAAAAGATAGAATCGGTGTATCAAATCAACCAGATTTCGGGCGACCACAACCTAGAATTCTCAATCGCTGCAACGGATTACGACCATTTGCGGAGCATATTAAAAGAGCACGTATCTCCGTTAGGGATAAACGACCTAACGATCAATATTATCATGAATTCGGTCAAAGAGGAGGGACCAATACAAATCCCGTAAGCAACTAGCTGTCACACAAGGTTCCCGCCAACTTTTTTGACGGCGCCGGCGAAACGGGCGTTCAAGAGGACTTCTTATCAAATCCGTGGACAAGCATCTCGCGCAAGACGTCCGCTAGGGATTCAATGGAGCTCCGAACCTGTTTCGTCGTGTCTCTATCCCTGATGGTTACCGTCGAATTTTCGATAGTTTCGTGATCGATAGTAACTGCGAACGGTGTTCCGATCTCGTCTTGTCTTCGATACCGTCGCCCAATCGTGCCTGATTCGTCGTACTCGACGAAAAGACCTACTCGTCGAAGGAGGCGAAAGACCTCCAAAGCTTTTTCGTTCAGTGCTTTCACCAAGGGAAATACCGCTACTTCGACAGGGGCTATGTTAGGGGACAACCGCAGCACGACTCGCCTTTCGCCGTCGATTGTGTCTTCGTCGTACGCGTGTTCAAGAACCGTGTAGATAGATCGGTCGATGCCAAAGGATGGTTCGATAACGTGCGGCGTCACGAAGTCCCCTGAGACAGACTCTCTGACAGTTTCTATCGCGTAGCCCTCGGGGTCTACGACCTGTCCGTCAAAGACGATAGCCCCTTCGGGGTCACGGATCGCTGAGAGAGAGGCTGCCACCTGTTTGGCTTTGCCCTTATATTTTGGACCCAGATACCCCATGTTTGGGCGAACGACGATCCGCTCCACTTTTTTCGGTTCCTCATAAGGCACAAAAACCGCCATTTGGAGGCCACTTTGCCGCTCATGCTGTCTCAGATCGTAATCCGTTCGGTCTGCGATTCCTGCAAGCTCAATCCACCCGTGTTGCGTAAGTCCCTCCGCATCCCAGCAGTCGACCGCATAATGTGCCATCTCATCGGGCAAGTGCTGTCTGAACCTGAGTCGCGATTCCTGCACGCCCACGCGGGTAAAAAACTCCTGACACCGGGCGATGTGGTAGGCCAAATATTCATGCGCAATGATGTTTTGGTCGCACGCAGATTTGACTGAGGCCGTGCCAACGAAATCCTTTGACAGAATATTGATTTCGACGTTAGCCACTTCATCGAACCGAGGATGATGGTTCTTTTCGCGTGGATCAACGAACACTTCGACTTCGGCTTGGGTGAATTCGCGCAATCTAATTACGCCTTGGCGCGGCGATATTTCGTTTCTGTATGACTTTCCAATTTGCGCGACACCAAAAGGCAGTCGATCTCTATGAAATCTCAGAAGCCTCGGAAAGTCAGCAAAAATCCCTTGTGCTGTTTCAGGCCTGAGGTAGCCCTTTCGCTGGGTGCCCGGCCCTATATGAGTGGTAAACATCAAATTGAAATCGTGCACTTTGCCCAAAGGCCCCCCGCAATCCGGGCACGTAATACCATGAGAATCTATCAGTTGCTGGGTCTTTTCGCTCGACGGCACGCACGTGCCGGCAATGCCGGGGTCGCAGAGATCAACAGCGATTCCCCTGCTTTTGAGATACTCAGTAACAACGTGATCTGCCCTCAAAGCCGTGCCACAGTCCACACATTCAACGATGAGATCCACGAAGTTTGATAAGTGCCCGGAGGCGAGGAAAAGCTCTTCGACCCCGATAGTGGGCGTTTCAATCGGGAGCGCGCTCTCGCCTACAACAAAAATGTCTCGCCACGCGCTTTCGACTCTGTGTTTCAGCATCGCACCAAAAGGGCCGTAATCCCACAGTCCTGCAACTCCTCCGTAGATCTCATACGAGGGCCAGAGAAATCCGCGTCTCTTTGCCAACTCCAAGACTCGCTCCTTCAAGCCATCGATAGAAGTATCCTGATGTTTGTCAAGCTGCATGACGAGTTCCTCTTTGCCCCCATTTGCTTCGCTGGAAACCACGCGCTTTGAGAATTCTCACTTCGTAGTGCACGGCTTGCCGGCGCGATTGATGCAGGCTCAACCTACTCGTGGCGCATCGCTGGCGAGAGAATCGATTCCGCGGATAAGCTGAATGATTCGGAGCCCGCGCTCTATGCATTCGAGCTGCGTGTGGATTCGCGCTAAGTCCGTTTCCGTTCTCATCTCGATCGCCACGTTTGAGATTAGTTCAGTTATCACGTCGTCTAAGGACACAGGTTGACTCGTGCTCACTGATTGCGTCGATTCTACCACTTGTGGCGAAACCTCCGCGGGGCTCTCTGATGTCTTAATGGCGTTTTGCATCTTTCTGTACGTGCAAACAGGACACGTCGTCTGGCCTTCAAACTTGAATAGGGGGGACTTGCAGACGACGCAGTGATCGGCAAGCATCTTGCCACCACGTTCGAGCATATTTGATATTTGCTCCAGCTCTCTATCTTCTAAGGGCATACGAGTTCTACATAGCAATTCTTGTTGAAAAGCTTTGTGAAGGGCGCCAAACGACTGCCACGCCACGCTAGAGCCTCGTACCTGAGCGCAAACTGGCCTTCATTCAACTCATAGCAGCGCGACTGAAAACGTCAAGGAGTGCCAGAACGTGCTTATTCCCCCGATCAAACTTTTCGGCAAGCCTGAGATCGAAAAGGCCCTCGCTGATTTCGCCAAGCGCTAAAAAGCAAAGACTGCGCAAAGCGTATACTGACCAGTTCACACCGTGCGCGGAAATACAACGATCAGTACACGTCAGAGCCGCCGTAAAGTCGCCTAGTGCAATCAGCGAAATGGCCTTGTTGTTTGAGATCTCAAACAAACCGGCTTGTATCGATTCTGCTGCATCAAAGCACTCGATCGCGACGTCGAACTCGTCCAGCCTCTGTAACGTGCAGCCCTTGTTGTTATGCGACTCGACGTACCGCGAATCGAGTGCGCTGGCTTTGTCAAAGCAGTGGATAGCGCTTGCGTACCGCCCTAGGAAGTAGTTGCACAGCCCCTTCTGATTCCACGCGTGCACGTACGCGGGCTCAAGCCTGATGACCTCATCAAATCGCGCAAGGCTTTCAAGATATTTGCCCGACAGCGCCAATGCATAAGCCTCGCGGTAGACCCAACCGACTCGCCTGTCTGACAGTTTTTTGCTTGCGTAGACGTGGTGCGCAGGCTGATGCTTCCTTACAGTAGCAACACTAGATGTAAGAAAACACGTGTCACGGGCAATCAACCTGAAATCGACACCGAACTGCCGTTTAAGATTTGCGATGCCTTGAAAGTCCTCTCGAGGCGGCGTTTGCATGGTGTCCACAAACAAGCAAGCGATCAGCAATTGCTTTTCGCTTTCTTATGAAGTCGCGGCCGACTTGAAAGCCACAAATAGAGACGCCCGGTCACGTTCCGTTCGAAAATACGTTGCTAAAATCTGAGCTCCAATAATCGATGCCCATCTTCTTAAAGTCCTTTTCCGTCATCTTGTGAACAGGTACGATCAGTGCGGCATTCATTGCATTGCAACCTTTGCACTCGTCCACGCAAAGCGCCTTTTTTGAACGTGCCATATCTTACCTCCGATCAGCTAATCACGTGCGCGCGATCCCCTACCATAAATATGAGCCAGTTTTTCGGATCTTTCAAACGAATGAGCTCGTAGACGCCTTCAAGCTTCTTCCCCAGCAGGACGACCTTGATCTTTTCTTCTTTCTTTTCAAGCAAGTAATATTCCCCGGAATCGTATATGCGGACTATCCCGGCGCCATAGTCACCCTCTGCGATCTCTCCTTCGAACCCTATGTAGTTCACATCGTGATCCTCAACCTGCACCGCGAGACGCCTAACTTTCTTCTCGCGAGGGACTTCTTTGGGAATCGCCCAGCTCTTCAATGTCCCGTCCATTTCCAAGCGGAAGTCATAATGATGGTGCGACGAGAAATGTTCCTGAACGACAAAACGATTGCGCGGATATCGCATCATTATACGTGTTCGAACAATGTGCAATAAAAACTTTGCAGCAGCATAGTTTATAGACGCCGTAGGCAATAAATGTTGTCTGGCAGCTGATTGCAGCTGTGTGCGCCCCTATAACACCCCAATTGAGCCTTGAAACGCGGTGTTCTGTAACGTTTGCTGAGAGGCCGCGTCGACAGAATGAGCGATTTTATGGCCCTTTTGTGAAACAGAAAGATATAATAGCGGACGACGCCAAGGAGTGCTAAAGAATGTTGGAAGGTTTCAAATGAAGGTAAACGGCGTAAAAATTGACGATACCTACGCAGAGGCATTCCCGGTCTATGCCGCACGTGTTTTAATCACAGGCGCGACGACAGCGCTTGCCGAAACTGCCGCAACGGTTGCAACCGGATTTGCCACTTCAGTCATCGGCTGCAGCGCCGAAGCGGGAATAGATCGCTATGCACTGCCGAGTGAGACTCCCGACGGTAGACCAGGGGTCATAATTATGGTTGTTCACCCGTCAAAGAAGCAGATAAAGAGCAACCTTATCGAAAGGATAGGAGAATGCGTTCTCACCGCAGCGACAACTGCTGTTTTCAACGCGCTGGAATCTGAGGAAACGGTGCCCGTCAAACTCCACTTCTTCGGCGACGGCTACGAGTATCAAACCACGGTCGGCGGACGAGACGTGTGGGCAATCCCCATACTCGAAGGAGAGTTCATCTGTGAGGAGACCTACGGCGTGCAAAAAGGCGTGGCAGGGGGCAATTTCTTCATCTACGGCGAGACGCAAGGTTCAGCCCTGCTGGCTGCCCAGGCAGCTGTTGGGGCAATTAAGTCCGTTGATGGAACGATAACCCCGTTTCCGGGTGGAATTGTTGCGTCAGGATCGAAGGTGGGTTGTCCAACGTATTCGACTTTTATGAAAGCCTCAACGCACCACCGACTTGCCCCGACTCTCAAAGACAAAGTACCAGATTCGTTTTGCCCAGACGGTGTAAAGTCGATTTACGAGATAGTAATATGCGGCCTAAGCGAAGAGGTCATCGCAGAAGCGATGAAGCGGGGGATGCATGCCGCGGCGCACGCAGAAGGAATAATAGAGATCTCAGCAGGCAACTATGGGGGAGAGCTTGGGCCCTTCAAGTTCAACCTTCATAAGATACTTAGCGATTACGCTGATCCAAAATAATCGCTGCGGGCTCCGTTTGTCGATAGCGGCCTGTAAAAGCGTCAGTCCCAGCGGTAACCAAAAGAGATAAATACAGTCTACCTTAACTTACGAAAGATAATGGTTCATGGGAACCACTGATTAGTTCTAAGGTGACAGGTGAAGGAAAATGGTGAAATTAGGAATCGCGAAAATAGGTAATATCGTCAGCGGTTTGATGACTGATTTGCTGCTCGACGAGCGCGCGGACCGCGAGGACTTCGAAGCGGTGACCGTAACGAGCGGCACGAAGATGAAAGAGGAAGATGCAGAGAAGGTCGTCGAAGCGCTGCTGAAATTTGAGCCAGACTTGTGCGTCGTGGTGTCTCCTAATGCAGCTCAGCCAGGCCCGACAAAGGCACGAACATTGCTGAAAAATGCCGGGAAGAAAGTTGTCGTCATCACAGACTCAGGCAAGCTTAAGGACAAGCTTGAAGAGGAGGGAGGGTTCGGATACATCCTCATAAACGCCGACGCAATGATTGGCGCTCGGAGAGAGTGGCTTGACCCCATAGAAATGGCCATTTACAACGCCGACCTGATGAAAGTTCTGGCCGCGACCGGTACTTTTAGGGTACTCCAAACTGCGCTCGACACATGCCTTACAGCTATCAAAGAAGGCAAAGAATGCGAGCTACCTAAGATTGTTATGACGGCGGAAAAAGCGACGATCAATGAGTTCAGTAACCCTTACGCCCGCGCAAAGGCGATAGCGGCGTACGAAATGGCCGCCAAAGTTGCCGATGTGAACGTTAAAGCCTGCTTCATGACGAAAGAATGGGAAAAGTACGTCCCGCTCACGGCTGCATCTCACGACATGATGCGCACTGCCGCTAAGCTCGTAGACGAAGCTCGTGAAATGGAAAAGGCTGACGACACCGTAAAGAGAGCACCTCACTCGAAAGACGGTGCTATTCTTAGCAAGACCAAGCTGATATCAAAGCCTGAGTAATAGCCCTCTCTATTACTCACTTTTTCTTTTTTTTGACCGAGTCTAAGAGGCTACCTTCTCTTTGTTAGCGATCTAGTTTGACCGCAGGCGTTCCCAGCAAGAGCGCTAGTCGAGTATGAACGGGCTCACGTAGAGTCCGTCTATCCGTATCAGACGTTTTAAAGAATCAGCTTTAAACGGGATTATCCAAGCGCGTTCCGCGCTGTCCCATTGAGACCCAGGCACTTGCTTTAGCGTGTCCTCGATCTCGTGCGTATCCCCTAGCACCTTGACCCACTTCTTGTTACGCGTCCCCACGGCCCACGTATTTTTCGAAGACGTGCACAAGCAGTGCACAGTCGGGTGCAATACGACGCCTCCGTTCTTCAGGCTCTCAATCGATGCTCGATTGATCGGAAACCGCCATACCCTTTCCTCTTTGTCCCAGGACCCCCCTTTTATAGCGCTTGGCTTGTTACGTGCGCTTAGAGTGCTTCCGCGGACGATCAAGGTTGTGCAGTCTTCATCAAGTTCGCACAGAAGCCTGCCCTCTGGGTGGTGTTCCCGCAGCGGCTTGTGCACCGAGTTTCTTTTTAGATCCTGCGCGCCGTTTTTTCGCTGTTCTTCGGTCTTCCCGATTCGATCTTCTTGAGAGGTATCAAGAGTTTTTAGAGCGATCCTCGCGTGCAGCTTAACGTCTTCGTGCGCGCTCTGCGTTGCCGCTTGAGTCAAAATGTCGCGCGCCGCTGAATCCGCGTTGCCAGAGGCGAGCGCAACCGCTTCGAGTGCATCGACGGCTTTAAATCGCTGGTGCTCATTTTCATCATCTAGTGCCTTTGAAAGCACGTCAACTCTCTTGTAACGGGTCAGCCGATCGAAGTCATATTCACCCATCTCTATCACCAGCGGTTCGTCTCTTATTTTAATATGTACGGGAGCAAAATATAAATATTTACCTAAACTATGCGCGGGACACGCTCACAGGCCTTCCTAACAGCCTAGGACGCGATATTGAAAAGCCCCTCAACGTAGTCGTATTGTTACACATTTCAGGCAAAAAAGGGCACCTAACGTGAGTCTTGGCTCGAATTGGTTGGATTGTCTGCGTCAGCGTTCGCGGTCAGTTCTTCAGACGACTCTGGCGTTTTGTAGTTGGGAAACGTCCATTCGTCTTTTTCGATAGCGCGCATTTGTTCGCACTTTGCTTTTGCAGCCTTTAAAGCGCCACGCCACGAGCCGTAGTCATTAACCGCCTTGTTGTACACGTCCGAGTGTTCTGCTTCGGCACTGATTGCCGTCATATCGGACCGATTTCGGTACAGCGCAATGATGTCGTCAACGATGTCGTAGTTCAGGGCTGCTTCGAGAGCTCTTTCAAGGGTCCCATAAATGAGCTCAGCTACGAGCGTCAATTTTGGATTATCATATAATCCGTCCACCCCAAGCTGCCGAATTTTCTCTCGGATAAAGTTTTCGAGCTCAGCGTCCGACATTCACAGCTAATATGCCCTATGAGTATAGAAGCGTTACGGTATTAAAAACCGTCCTAAGCGACGGCCAGCGCTTTGAACTGCGTCGTGTCAGCAAAACGCTGATATTGGACGGTAAGTCACTCGCTTTCGCTGACGTACTCTCTGGAGGCTTCTAAGGCTCTTATGAGCTGATCGAGTGTCGCAGGCGTAACCTGTATTGCAAAACCGTCTTTCGTCGGATAACTCTCAGCGCCGCGCCGGATCCACTTGCGAATGCTGAGTATCTTGGTCGCGGTGTTTTCCCTCTCCGAGACGCTAATCCTCAGCGCGACGCTTTTTGAACTCTCAATCTCAACGCCCCACAGTTCTTTCCACTCCACGTGACCCTCCGTTTGCCGTTATGGTCCTATCCTCACAATTAGGCGCCCTCGAGCACGCCGAGAGTATCTCGATCAGATCGCGCTCTTTGACTGGTTTCGCGCCGAGCAATGAATGATCTTGGTTGATGCTTTCATAAATCCGCACTGCTGCGGGCTGTACTACATCTTTTAGAAACAGCAATCATTGAAGGCACATAAGTCATGCCTTTCACGACGAGTGCCCTGTTGCCGTCTCCGTATTTGACGTCAAGACACGAAATAATCCGCTTTGTGAGCATCAGTGTGAGTAGTGCTGCACTTAGTTAAAGCACATTGCATGCGTGGTCCTGGGGCAACACCAAACCTCTGATGCGCGATCGTCGATCTCGTGCGTTGGCTTTTTTTGAGCCGACGACCAGAGCATAGATGGCAAAAGCTACCTATAAATACAAGCTGACCAAACGTCTCGGTCTCAGCGATGGCAACGCGGCTGCTTACCACATCAAACGTCTTAAGACGCGAGCAGTTCTCACGCGATATACGATTCAAATCGATTGGCGGAAGGTCGGTTTTCCCGCAGATTTCGTCAT
>JACWML010000064.1 GCA_015661395.1 Methanomicrobia archaeon | reverse complement strand
GAAGAGATCTCACGCATAGCCTCAGCCCATCGTGACGTGGAGTCTGCCATAAGGGAAACGTCATACCCCATATCGCGGAAATACTCAGCGATGGTCACGCCGGTGTAGACTGACGCCTCGCGGGCTGCTACCGGCATATTTGAGGTATTTGCTACGAGTACGGTTCGGTCCATGAGCGGCGCGTTTGTTTGCGGGTCTTCGAGCTCCGGAAATTCCGTGAGCACATCCGCCATTTCATTGCCGCGCTCTCCGCAGCCGATGTACACCACAATCTGCGTGTCCGACCATTTCGCGAGCTGTTGCTGCGCGACCGTCTTTCCAGAACCAAAAGGTCCAGGAATAGCTGCAGTTCCGCCCTTCGCCACAGGGAAGAGTGCATCCAGAATCCGTTGCCCCGTAACGAGGGGGGTGTCAGGCATTAACTTCTCAACCGATGGTCTCGACACGCGAACGGGCCATTCCTGCATGAGCTTGAGTTCTGTTCCGTCGTCTAGAGTGCAAATAACGTCTTCTACCGTGTGCTCTCCTGACGCTATCGTCTTTATCGTTCCGCCTTTCTTAGGAGGGACCATGATCTTGTGCTGTAAGTGCGGCGTCTCTTGTACATGGCCGAGAGCTTGACCCGCGTGGACCTCCTCGCCGGGCTTCACCTCCGGCACGAAGTCCCACTTCTTTGAATGGTCGAGTCCCGATGCAGCAACGCCCCTCTCGATGAAGTCACCTAGTTGCGCATTCAACACTGGAAGCGGCCGTTGAATGCCGTCATAAATTGAACTTAAGAGCCCGGGCCCCAGCTCAACGGAAAGCGGTAACCCCGTGTTCTCCACAGGCTCTCCTGGCCTTAGGCCTGACGTATCCTCATAAACTTGAATGATGAACTTGTCCCGGTCGATCTCGATGACTTCTCCCATAAGGCCTTCGTCACCGACCTTTACCAAGTCATACATCTTTGCTTCGATTCCGATAGCAGTAACAACAGGTCCTGCAACCCGGTATATCCTGCCCTTTTGCTCTACTTCCACAAGTCAACACCTACAGATCGCTTTATCTTCTCTCGCAAATGCGTGCGCTCTTCTCCCGCGCCGCCAATTGAGATCACGGTCGGTTCTACCGAGTCATCCAAGGCTATGCGTAGAGGCATCGACACCTTTTCCACATCGTCGCTATTAATGATTAATATGCCAATGTCCTCGTCCTTTAGGGCCTCCTTAAGTGTCGGCTCCAAATCAGCATCGGTGGTGATGAACGTTTTCCGCACGCCTGCTAATAGAAAGCCTGTCACAAAATCAGCGCTGCCGACAACTGCAACTTCCACGCAACTCACCGCATTACAAAACGTTTGCCCTAGAATGTATTCTTCTACAGTACCAGATGGTCTTTAATGATTTCTTGCGACAGTCCCGCCTCTTTGCCTCGCACTATCGCTTGGATGTTGTCCACTTCTGCGTCTTTGCTCAACATGTACCCCAGCATGGGCAGCACCGTCAACGGATTGAACGTAGAGATCTTCCACACGTGCTCGTTCAAGTATTTGTCCAGTCTCAGTTCGATCTTGCTCAATGATCCCATTCGCTCTGTGACGAGGTCGGAAATAGCGCCCCAATACCGATATTTGCCCAACAAAGCTACAAATTCGTCGAAGGGCGCATCAGCCATCCTCTCAATCTCCTTGTCCGAGAGATACAGTCCGCCCGGTATGACATATTCAAGGACGCGCGAGCCTGAAATGTCTGCATTTTTCAACCTGAATAGTGTTTTTAAGTTGGCGACGTCGATCTCCATTTTAATGACGGTCAAGTACAACGAAGAGCCGCCTATTCTCGATACGAGGTCAACCATTCTTGCATAGTAGAACTTGTCAAGTTCGTCTTCGACCTTCATCGAAGATTCAGTGTAGCCAATGTCTTTGATGACATCGTAATAGACGGTGCCTTTCAATGCAGCAATTACCTCTTCAACACTCGGCTTCCGTACGAGAGTCTGCAGGTACTCGCGCGAGAGCTCGCCACTGGGGACCAGGATCCTCACTATCTCCTCATCGGAAGCTCCGTACGTTTTTCCTCGCAGTATAGTTTTAATATTCCAGATGTCCCAGCGTCTGAGATATTCGACGATCAAGTCGTGAGGTTCGCCCATCGTCATCTCTATAAGCTTGGTGAATGTCCTCGCCAAGTTCAGGTGCGTAGCGAACTCAACCAAGTCTATGCCTGAGTACGTGCGCGCGAGTTCGTCGACTTCAGCTTTGTACTCCGACTCTTCAATAAATCGGGTTATTTCAGGAAGGGCCATGACAAGGAGTTTTGCGTAGGTCTCCTTCGGAAAGAGCTTCACCTTCATTGCGTGCACTCGTGCAGTGCTATAGGCGTATCTCGCCCTAGGCGCAGATGCTGAAGACTTGCCCTTTTTTGGCCGCGCGTACATTGCGCTCACACATTCAAAATTTCTGAGAGCTGCTTCAAGGACGTCTCACGCACGTTCCTGAGAAGCGTATCGAAGGTCAGGTCGTGTATGACGGTGCCATCTTCATTTTCCAAAACTATGCCGCCTGAACAGAGAATCGTGCCGCCATATTCCAATTCGGTGATTCGTCTCACTATTGATTCGTCGCTTTCATTTGAAAATATACGCTTTGAGTCAGTGTGTGATTCGAGCAGTTTTTTGATGATAGTTTCTCGCTCCGATTCAGAAAGCGCAGCTAGCGACCCCAGGGCTTCATTATATACGTTGTCAAGCAGTTCTTTTTTCGCGTTGAGGATCAATCGCTTAACATCAAGATTCGCGCTGGATATTTCCCTGTTTTTTCGACGCTCAATTTGTTGGACTGCCTGCTCCCGTCTTTCTTCGAGGATCTGATGTGCCGTGTTCTCGGCCCCTCCGATTATGGAAGTGGCTTCATCGGTTCCTTCTTGCCTGATGCGGTTCGCTTCCTCCTCTCCTCGCGCTAGGACATCCTTGACGACGACTTCCAAGCCCATGCGTCCTCAGATTGTAGGCAACGTCACGAAGAGCAATATCAAGGCCACGACGAGCCCGAAGATTACAATAGATTCCGGAATGACGGTCATGACCAGACCTCTCCCAAAGAAGCCTTCGTCTTCCGCCATAACTCCTATGGCTGCCGAACCAATGACTTGCTCGCCCAAGGCGGCTGCGATTCCCGTGGCGCCCACCGCGATGGCAGCGGACAAAGCGACCATACCTGCTCCAATTGGATCTACCATTTACTTTTCCTCCGTATACTTTCTCTCATAACCAAACGGCCTATATTTCGTTCCGCCTCCACGATAGAACTTCGTGAAGAACTCCACGTAATGCAATCTCAAGGATTGCAAGCCCGAATCCAAAATGCCCAGCGCAGTATTCACCGCGTGGCCAACGATTAGCAAAAGCACTCCAAAAATGACAAAAACCCCGCCCTTAGAGAAGAAGAGCGCATATGAAAGCTTATTCACTGCAAGAGCAATACCGGCCGAAGAGATACCTATCGAGAGCAATCGCGAGTAAGAAAGCACATTTGACAGAAGTGTCGGAAGCTCAGCGATGCCGATGATGCCCTCACCCATTATCAAGAAGACGAAGCCAACCACGGCGACTGCCAAGCCGGCCAACAGCGCTGGAGATATGCTGATCGCAGTTCCCGTCGTGAGAGGCGGCAAGATCTCAACGATCACGAGCACCCCACCCCACAGCAGAAGGAGCCAGCTCACTTTCGCGAACACTGCGTGCTTCAAACCGTGCTGGCGATATTCGTTGACAAATCCGAGTACATACCCAAGCGTAAGCATCAGGATGCCGATAACTAGGGTAACCAGCAGCAACGTGAGAACGTTATCAAAACGCGGAATAGTCGGATAAGCGTAAGAGGGCAGAATCAAACCTTTTGACCCGAAGAGCTCGACGCCAAAAAACTCGTTAAAGATAACTCCGAACACGAGCGATAATACACCAGCATAGACCAAGATCGCGGCTAAATCGCGAATGCCTTTCGATTTCAGCAGTCGTCGCACCAATAAGCCTATTACGATGATTACTACCCCGTAGCCAATATCGCCTAGCATCAGGGCAAAGAGAAAAGGATAAATCAGAGCGACAAACTTCGTTGGATCGATCTCGTTATATTTCGGGAGTGAAAAGGCCCTCACGAGCGTCTCAAAAGGTTCTGCAGGCATCGGGTTTTCGAGTGCTATAGGGGTTTTTTCTGCGCTGACTGCCTCTGATGTGTCAGTAGCCACCATAACGTGTCCATCAGTCGCGCGATCGACGTCGCGCTGGATGTGTTCGAGATTCTTTGTCGGGATCCAGCCCTCAATGATGAATGCATTCTTCGTCGTGGCGAATCGGAGCGGAGCTTCAGCTTTTTGCGTTGCTATCGAGAGGTATTCATCAGAAGCGAGAATGTAATCGATATATCTTTTCCGCAGAGCGCTTAGATCCTCCTGACGCTTTTCTTTTTCGGATTCAAGTTCTTTAAGCTGTGCATCGAGAGCTCCAAGTATCCCCTTCGGAGTGCCCTCAATTTCAGGAAGCGAAAGAGCTGAATAGCTCTGGTCCTGCAAACGTTTCAAAACATCGTCCTCAAATTCCTTGGGCACAAAAAGAGCGATGGCGTGCCCCTTCCCGTAGGGCACAATCTCGAGCTCATAATCATTGGTGATGTCGCTGATAGCGGGCAACCCTTTCAACGTCCCGACGAACACCGCTAACGACTGATAGCCGCTATACAAATCCAGGGGAAGATCAAAGCTCTTTAGAGGGTCGAGCAACCGCTTTTTGTCGTTGATGTCTTTGATGCGTGAATCTATGTCGCTTATCGTATCGGTTACCTGCGCAACTTCAACGTTGAGGTGCTCCGTTTTCTCATCGATCTCATCGGTGATAGTGCCTTCCGGGTACCTCTTTTGGATATCCTCTTTACCCGTGATGCTAAGATAACTCGCTATTGAGCGCAGGGATACGGCCCGCTCTGAGAGCTTCGCGGCATTAGGGTACGGCTTGCCGATCCTGAAGTCGTCATCTTCATCGACGAAGTCAGAAATGTGAACAGCGTTGTGCTTATGGAGGGCATCTATAACGATGCTCATATAGTCTTTCGATCCGGCAATGATGACTTTCGTCATCGCTTGCGGCTCAAACATAATGCGTCCTCTTAAACTCCTCAACTAAATAAGAGAGCGCTTCAGCGTGCTTTTTCTCGGCGCGCTCTTTAACTGTTAAGATTTCTGCGTCTCCCGCTTTGTGGATTTCTTGCTTGGCCTTGCTTATTTCTGCATCAGCGCTCGCGTTCAAATCCTCTGCTATCTTGCTCGCTTCCTTCTCTGCGGCATCGACAATTTCAAACGATTTCTTCTTTGCGTCCTCGATTGTCGTTTCCTTTTGGGTCTGCGCTTCGTCGATCATCCGCTGAACTTCTGCTTCAGCAGCCTTAATCTCGGACAGTACCTCTGGCTTCATGTGACCAAACCCATCCGATATAATAAATGGGGATGCTATTTAAGCTTTAGCAAAAGTTAGTTGAGCCGCACCGCGCTGCTAGAAAGCTCAAATTGACAAACCGCCCGTATGAGCGCGTTTGGCGCTATGCCCTCAGATAGTCGGGGGCGTACACGTCCTTGTTAAGAAGCACGTCACACGTCTTTATCGTGTCGAGCAGCTCTCGATCCTCGGTGTTTATGATTGCCGAAGAAAGACCAGCCCCGATGAGCATCGCCAAAAACGTTCTTTCTATCAGCCGTGGGTTCTTCGTATCGTGCGAGATATTGTTGAGGCCCACAGTCGTCTTTAGCACTGACGCGGGGCTCGTAAGCAAGCCAATTCGCCGCACCGCTTCGACGACCACAGGAGCTTGATCTTGCGCCGTACTCACGGGCAAACAAACGGGGTCGACGTACAGCTTTTCGACATCGATGCCGTGCTCGCACGCATTTGCGACAAGCGTCGCCGCCTGTTCCACTCGTTTGTCGACATCGCCAAGGATGAACTTCTCGTCCATCGTCATGCATATGATTTCTGAATCGTGCTCCGCGGCCAAAGGAAAAAGCGTGGCCATCTTCTCCTGCTCGGCGGGGATCGAATTGATCATCGACTTTCCTTTGACGTCGTCGATACCCGCTTTCATCACGTCGATTTTAGGAGTGTCAATGGAAAGCGTTACGTCAACCGCATCTTGCACAGTCGTTACCAGCCATTTCATCAGCTCAACGGCATCGCTCCTGCCAAGCCCCGCGTTGAGGTCGATGATTTGTGCCCCGGCGTCGACTTGCCGAATTGCAAGTTCCTGAACGGCTTTCGTATCTTGCCGATCGATAATCGCTCCGACCGACTTTGAGTAGCCGTTGATGCTACCGCCAATGATGATCATGAAAAACTCCCTCGCTAAAGTGCAAGTGACTAGGTGTGCGTAACGCTTTAACGCTTTCGCATTCGCGCGTACGACGCTACCCACCTCGCAACCTATATATAAAAATATAGTATATAAAGACACGTCAATTTTGAACACAATGTGAGGCTTTTGGGGCAATTTGAAGAAGGAATTCAAGGTTGTTTTTAAACCT
>JACWML010000063.1 GCA_015661395.1 Methanomicrobia archaeon | reverse complement strand
TCCTCTTGATAACCGTGCCACTCATCAGCATCTTGAGCACCGAGTTCAACGTCATCATCTCTGCACGAGTCAGTGACGTACGCGCGGCCCAGCAGTTCGGCGCGCTGATCGTGCTCCCCTTGATGGCGATATATATTGCGACTGAGATAGCTTTCGTATCACTCACTCCTGCCAACTTGCTGATCATTTCTGCGATTATTCTCGCTCTTGACGCGATTTTGTTTTACGTGAGCAGGGCCACGTTCCGAAGGGAAGAAATACTCACAAAGTGGAAATAAATCCACGCACGTCATAATACCTGCGTTCTGAACTCAGTCTGCGTCCAATATTTCATATAAACGTCATACACATTTTCCGGCAATGGGTGCTTGTAATGCTTCCAATCGACTCCGCTGACTCCATGCGTCATTATATACGCTCGGTTTGACTGATCCCATTGGATAATATCGCCATATTGTTCGGTGAACTTCCGCAAATCCGAAAGCACAAAATGCCCGCTGAACCGTTACATAGGGATCTTCTGCCGCTTTATCCACATCCACAACGAACCATGCTGAAACATGAGTTCCGTGCCTTTTCTTTCATCAAGAAGGGGACTAACAGCTTTCACGACGCACGGATGCAACGGGACGTAGTGTTCCATGCGGATTTTATCTTGTTTGGCCGTCACGTGCCGCACAGGCTTGTTGTCTTCTAGCGCTTGCCGAAACTGTCCAACCGTCAAGTTAGCCGCAGTAGCCATCGACATTCGCAGGGTTCAGATGTTGCTCGGACACTGGACCTTACTGCAGTTCGAAGAGAGTGACTTACGGCAGATCTATGATGCCGTGCCGTTCTAGCTGTTAAAGCAGGAACCATAAAAAGCTCATTGCACTCATCGGCAGGGGCTCTATGGGACACGATTCCACAGAGGCAGAGCGCTTTTATGCCTCTGATCGCACAGCGTGGAGAGCGTGGTTGCAACAACACCACGCGAAATCACAAGGCGTCTGGGTAGTTTACGATAAAAAAGCCACCGGCCGAAGAACGCTTACGTACGACGACATCGTTGACGAGGCTATCTGCTTTGGGTGGATCGATAGTCTCCTCCGTTCGCTTGACGACGTGCGGTCTATGCACTACGTGTCTCCGAGGAAACCGAAGAGCCCGTGGTCGAAGTTGAATAAGCAGCGCGCTGAGCGCCTCATCGCTGCAGGTCTGATGACAGAAGTTGGGTTGGCCGTTATCGAAGCCGCAAAGGCCGATGGGTCGTGGGCGATCTATGATCAAATCGAAGCGCTCATCGTTCCTGAGGACCTTGCTACTGCGCTTGCTCAAAATCCGACTGCCGAAAGAAACTTTGGCGCGTTTAGCCCTTCGAACAAGAAACAAATTCTCTGGCACATTGTTAGCGCAAAGCGTCCTGAGACGCGGGAAAAGCGGATACGACAGATCGTTAGTGCCGCAGAGCAGAACGTAAATCCGCTGCAATGGCGTTCGCGAACGAATGCGTAAGAGCACGTGAACGCCCTTTTCCCATTGAGAAAGCATTTTTCTCGTCTCGGCGAGTTTGAACTTAGAATCGCTCGGCGCAGCAATAACTTCTTTCTCTTTTCTCGGAGGCGCTCTTTCAATATTTGTTAGTTTGACAGTATTTTTTCACCTTTGAAAAGGGTATGTTGTCGAATCTTGTCAATATTGTTTTCTTTTGTTAATCTAAGGGCGTAACAGCGTCCTGTTACAACAACATTTATTACGAGAAAGCGCATAGTAGTTTGTTTTTTAAGAAGAAGTCTGGCACGGTAGCTGCCGAAATTAATCAGCGCGTGCGTTCCTTTAACTGAAAAAGCATGGAAAACCGTCGTCAAGAAGCCTCGTCTGGCGGGGCATCGTCAACAGAACGTAGCGCCGAGGAGGAGCTCACGGACGCCAGACGACTTACTAAAAGCGAGGTTACGCTTCCTAACCGGATTCCTGCTCTTTCTGTGCGCGCGAACCTTGATACGCCGGCTCGCGATGTATTGAAGGCGCTCGACGTTAAAGAGCATGAAGCACTAATCCTGCTTTTTGGAGGTGCAGACGATCTTGAGGAGGTGGACCCTCGCCTAGAGCAGCTATTCCTCCGTGGGATTGCTGATGTTGCCATAAAGACAGGCGCTATAATAGTGGATGGGGGCACCCGGGTTGGGGCGATGGGATTGATGGGCAAAGCCTACGCTCACATGAATCGGCATGCCCTCATGCTCAGTCTCGCACCACGTACGAAAGTCAACAAATCTGTCACGCAGCGAGCAACAAACAGGACGAACCTTGCACAATCGGACCCCAACTGCGCTCGTTTGGTGCTACTAGGGTGCGACGAGCGGGGGTGTGAGATAGGTAAGTTGTTCGAATTGGCAGATGTGATCGCCGAACGAATTCCGGTTGTGGCGATCCTCGAGAACGGCGGTCCGAGCAGCACGGAGGAGGCACTGTTGACCTTGATTCGGGAATGGCCGCTCGTGGTTATCGAAGGAACCGGCGGACTGGCCGATAAAATAAGCGAGTGTAAGAGGGGCAACGTCTCTTCTGACGATTGCGCGATCAAAGAAATCATCGATATAGGCGGCAAGAAGCGCATCAGTCTGTTTCCTTCCACAGAATCGCCAGCCGTCTTCCGGACTCGCCTACAGAAGCTTATCAGCCGTCATCCCCCAGTGCTCACGCACGCGTGGAGACAACAGGCAGCGTACGATCAAAACGCGCAACGACAACAGAAGAACTTTAATCGAATACAGCAATCCATTCTTGCACTCGGCGTTCTTGCCACTCTCCTGGCGTTGACCTTAACACAGTTCTCAGGTATTCCTGAGATACACCCCCTTGCGTATGTCATCATCGCATTGCCGATTGCTATCTCGATCCTGGTTGCGGCAGAAAACCGTTTTAAACCGGGCAAAACGTGGGTACTGTCACGCGCCGCCGCCGAAGAAATCAAGCAGGAGATCTATAAATTTCGTGTCTCAGCCAAACCTTACAGGGAGAGCCTCGGGAGGGACTCTCCTGAAACGCGCTTGGCTAAAAAAGTCAACCACATTAGTCACCGACTGACGCACGCCGAGATAGGTCATTCTGTTTTCAAGCCCTATACCGGGAAATTCCCCCCTCAATTTGCTCAAGACAGAGATGTGCTCGGGATGCTGACTACTGACGGCTATCTCAACGCACGTTTCGTGAACCGATCGTTTGGTATAAGAACAGGGCAAAAGAGCTTGAGCGTGAATATACAGTCTTCCAATGGTTGATATACCTCGTCGGTGGGGTCGGCACGGTCATTGCGGCTGTAGGTCAGCATCTGTGGGTTGCCTTAACCGCTTCGCTTGCCGTCGTGTTTACCGCGTACCTCGCCTATCGAAGCACAGAGGGCACGCTCACATTATATAACCGCACGGCGACTTACCTCACTAATGTGGAGACGTGGTGGGCCTCTCTTACACCGAAACAAAAGGAGATTACCACCTTTGTCGACCAAAAGGAGAGTACCACCTTTGTCGATCTAGTAGTCAGCATGACGGAAGAAACCCTGAAGAACGAGCGCATTGGGTGGACCCAGCATATGGAGAGCGCGCTCGAGCAGCTTAAAGAAAAAGAGGAGGAGGGGGGTAATTAGGCGGCAGCCACGAGTTTATAAAAAACGAGTCAGCTGTAAAGTACGTACTACTATCGCACGGCTCACGACGGTAATGCCACCTACGCAAATTCGACACGCAACGTGGTGAGCGTCACACTCACAAAGATGACGACAGCTATCACCGCCGCCGCTCCCGCGACTCCTTTTTAGGAAACAGATCTGTGGCTACTTCGCTTGATATCCTGATATCAAGAGGGGGCGCCCCTGACTTCGGTGCGGGCAGGGTTACTTGGTGCTGGGCTTCGTCTGGCCGGACGAGGCTGATTATGTCGACGGCTCCGGGCTTCAGTTTTTGGAGGTTCCAACTTGGTCTTCTTAATGGCGAGCCTTCGACGTCACTTTCGTTGGGAATAAGTTCCTCTACAAGGAATTCGCGCGAGTGGATGTTGCCATCTTCGTCGGTGAAGTAGTAGATTTCCGAACCGCCTTCAATCTCGTCTTCGGGCGCTAGATCAGTCATCTCTTGCCACGTCAGCTCGGGCTCGTGAGAGTTGTGCAACTTTTCGTCAGAGTTGTGCAACTTTTTATCCTCTTTGTGCTTCTTTTTCGCCATGATCCTCGTGTCCGAGAAAGCCTCAATGGACGGCTCCAGTGTAGCCGATTGTAAAAAGAACAATGGGCTCGGCCGGATTTGAACCGGCGACCTCCGCCGTGTGAAGGCGACGTCATAACCGCCTAGACCACGAGCCCTGCTTCTCACGTCCCTTGCAAAACAGATAAGTTTATCGTTCGGTCACCTCTCATTTTGTTACAGAAACCGCGTGGAAAGCCGTTTTCGGGCTCTTCCGCGGGCCCATCATGCACGACAACTACAAATCAACCGAGTTTTCCGACATCGATCTCAGCCGCTGGAAGGACTACGACGACGTCATTCTCGACTCCCTGTGGCTCCTCGGACCACGCGACAAGACCGGGCCGCACGTCGGCGACTACTGGGGCAACTTCATCCCCCAGATCCCGCATCAGGTCTTGACCCGTTTCACGAAGCGCGGCGAGGTAGTGGTCGACCTCTTCAGCGGCATGGGCACGACGCTCATCGAGTGCAAACGGCTCGGAAGAGCCGGACTCGGCGTCGAGATCGATCCGGGCGTGGCTGAACGGTCACTGGAGCGCATAAACTGCGCGGAAAACCCGTCCAACGTTCCGGTCGCCGTGCTCGTGGGCGACTCCACGACGGCGCTGACGGCGAAGCGCGTGCGCGCCACGCTTAGGGAATGGGGCGCCGACGCGGCTGACTGCGTCATTCTCCATCCGCCCTATCACGACATCATCCGCTTCAGCGAGCTCGAGGGCGATCTTTCGCGCGTGCCAACAGAGGCGGCTTTTTTGGACAAGATCAGTCTGGTTGCACAGCACGCGTATGACCTGCTCAAGTCGGCTGGGTTCATGGCCCTCGTGATCGGCGACAAGTACGTGGATTCACGGCTCGTCCCGCTCGGATTTATGTGCATGCAGCGCTGCGTGGACGCCGGCTTTGTGCTCAAGGCGATCAACGTCAAGGAGATCCTCAACAACGAACGCGGCAAAGGAAAGAACGGCAACCTGTGGAAGTACCGTGCGCTCGTAGGTGGGTTCTATCTGTTCAAGCACGAGTACGTCATGATCTTTCGCAAGCCCGCGGCGCGCGGCAAGCGCGCCTAAATCCTAAAGCCTAAAGGTGCCGCGCCATAAGCTTGTCGACGTCGATGTTGTCGATCGGCACGTGAGCGAGGGCCTCCGCGTTCAAGGAACGGTACTCGTCGTCGAACGTCGGTTTGTCGGCCTCGAACAGCACCCCGATGGGTATCTTGTCGCCGCCTTCCTGCGCCTTTGTGAGGGCGAGCTCATAATCGGAGCGATCGTACTCTGTTTCGTCCAGCTTGTACACGTGGTCGTTCCACCACTTCCAGGTGTTGACGTGGTTGAACGTGACGCACGGCTGTCCGATGTCGACGAGCGAGAATCCCTTGTGCCGGATCGCCTTGGTCATAAGTTCGCTGAGGTGTGTGTTCTCTCCGCTGAAGCCGCGCCCAACAAACGTCGCCCCTGCGAGCAACGCGAGCGGAAGTGGCGTCACAGGAGAAGCAACGACGCCTTCCGGGGCCACTTTCCACTTGGTGCCCTTGAAGCTCGTTGGCGACGGCTGGCCTGTCGTGAGGCCGTAGACCTGATTATCGTGCACCAACACCGTGATGTCGATGTTTCGCCGCGCAGCGTGCAAAAGATGGCCGAGTCCCTCACCGTACGTGTCGCCGTCCCCCGCGTGGACGATGACCGTCAGGTCGCCGTTGGCGAGTTTCACCCCCTGCGCCACGGGGATCGACCTCCCGTGCAGGCTGTGGAGGACGTACGTGTTGATCCAGTAGCTGAGGTTTCCGGAGCACCCGATGCCGCACACGATTGCCGTCGTATGGGGAGCGAGGTCCATGCTGGCGTACGCACTTTTCATCGCGTTCCAAATCCCGAAGTTCCCACACCCTGGACACCACGTGGGCCGCGTGCCGGGCACGTCGTAGCGATGCGTGTCTGCCATCCTAGACCACCTCCTTGATGCGATTATAGAGTTCATCCGCGAAAAACGCCCGTCCGTCGTACCGCAAGATGGCGTGGTCCGGGCGGATCTGGACGTGTTCTTTTATGAGGCTGCCGAGCTGCGCACCGCGGTTGTTTTCGATCAAGATCACTCGTTTTCCGTCGAGGCGCTCTTTCACGAGGTGCGAGGGGAAGGGACTCATGAACAGCACCTGCAGGAACCCGAGGTCAATGCCGTCGTTGGCGCGCAGGAAATCCATCGTGTCGAGGATGGCTCCCTTCGTAGAGCCCCAGCCGACGAGCACCGTGCTGGTCTCGGGGTTGCCGTGGTATTTGACGCCGTCTACGAGCGCTGCGGCCGTGAAGTATTTCCGGCACCGTTTGTCGACCAGCGT
>JACWML010000011.1 GCA_015661395.1 Methanomicrobia archaeon | reverse complement strand
CGCGACAAGGTGTTCATAAAACTCAACCATGGCGTTGGGCAGGTCGTCATCAACCTGCACCCAGATGCGCTTCGCGACCTCATCAACTCGAATACCCGGAAACGCTTCGGTGTACTGAGGAATCAAGGCTTCCTTAAATGACCGTCTCGGCAACTGCGGCCAGGCTGGAATAGTGAGTGGAACTTGTTCAAGCGCCTGAAGAGCCTCTTTGGGGGTCAAATGGGGCATACTGCCCATCATGGTCGTCTGGTGTGCTGGAAGTACAGACATCGTAATACATTTGTTATACACGTTCAAGTAGCTTTCAGCTGTTCTTTATTTCGCCTCGGCCTCCAACAAGATTGATAAATCTTTTTTTGTCATAAATCGATTTATTTGTCGATTAGGCATCATCTTTCAAATCCGCCGGTTTCCAAAATCGACTAAGACAAATCGACTAGCAGGGAACGGAACAAAACACTGGGCAAGATGGGCGTTGCGGTCGCAATGTTTTTTTACACCGCTGCCGTTTTGCTTAGAGAACAAAGCGTTTAGCTGACAGGATGCTGTCAATACGCCTCTCGCTGAAATCCAATTCTGAAAGACATATTGGTGCTATTCTAAGCGGTTATTTTTGCGAAAAGACGAGAACGAAAGTTGCTAGCGGCTCGGGGCTCGCGTATCAAAAAGAAATCTCGTCACGTATCAAGGTAGCGCAAATATTCTCCATATTTCCTTTGAAGCTGTTTAAGTTTTATCTTGTTTATTATGTTAAGTGGAAAAATGAACCGTAACCACCGTTCTATCCAACTGACCAAAAAAAAGGCTGGCTCACTTGATTCTTTAAGTCTTAATCGGCCAACAAGAAGAAGAGCCTTCGCTTTTCTATTGCAGAAACGCATCAATATTTCCGCAATAGCAGAGACATTGTCAAACTCTCCCTTCAGGCTTGCTCGCACTGCTAGCGCGATAAGAATGTTAGCTAACCACGCATTAAGTCTATTCTTGATTTGAATCCTGGTATCCGATGAGAGAGATTCATCTGACATCATTCTATTAATAATAAGTTTGAACCCAGGCAAATATAATCTATAATCAGACGAACGGGCATAGAAATTTTGTGTGTGCAGCATGTAAATTGCACTCGGTTCATTTGAGATAATAACTGGATGATACGCTGCAACGCGGAACTCAAAGTCTATGTCTGCTGGTCCACCCACGCCAGTGTCTAATAAGCCAACGCAATCCACAACCTTTGATCTGAAAACAATCGAATTCCACATTAATTGATGATCCAATATGTCTAGTAGACCATCAGGAGGGGACAAATATCCAAAGCGACCACCGTTTTTCGAAATACCGATGATCTTGTCATCTTTAACTTGGATGGTCAACCCTGCATAAAACATGACATCAGGATTAGAGCTGAGAGACTGCATGGCCACCTCAAAAAAATGTGGCAAAAGTACGTCATCATCACTGAGAAACGAAAAAAAAGGGGTATTCACCTCTTTTAGTCCATAATTGAAATTTGCCACAACGCCTATGTTCTGTTCGTGACAGTAATACTTGATTCTTGAATCAGCTTCCGCTAGTTCAGTCACCACTTTTTGCGTAGTATCACTTGAGGCGTCATCGTATACGCATACCTGAAATGCTGGAAACGTTTGGTTTAGTACACTCAAGATCGCTCTTCGTAACAACTTCGGCCTGCGAAACGTTGGGATAATGACGGTAATTAGAGGTTCTGCGTCTATCACGGCAAGGAATTAGGTGACAGAGTGTTAAGATTTCTTTTTCAACTGCTTATCTTTCTTCATATACATAAGCCGAAAGAGAATGCATTAGCGTTCGAGCAAGTAATAAAGCAACAATTGCTTTAGTGCGCTTGGACACTCGTCCTATTTCCGTCATAGTTGGTGCGGTGTTTAGACGTGCCGCTTGGCTGCTCGATCGTGTCGGAATACCATGCAAGCACACCTTGGACAAACCCACGCTTTTGGAGTCTGGGACGCTTCTCGGGCTTTCTGTATTGTTATGGAAAGATTTGTGGCCTCATTTAGAGTTATAGTGATAACTAAATTAACAATCCGCTCACGCTCGCATTATGCCAATCCTTCGATGTCTAGTTCCTCCTCTATGCTCCAAGACGATCAATCTGAGCTGGGTTATTGCATCTGCGGTGTAACTAGGGAAATAAAACCCTTCGAACTTCTTTGCGATTTTCATAGCATCAACATAAAGCAGGAGGGAGACCAGATCTCCTTCAATATCAACATCAGTGAATGCGGGGAGTAGTTTTAGAACCCTTCCTTCATTTTTACAAAGTGTTATGAATTGAGAGATTTCTACGCCCCCGGAAAACAGCTGGTATTTTGAAAAATATTCCGGATCGAAATGCCGTGTAATTCCCACGAGATAAATGCCCCCCTCGCCAGCGGGACCGAGAACTACGGAATTATTGCTCCTATCTTCCATGAGAAATGAGAATGCGCTGTTTATAATATGCGGGGGTAAATAAGGGAGGTCTTCGCCCAAAATTACTAAATTTTCCGAGCCCATGGCAAAAGCTGCGGAGACCACGGATCCAAATCGCTCGTCAAAATTCGTGCCGCTTTGGGTGAGAAATGTAATAGGTCTTTCCAAATGCCTCTCCTTCACGACTTCCTTTACAATCCGCTCCATGGATTCCCGTTCGTCTGCAGGGGTAAATCCAATCACGATTTCGCTCGCGTTACTTTCGGCGGAAAGTACTATTGTATCCTTCAACATCGCCTGGGCGAGTAAGGCAGCAGCCTCTGCATCTAAACTGGAGTCTTGGATAAGGCGAGTTTTTACGATCCCGGCCACCGGAACCTTAGAAAATATGATAACGACATTCTTTATTGATCCATGTTCTGTTCCGCGAGACTTCGGTCCGACAGATTCATGTTTTAGTTGCAATCCAGAGTCCTCTTCCAACTTTTTTTTCGTGGGCGGCCTTATTCCAAGCTATTATGCCCTTTTCCGCTTCATTATACAGATCATTGCCAAAGCCTGCAATGATATTCCCCTTGTTCTTCTTTAGGGTAACCAAGTATTGATCCATATTCTGCGCGAAATCAACACTCAGGTCTTCTTGTTCTTTTAATTTCAATCCTGCTGCCCGAATCAAATTTGCATATCCATCTAAGGTCTGCAAATCGGGAAATACCATAAACGCCATGAGGAAATCCGCCTCATTTGGGGGGGCTTGTACCGAACCCCAAATCCAATCCGTAAACGCCAAAGTCCCCCCGGACTTGAGTACTCGTGCCGTTTCTTCGATGAGCCGTTTCTTGTCTCTGACATAGCACCAGGAATCTTGACCCCACACGATATCAAAGGATTTCGCGTGAGCGGGCAAGTCTAGGGCGGAACCGTAGCGATATTCGATCTTGTCCTTGAAGGGTTTACCTATGGTCCGCTTTTGGGCTTCTGCGATCATTTCCGGCGTGATATCCACTCCGATGACTCTGATGCCATATTTTTCGACCAGGTGCCGGGCAGGACCGCCGAGGGCAGAACATATGTCTAAGAGGACGAGATCCTTGCCTCTCCCATCAATGCCGACTTTCTTTGCTAAGTAATCTGTCTGTTCGGCCCCACCGACGTGGATCTCTTCACCCATTAAAAGTTCCCACAGTTTTCCGCCTGGTCCAGCGTAAACGGCACTCACGTCGTTAACGCTAAAGTCATATTGTCTATTCATCCTCTCTCTAACATCCATTTGAATCAGATCCCTTCTTTTTCGTGGAACATTGGTTATATTGAAAACACTTGGGGTCTGCAGCCATTAAGTCGCCAGCGTAATAATAGGCGCTACTCCGACACCCGAAACAATGGGAATTATTGCAGCAACTGCTGCAATTGCCAGGGAGTTTGGCAGGATCCCTGAAATCTAAAAATACGAGTCTCCGCCTCCCGCGCTCCAGAATGGTTAAAAATTCTTCTTTATTCACGTTTCCAAACTCCTCTGTCCGGATCACGGAACAAGGGACCACCCATCCCCCAGCAGTGACACATACGAGCGTTCCACAATAAAATTTCGAAACATCCATAGGCCCGCACGAGGGGTCGTTCGGGTAGTTTACTCGGTCACGGAAGGTAAAGATGTTCTTTATCTGGGCGGGGGTCGGTTCCCAAGAACTATTTCCCATGCGGTGGATCACGGGGTTGAATAATGTGACGCAAGTCTTGATGCCGAACTTTTCCTGAAAATAGGCGATTGTCGCCCGCGCGTCTCCAGCGGCCACTGGGGTCGTATAGGTGATGCAATTGACCATCTCCCCCGGGTCCTTCCCCGCTGCCAAGCAGTTGTTAATGCCTTTCAGGATTAATCCGATATTACGTGAATCTCCGCGACGTTTTTCCCCGCCATGCAGAATCCCGTAGAGTTCCGGATCGAGCGAATCTAAATGCGTCGAGATAAAACCCCCTTGGGTCGCTTTTACCGCGCTTGCCGCGACCCCCGGTTTCGCGAGCGGGATGCCCGATGTCCAGATGTTGTTAATTAGACCTAAGCTGGTGGCGTAGGTACAGAGGGCTTCCCAGTCCCTCCGCATAAGGACATCTCCCCCCAACCAATCTATCATCTGCACCTTCAAAGCGGCTGCAGCGTCTAATAGCTGCCGAATAGTTGTGGAGGATAACCCCTGAGGGCTCTCGGGGGTGCTTCCTGCGTAGCAATAGTTACATAGTTGGGGACATTGGAGGGTTGATTCGATTTGGAGGATGAAGACTTTTCCTTGTGCATAATACTGTTTTTGGAGGTCAAATTGCGCCGCCATTCCCGCGTGGGTCAAGGGTAGATCTTCTTTCATTTTTGTGAAGCAACTCAAGCGGTTCACCTTACGCATGCTCTACTCAAATGTTGCTGCATCTCATCGTCAGCAATAGCCTCGCGTGTCGTTTCAATATCGGTATGAGTGTTAGTCTTCATTTTCCTCTTAGTAAGATAACATAAACCGCTCCAATAGCCACGAGCGCAAAGACTCCAAGAGCCCCAGCAACGAGGGGCACGTCTACGCCTTGCGCTGTTTGTGCGGGTGCGGTACCTTGGACTGTGTAAGTGATGTTGGCGCTTAGCGCTGGGCGCACCGTCGATGACGTATTAACGAGCATGTTTGAGCTAAAATTGCCGTCCTTAGCGTCGCTCGGTACGTCAAGCTTCACGGCCACCGTTGCGTTTGAGTTTGGAGCGATTGTCACGCTTGCTGGGCTCGCGCTTAGCTGTCCGCTCGTATTCGTAACATTCGTGAAGCTGATAGAATAAGCGAGCGTCGAATTGCCACCGGTGTTGTAGAGTATCACGTCCCGCTCTGCATTACCTCCACGTACGACCGTGCCGAAATCAATACGGGCTGGTGAAACGCCTATCCCTACTTGTGCGGTAACTAAAGCACTCACTACAATAAGAAAAATAAAGAAAAGAGGCGTTAAGCATCGTCTCACTCTAAAACTCATTATGCTAGACTCCTTTTTTAGACTTAAATCGCTATTGCCGCAAGTGTTGAAACGCTACTGTAAGTCCCTGAGAATCCCACCTGACACACTTGCGGGCACGTACTCAGCTTTTTTTTCGCATTGCAATACATCCCTGTCGTGCCTGTGTTTACATCATCCACCACTGCCGCGCTATGTTGGACAGAAACCGCAGACAGCACGAGCGATCTGCAATAACCGGTCACGACAGTCGTTCTACTTTTTGACAAACGTGCCGTCGCGATACTCTTGGAAAGCTGTGCGAAGCTCTTCTTGCGTATTCATTACGATGGGACCAGCCCACGCAACGGGCTCGCCAATGGGTTGTCCGGTGATGAGGATAAAGCGTGCCCCCTCATTTTCGGTGCTTACTGATATCTCATCCCGTTCACGCTCGTACTCGATTATGCTCTCCGGACCGTGTAAGCTCCCTCGCGGCTCCCGCTGTAATGCGCCTCTGCTGACTGTATCAGACGGTGATTCCGACTCTTCATCAAAATAAGCGGCCCCCCCGAGCACATAAGCGAGTGCCGTATAGCCGTCCGTAACGCGGTGCTGGAGACGGGAATGAGGGGGCACGGTGATATCAAGGTATTCTGGCTCGGCGATTATGTCCTGAACCGGCCCGCGCGTCCCGTCCACTGTACCACAGATCACCTTTATGCGAGAACCGGAATTAAGAACGACTTCTGGGATGTCTTCAGCTTTAATCTCCCGATAACGAGGCGTCATCATTTTGTGGGAGCGAGGAAGGTTGGTCCACAGCTGCAAGCCCCACAGGCGACCATCTGCCCCGCCTTCCGGCATCTCCTGGTGGATTATTCCGCTGCCGGCGGTCATCCACTGCATGTCGCCAGCGCCGATAGTCCCCCTATTCCCCATGCTATCACCGTGCGCGACCGTTCCTTCCAAAACGTAGGTCACGGTTTCCATTCCGCGGTGCGGGTGCCAGGGAAACCCGGGCAGATATTCTGACGGAGTGTGACTATGGAAGTCATCCAGCAGAAGGAACGGATCGAGTTCCGGGGATGACCCTTGAAAACCAAGCGCCCGCTTCAAATGGACTCCTGCCCCTTCGATGGTGGGCACGCTCTTCCAACTCCTTACAACCCTCCTGGTTTGGCTCATGTTAACATTTCTCCTCTCTAATGAACGATCTCCAAGACTATTAAGCGCTCGTCTGTGAGGACCGGGTGCGGCAGCCGCATGCCTCTATCTGCTGCGCCACATAAAAGAGTAATGATTTGCATTAAGCTCTGCAATTAGACTGATACGAGGTTTTTTGATGCTGCACACGAACCTTGCTGCGGCTTAATTTTGCCGCTGCCGGTTCTTGCGCTACCTTTGTCAAAATTGTAGAAGCGGCCATGGAAATTCCGCAATACCGGCGTTATTTTCTGAACTTCGAATGGCCCTGGTATATGCCTGAAATAGAAGAATATCAGACTTTAATGAAAAACTGCCTTACCGTGAAGTGAAGGTTTGGGGCGAGAATGCCGACCGTTATTTCTCGGATGCCGATAGTATTGCTAAATGGATTGATCAACCCAGTTTGGAACCCTTCAAGGCGATTCTCCAACCCCCTAGCCGTGGTTTTTCCCGGGATTTGGTAGTACAAAAGATGCTGGAGGCCACTAAACAGGCTGACGGCACGTATTTCGAAATCTTCCGCAGAATTAATGTTTCCGCCCGTAAATAGCCTGCCCTATGAGTAAAGCAGCGGTTGCATGCAGCACGTGAACTCGGACGGAGGCAAACACTCATTTCAAAATGGGCGATAGTGAAAGTGTTGTGAGCAACTCGGTAAGCTGCAGCAGCTGGGAGCGGTCCCGTCGGCCGGGGAGATGGCAAAAAAGGTAGCGTACTACAAGGGTATTGAAGTGAGAGGGGTAAAAGTAGTCTGGCACAAACTGAATTTTTTTAAGTTTTATAACTGAAAAAGAAGCTATTGAACCGGAGCCAAAAGATTGGTAGAAATCACTGGAGAACAAATCAGGGAATTTGACTATGTTAAGCGCAAACTGGCAACATACTCATAATCATTAAGATTCTTATCCTCCGGGTTATCAAATATAATTTCAGTTTCCTTGCCAAAATGTTCTGCACCCAGTTTCAAGTGGTAAAGACTAATTCCCACATCCATGGGGGGATATTTTTTGATTAAAAGTCCCGGGATGAAGCTTGGTTTGCGGTAATATGCGTGAATTAAATATTCATCACCTGTAAAAAACCACCCCTGTGCATTACGTGCAGAAGGAGCAAGACGAGCTGTTTCCAGTAAATCATCTGCACCTTTAACGTCACTAATTTCCTGGAGTGATTTTCTCCTGAATTGGGAAGTTTTTGTTCGGTGTAATGTTTCCTGGGGCTTTCCAAAGGGCATTAAAATGATAAATTTCAGACGTGAACTTGCCAAACCTTCTTTTTTGAGGGTAGGGATCCCCTGCCAGCAACTACCCAATCCATTAGCAGAAAAAAATAGATCCATCTGCTGTAGCATGAACCCTACATTGCTTAGATAACCCTCTTTTACCTCTGAAAAAACAGCTATATAATGCGGTGCTTTTCTCATCGTCCTTCTTATAACAGCACCGGGAGATAAAATCTTAAATTCAATTTTAATGTCCTCATGCAACGGTTTTAAAGTTTGAAGATGATCTCTGATCTCCTTTAATGTATCTTCATCCAGGGGGTCTAAATCGTACTTTCTAATGGACTTCCGTTGGAATATGGTAGGATATAGGTCTTTTTCTTCCATTTTGCTAAGATTTAATGTATTTTTTTTCATTTTTTGTGATCAGAATAATCTCATGATTTAATTTACATTATGTTTTTTCTTTGAGACTATTTGAAAAGTTCCATGTCAGTGGAGGCCTATTGAGGCTTCAGTAGGTGCTGGAGCATTCTAACATCAACATAACAGCCGTTTGCCTAAGGTTCAATGACCAAGACCTGCAGGAAATCTATGAGCGGGTCAGTGGCCTGCCGGGTCCTTGCTACCGTATTTCCAAACTTCAAACGTGTGCTCCACTTAAATCTAGCCTTGCTCTATTTTGCCGATATTGCCTTCTTTTGTCAATCGGAACGAGCTTTGAGGCGTGACCACAAAAATGTGTCACGCGCATTAACATACTCATTGATTGTTGGTGTTTTCGGAGGTAAAAGTCGATGCAACTGGTATTAAGCTATACCGTCAAGAGCAACCACTGCTACTACGATCTTCACCCAAGGTGCGCAAAGGGACTTGAGGAGCCGGATGCGACGGTGTGTGGCGAATGCATTGCCGATGCGCTTCAACAAATCGTGGATTCGCGGAAGAAGCTATCAATACTTGCTGAGTCGGCATAACAAGTCAAAATGAGAGGCGAATGACAATGCGGAAAACATCGATTGTAATAGCCTTATGCTTGGTCCTGATAGGCACGCTTAGAGCCGCTGCAGAGGTAACAGCAACGTCAGTGGACGACTCAGCCATTCAGCGGTTTGACATAGCAATAGGGGATTACAATTACGGTGAACTCACTGCTGACACGGCGACCGATCAAGTCTTCGCTAACGCGAACGTGGGCAAAGAATTGGCAGACAAACAGGTGACTCTAGTTGCACGAAAAGACAAGTCGAGCCCGCATACTATAGATATCGCGCATTCAATCGTTAATTGGGACGGACAAGTCATCTGGAAGGGCACTCTCACAGCAGCACAATTAGACTGCTTTCACACCTATGGCGATTGCGCGGTCTTCTTCGTTAAAGTCAATCATGCTCTGCTCTAACAGGGAATTCGAAGCAGCAACCGGAGCCTAATAAAGGCTCCGACACTGGAACCTATCTTGTGACACGCCCTTCGCTGCCTTCGTGGAGTCTGAAGACATTAGATGTGTAGTCGGATCTTGTTGTTTATTATTCGTTCTTGTATTCACGAAACTTGTGATGTAAATCGCGCTTGAAAAATGATCGCCATAAGGCTCGGACCGGATGTCATCCAGAATAAGATAAGCTCCCGATGGCAATTCTATTTTTGCGCGTTAAAACTGTGTAAGTAGCCCTAAACTATGTTGAAGTTATTTATATTCACCTAAAACGCTTTAAATTAAAAAATAAGCGATAATATTAATTATTCAGCTTTTTTATAAAAATAGATGGCAGGAACTGTTAAATAGATGCTCGTCGTCGTCTTCAGGTACACTGAACTACTAGACCGAGGTGTTTAGTTGAAATATGCGAAAAGAAAAGCCCTTAGAGTGTTTCTTTTGTTGGCGGCCTCTGCCCTTGTTGCAGGGTTGGTAATCACACCGGCTGCTGCACAGCCGACCCCCACCATATATTATTTCCCCCAAGCGGGATCAACATGGGTCAACAACGGAGCTGCAGGAGCCAGCTATAACGCGTACGTTAGCACCCCTAGCTTATTTCGAACTCAATCAAATGGACACCCGTATTGGGGTGATATGGGGCAAAATGATTTTATCTCCATCCCGGCAGGCAGTGCAACAAATAACCAAAACACAGCGTCGTGGGAGGTAGGATTTCATTACACAGGAATGACAGGCCAGCGCTTCCAAAAAATTTGGGACAAAGCGTATGGCGCTTTTATGATTGAAATCGACACCTACAAGGGCCCTAATGAGGGCTACCTTACGATCTACCGTGCTACGACTGGTGGCAGCGGTGCGCGGTGGTATATACCAACTGATACCGTTCTTCGCGCGGGCCATAATTATTACATTCAAATTGCGTGGGACACTAGTGCGGGTCCAGGAAATGAACCGTATCCGACTGTCTGGATCGGTGAGGACGGAAACGCGCCGGTGCATCAAACGCATTGGGACGAGACCGGCGGCGCTCTTGGGGGAACCGGATCATGGTACAATGACGCTGCAGGTCCTGCGAACTTAGGGAATACAGCTTCAGGAAATGGCGCCAGCGCATCGGCCAAGACCGCTTGGCTCAACGGCGGCTTCTTTGTATACCGGCAATACAATTCAATTGTTGATTTTAGCAGTGGTGGAAGCTGGAACACTGATAAGCTAGCGTGGACAGCCACGACGCCAACCGTCAAGCCGACTGCAACACCGGCACCTAAAGCAACGCCAATACCAACCGTAACGCCCACGGTGAAGGCAGCAGTCAAACCAACGGTAAAGGCTACAGCAACGCCCACGGTGAAGGCAGCAGTCAAACCAACGGTAAAGGCTACAGCAACGCCCACGGTGAAGGCAGCAGTCAAACCAACGGTAAAGGCTACAGCAACGCCCACGGTGGGGCAAGCATCTGCTCCCACTAATGTCTCAAACTATAATTCAGGAATATCTACAGCACTTGAGAATTCCTCTGTGCCCGGAATATCAGTTCCTTCAGCTCAAACGAGCAGCGTCGCGAGCTTACCTGCCCAACCTGTTCCGGAGTTTTCGCTTCTCGGACTTGGAATACCGGCACTTTTGGCTGGATTAGTCTATCTACTGATAAGACGGTGAGAAGTCCTTCGAGGGCCCTTCTTTTTTATTTCTTTTTTTGATTTACGTGATTCTAGGGCGTCCTCTCGTCGATTACTTTCGCTAAACACTTAGGTTAGGCTCCTAGCGCCCTGGTATCCCTGTTAAAATAAAATGATCTACCGCGTAAGTTGCGAGCTTCATGTTGAGTGTCGCGATGACTAGACCAGGATCGCGTTCCGTTTCATTGCGACTTATACCACCGATAGCGTCGCGAAATACAAGACTTATCTAACTGCATAGGAACCTAGGCGATAAGCGTCGCTTTTATGAAATAAAGTTACGTTGTACACTTTGAGCGATGGATTTGACCGCAACCGGAGCCTAATACAGGCTCAGACTCCAGAAGCAATATGTGGGAGCCCTATTGAGGCTTCAACTTACTTAGCAACATCTGAACGCTTTGTCGTAACTAAGACTATGACTTCTAAGCTGAGTCAACTTGTTCTTGCGTGTTCAGTTTATTTTGATGACCGGACGACCGTAAAGAAAGCAGATTATGGCAGATAACAAATCAAGTGAGAGTTCAACAGGTGACATCTATTCAAAAAGGCCGGAGGCTGTTATAGTATGAGATATAATCGCACACATAGGCAGATTTTAGCAATCGGGGGATAATTAGTATGCAAGGAGAGACCACTTCGGGCTCTGTCAAAACAGAGATTGTACCACAGACACAGGCGCACCCACATCACCATACCAGCGCGTTGTTTGATCACGAACATCATCCGTACCAGCCACGCAATGTCAATATGCTTCATGAAGCTGAGCAAAAGGCGGCTGGCGTCAATACGCGGGTAGCTGTTGGGCTTACTAAGAGTGTTGGTACGATGTGGACGGCATATACGTTTGCAGCGCTTGCTGTCGTTGGATTGATGGCCATCATTGGCCTACTAAGCCCCATCGTCGCCTTACTCGTTGTATGGATTTCGCAAACATTCCTTCAGCTGACCTTACTACCGATTATTATGGTTGGGCAGAACGTCCTCGGACGAAAGTCGGAACTTCAGGCCGACGAGCAGTTTAACACGACGATGAACAGCTATAACGATATTGAACAGGTTATGCAACATCTCTCCGCTCAAGACGCGGAACTGCTGCGCCATACTCGTATGCTGATCCACCTGCTGGAGAAAAACGGCATCTCGCTGCAACAACTGGAGGCAGAAGTCAGTTCTAGCAATCATTTGGCAGATGGTTTTACCCAGCCACAGTCGGCAACTGATGTTCCCGCTACTTCCGCTCCTGCTGAAAGCGAGAAGTAGAATGCATAAGCTAAAACAGCGGGTTGCATTTCATAGCTGTTCTCTTGCTTCACAGGAGAGCGGCATTTTTCTTTGCTCAAAAAGCATAGACAGCAAATATTGGTGAGGCAGTTCTGGCATGCTGCCGTCAAAGGATTCACAATACCCTTTTTTGATAAGCACATAGGCTTCCAATTCGTCTACGAGATTGAATTTAAGGACGTTTGAAGGGCAGGCGAACCAATGGATACGCACAGACGCGAGGATAGATTGCGGCCGGAAAAGCTACACGTCAAATACGTGGCTGGCATTGGGCACACGGATCCGATCTCCCCGCGCCGTTGTACGCTAACTCACTCCGATATCACAGGTGAGCTCTTTTTGACAATTGGCCCAGATTGCAATGAATCACAGATATGTGGTTGGTATACAAGGCTCATGAGAGATGAAGTGCTAGCTGAGTAGAAAGACACTGACGAAGGGCCGGCGTTGCACGTCTATTGTTACGTGAGTGGCGGGTTTGTTTTTGGATCTGCTCCATTATGATATAAAATCTTTCAAGATGAATTGCCCTTAGTTCTTGAAGCCCTACGCTATGGCGACAGCTCTTTTTTTTGCAGCGCATCCTCAGTTAGATAATGCCCCCACCTGGTTTCACTTCGAATCAACAGTGCCTCGGTATAATGCAACAGAAAGATGGGAGGTGCCTGCTGATTACCGCCAACGGTAGCTGGAGTTAAAACACTACTTTTATACTCCGCTACGCTTTAATTAGAATTCACTCAACAAGAGGTTGAACAATGGCAGAAGATGATAAGAACGAAATCGTAAAGTGCACTGTCTCGTGCCCTGAGTGTGGTGCCGAGATTGTCTGCTCGCATGAAGACCCAAAGCACGAAGGGAAGCACAGGTGTGAAAAAGGCCACGAATGGGCCTGAATAAAAGTGTAGTGGAGGGGTAGGTTCCTTCCTCCTTTTTTCACGAACAAGCGTTAATTAGGTCGTGGTCCTATGAGGCTACGACCGACCCTTTAACACTCATCGCTTTGAAGGATCAATTCGACACAGCGACCGACCTTCCGAAAGGAACTCACGCGAATGGATGTTTCCATCTCGGTCCACGAAGTAGTAGATCTCTGAGCCGACTTCGTTCTCGTTTTCTGGCTACAGGTCAACCGTTTCCTGACAACTTAACATCGCTCGTGCCTTAGGTTAATGCTTGTGATCGCCTACAGGGACGTGTGTGCCCTCCAAGCTAAATATTTTGTAATTCGACGTGACATACAGGTACTCCGCCTTTTTGCGGCTCACCGCGTGTCGCAACGACTTCTCCGACAAACACTGTAGTGCGAATCCCGCACTAAATATGATGAAATCGAATGAAGATCCAAGAAATATCTACAAAATCCGTCCTTTCGAAATCCCAGGTCTATGATTACGCCATGAACCCGTATAGGGGATGCAGCCATGCCTGCAGATATTGTTACGCTGCGTTCATGAAGCGGTTCACCGGTCACCGGGAACCGTGGGGCGAGTTTGTTGACGTCAAGATCAATGCTCCAGAGGTGCTAGCGAAGGAAATAACAAGGAAGCCAATGGGGAGGGTCTGGGTAAGCGGTGTATGCGATCCGTATCAACCGGCAGAGAAGAAGTACTACTGACCCGGAAATGTCTTGAAATCCTTTTGGGGAGCGATTGGCCGGTAACGATTCAGACCAAGTCCTCTCTCGTGCTGCGAGATATCGACATCCTTAAAACATCTAGGAAAGTGGAGGTTGGCTTTTCCATAACCACAGCTGAGGAAAAGATCCGACGGATCTTTGAACCAGGGGCCCCTATGATCAAGGAACGGATCAAAGCCCCGAAAGCGCTTCATGCCAAAGGGATTAAGACTTTTGTCATGATCGCTCCGCTCCTGCCCGGAGCTGAAAAGCTGGCTGGCGAACTTGCTGGTGCCGTTGATTTCGTCCTGGTGGACCGGCTGAACTATCACTATGCAAACCGCACCTACCGGGAAAACAACATGGAGTGGGCGATCGAGGATCGGTTCTTTGCTGAAAAGGGCGACGAGTTGAAGAAAGGTTTCGAGAGGGAGGGGATTCCGGTAAACATGTTGTTTTAGAGGCGACGTGTAAAAAAAAGCGGGAGCTATGATGCTAAGCAATTGAGCGACTAGACAAAGAGTACCTCTCCTAAATCGACGTTGATCTCCTAAATGCAGCAACACTGCACGCAGCTTGATCAGTGTTTCTCTAACACTCGCGTGAGCCCTTTGAAACTGCCTTGGGGATTATGTGATCTCCGCCTCGCTGAGGCGATCATAAGCACGCACCAACAAATACAATCCAAGAAACTCGTAAATTCTGTGTTTATACTCAATATAGCAACTAATAAATAAATGAAGATCAAACTTGATCAAACAAAAATTCAACAGGAGGTGAAATCATGGAGACAACACAAGTGAGTGCGGGTGGGATGATAGGACTTGCAATAATACTCGCAATCGTTTTACTGATACTTCCAGGTTTAGTACTTTGGATAGCTTGGCTCGCAGTTATCATATTGTTCTTAGGTGGACTTGCTGCCTTGTTCACACGATAATTCAGTTATAACCTTGAATACAGAAAATCTCTTTTTTTTTCTTTGTGCATAGGTCGCAATATACTGCAGCGTTTTATTTGTGTCGCACCGGAAATAAGGGCGTCAATGTCTCTGAGCAGAGCATGCCTGCATCAGCCGGAGGAGCGGCAGGAGCCGTAGCAGTTTCACCTACGCTGATCTGATCACGCATGTTTTTGCGAGAACGTCACAAAGTCAACCGAAAGTCACCGATCGTCTTTGGTAGGAATGGCAAAAAGATCAATCCTGAGCCAATCGAGGTAGCGTCACTGTGAACGTCCTGCCTTTGCCCCCTCCACTCTCAAAAGTATTCGTCCCGCGGTGCGCCTTGCCTCACCTTGTCGGCGCCGTTTGTGAAACGAGACAGGAGAATTCCCGTGAAAATCCTTGTCATCATGTTTTCGCTGATATTCGCGCTAAGCGAGTGTTAGGACAGAGGCAAGAAAAAAAGAGGTGAACAATCCAATGAAAGAAGAGCAGACAAATTTGAAGGTCGCAACCCTCGCGGGTGGCTGTTTCTGGTGCTTAGCGGCCGATTTTGAAAAGGTATCCGGCGTTGCAAAAGTCATATCGGGCTATACCGGGGGTCAGAAGGAAAACCCTACCTACGAGGACGTCACAACGGGAACGACGGGCCACTATGAAGCGATACAAGTATGCTACGATCCTTCAAAAGTGAGTTATCACCAGATCCTGGGCGTCTTCTGGCGTCATGTAGATCCGACGGATCCAGGCGGGCAGTTTGCCGATCGGGGCCCTCAGTACCGGACGGCGGTTTTCTACCACGATGAAGAACAGAAGCGCATCGCGGAAAAATCGAAGGAAGATCTTGAAAAATCCGGGCAGTTCACGAAGCCTATCGTCACGCTGATTGTGAAATTCTCAAGGTTCTACGAGGCTGAGTTCTACCACCAGGACTACCATAGGAAGAGCCCCGTACGGTATAAGATCTACCGGTCGGGCTCCGGCCGGGACCAGTTCCTCGACAAGACCTGGGGAAAGGAGACGAAGTCGGGCGCCAACCCCGGCGGCAAGCCCTGGGGAACGAACACCTATTCCAAACCCGATGACGCTGCCCTGAAAAAGATGCTCACACCGCTTCAATACGAGGTAACGCAGCACGAAGGCACGGAGCTGCCCTTCCAAAATGAATACGAAGACAACAAGAGGGAGGGGATTTGCGTAGACATCGTATCCGGAGAGCCTCTCTTCAGCTCGCTCGACAAATACGACTCCGGGACGGGATGGCCAAGCTTTACGAAACCCCTGGAGCCGGAGAATGTCACGACGAGAGAGGACCGGAAGCTCTTCGCGGTGAGGATCGAAGTGAGAAGCAAGCATGGGGATTCCCACCTGGGCCACGTTTTTCCCGACGGGCCCGCGCCGACGGGGCAGCGTTACTGCATGAACTCGGCGGCGCTTCGGTTCATCCCGAAGGAGGACCTGGAAAAGGAGGGTTATGAGGAGTATCTGAAGCTCTTTGCAAGAAAGAGCGAATAATCTGTGTAGGAGCTCAGTGGGCTGCGCTCATCGGCTTTAGATTCGGGGTGCTAGCAAGCGTGTAACACCATCGAAACCTCATGAAGAAGGGTCTCTACAACGCCAGGATAAGGCTTCAGATACGAGTACTGCCAGCTTAAACCTTCGCTTTTCAGCGCGTTTGGTTGGCGAGTCTAGAATTCAGAGCGCGCCGAATATAGAACCGAATATGGCCATAAGGCCGCAAACGCCCCCCCAAGGCGGAGCCAATAAAGAAGATAAATCCATATTTTGCTACGCTCTTTAGTATAGTCATCGTTTGCCCTCCTTCGGGTCGGTATCCTCTTTAAACGTGCACTTCCTTTGGTTAACCAATATTTCGGGGGCGATTTGGTCGTATTTGGCGCATTTCATACCTTGCTCGTGGAGCTTACAGAAATAACATTGCGGTATCATAGCCGCCGTCATGATCCGAGCGCCTCCTAACTGCCTGGCTAAGCGTATAACAAACCGCTATTGTATACGCTGGACTTTATACATTTGGCGCATTCGATATCATTAAGATTGTGCTGCTATCATCATTTTGTGAAATGATTATCGGAACCCCGGGCCCGAGATTTTGAGGTAGTTTGCGGTCGGTCGGATCAGGTCAAAGTATTACGATTTTACATCAAACTGACCGGGGTGCCCGAACATCCGGACCTAAACCAAGGCAGCGGTGGCCACGGTTTCGACCCGTTATCTCAGTGTACGAATATATGTGCTTTGTTACCACGTTCCATATTGTGAGGAGTACCGCCGTCAGCACACTATCCTAGACTAACTAGGGGTGAGCTAAGGAGATCGAACGAAATGAACGGCTGCTACTCTATGTTTTGCGGAGCTGCGCGCCTTAACATTCGAATGCTAAAGACCACAAACCAAAGTGCTATCGCGGCGGCTAAGATACTCTCAGCGACGCCCCGCCCGTAGCTCATTTGAGAGGTACCTGCCATGGCGACGATGCCGAGCGAGATTGAAAAACCCCCTAACGGCTTTGCGGAAGAATCGACAAGCGAACCGCCAATGAGGAACATAGCTGCCGCGGAGAATATCCCAAGAGCGAAGCTTACGACGATATGTACGACGCCAAGCGGCTCAGGCAAGAGGCCGACCCCGACGAGCGCAGCTGCTCCCAGTAACGTGCACACCGCACCTAACCGGTACGCAGGGGAATGGGCATCGCTCAACAGTCCTAACGAGAAGATGATGCCAAGAATGCCCGCTACTGCGAACCCCGAATCGAAGAGGAGCGCCGTGGTAGACGAGGTGACCAAAGGCCGGGAAACGTTTAAAAAGGCCGCATAGCCCATGCCGCCGAGATCGCTAATCCAGTTTTGCGTGATACTAAAATTGCCTGGTGAATAGAAGATCGCAAGCCCTACAAAACTCAAAAAGACGATTACGGCCAATATGCCGCAGACACCCGCAACCTGCCGGAGTGTTCGATGTGTGGGTGGCAACGTTTCATGTGCTGACACGAAAGACCCCCTCCACGGTGTTCTTGTTCATTATCGCCGTGGTATTTTCAACTCAAACGCGTCACGCGTTTTTATCAGTCGTCACCGGACGCCTAATAACGTGCAAGCAGCGCGGATAAAGCTTTCGGATGACGTTTATACGAAAAACCCAAAAAACTCTAAGCTGGTGTTAGACAAGAGACAAAAGAATAGGGTAGTTGGGCCACAAATCACCACTTGCATAAGCTTAATGCAATTGAAACTGATGTGATAGTCGTTCTTTTACTGGTGGTCGCCTCTTTGTCTGTTGCGGAAACGAATCGGAGATAGAATATGGTGACGAAAGGATGGTGCGAAAACTGTCAATTCCAAAACCGTAACGGTGTACTATACTGCTCTCAATGCGGTGAAAAACTTCAAAATGGTGAAGAACTTCAAAATAAGCCACAACCGCCCCGACTGGTCATGGTTCTCGCCTACGCTGTCGTACTTGCATGGCTCCTCTTCGTTGGAGCGTGGCTGTTTTTTTATGCCAGCGGTTTCAGCGTCCTGCAAAACATAGGGATCGGCTTCTTCTCTTTTGCTGTTATGCTGATATTAGAGGGCGTGATCTTGATGCCGTGGGCGATGAGACAACCCCCATAGCAGCTAAAAGAACGTAGCGATAGGGTGATTCGTTTACCCTCTGCTTATCTCATAGCTCGTTATTTCGTTTTTCACTTTCAGCACATTCTTGCAGTTCGGTTATCACCGCCAGCACAAATGCACCGTTTGTGCAAGCAATTTATCCCTACACTGATGTGGGCGACAAGAAATGGGCCATCTATGACCTCTTTGCCGCATACGTTCACACAATACCGCTGGAAGAGCTGATAGCGAGTGTGGAACGGGCGCAGCGAGACGCGCAGCTCAGGTATGTGGTCATTTACGGGGCGGCCTGCAGCTACTGCCTCGGCAGGGCCAAACGGCTTGACGGGTCGTATTTGCGAACATTTGCGCTTGAGTTAAACGAACAGCTTGCCCAGACCCTCGCTGTAGTTGTCATGTCGATTTTAGCAGGGCCGCGTGCCCCTAGACACGGAAGAAACTGTTGAGTCGCCCCTGCGCCAGATCATTGACCTGTTGGAGCAGGTCTCGCACACACGATGCGTGCTCTTCGGTAGCTCTTCTCCTCCTTCCATCAAAAAAAGCCCACCTTCCTTTGTTTCTTAACTCCTATCAAATATGATAATCGAGAATAGAACTGAATACACCAACGCAAAAACGTTACCTTCGACAATTATTACGAACGGCTGGTCATACGCGCCACCCATAAAGAATGCATCACCCAAGACGAAGAATATTGCCGTTGCTAAAGCTATTTTTCTGCGCGGTGTCATTTATCTCTAGTCTAGATTCAGATCATAAAAAAGTTGTCAGCCATCTCCGTGTTTGTCTAGTCGTTTGTGCTATCGCTGGTTGCACCACTTTAGAGGATCCCTATGAATATGAGCGCGATGCTCAATCCGATCATGATGACGACCGTTGCCCCCGCGATGTAATTGAACACTTTCGTGTTAACGTACTCGCCCATGATCTTCTTGTCGTTTGCGATAACGAGCATATAGATCAGGATGAATGGGAGCAGAATTCCATTTCCCACCTGCGACAAATAAAGGATGGAAAGTAGGGGCACGTTCGGAAGCGAAATGAAGAACGCTGCTAGCACTATTACTCCTGCATAGAGTCCGTGGAATATCGGGGCTTCCCTGAATGTCTTAGAGACGCCGGACTCAAAGCCGAGTCCTTCACAGACGTAATGTGCCGTCGAGAGGGGTAAAATGCTGGCTGCAAACAGTGAGGCGTTCAAAAAGCCAAAGGCAAACAGTACAGACGCGTAGTTTCCTGCCAGCGGGGCAAGCGCGGCGGATACGTCAGCGACCGTGTTCACGGGAATCCCGTGTACGAAGATGGTTGCCGCACAGGCTACGATAATAAAGAATGCCACGACATTGGTCACGACCGAACCGGCAATGGCGTCAAGCCGTGAGTAGTTGAGGTGCTTGAGCGGGACCCCTTTTTCGACTACCGACGCCTGGATGTAAAACATCATCCACGGCGCGATCGTCGTCCCTACCAAGCCGACGAGCATAGTGATGTAGGCAGTATCAGGCGTAATGTGTGGTATAAACGTATTTACGGCAGCGATTTTCCAATCAGGATGTGCCAGAAATCCCGAAATAATGTAGGTGACGTAGAGCGCCGATGCGACCAAGAACACTCTTTCGACGCTTCTATAGCTCCCGCGAACGACTAACAACCACACGAAGAGGGCGGCGAGCGGCAGCGACACGTACGGGGGTACGCCAAAAATAGAGGCGCTCACCGAGATGCCGGAGAACTCGGCGAGTGTGTTGCCGAAATCCACCGCCAGCAGTAAGGCCATGATGAAGAAGACCAATTTGACGCCCGTCTTCTCACGTATTAAAGAAGCGAGTCCCTTGCCCGAAACGACGCCCATCCGTACGCCCATCTCTTGCACAACGGCGAGTGCGACCGTCATGGGGATGAGTGTCCAGAGCAAGACGTAACCGAATTGCGCGCCGGCAAGGGAGTAGGTGGTGATGCCGCCCGCGTCGTTGTCGACGCTGGAAGTAATAATCCCCGGCCCCATGATGGCCAGGAACAGAACGAGCCTGACGAACCAAGGGCTCCTGAAGTACCGCGTAATGACCCGGTAATCCACGACGCGACACTCCCTTCAGCCAAACGCCTTGGGAACTCGTTTCTTCCACGCAGTGGGTAAGACGACGTCAATCGCGTCGTCAACAGTGACGATGCCCTTCAGTTTCTTCTCTTCGTCAACGACGGGAAGCGCGAGCAGGTTGTATTTGGCGATTTTCTTTGCCACGTCTCGCTGGTCGTCCGTCAGCCGAACTGTGATAATATCGGTGTGCATGAACGCAGAGACCTTTTCCTCAGGGTGTGCGAGTAAGAGATTGCGCAGTGAGATTACCCCCACAAGCGTCTCGTCCATCGCGATGACGTAGATGTAGTAAATGGTCTCCACGTCTGCTGCGGCGGTGCGGATCTCCTCGATCGCCTGTTGTGCGGTATCTTCTGCGTGAACCTCGACGAACTCATTTGTCATGATGCCGCCTGCCGAGTCCTCGGGGTATTCGAGGAGCTCTCGTATGTCCTCCGACTCATCCGGCTCCATGAGTTCCAAGATGGCCTCGGCGCGGTCGGCGGGAAGATCCCCGAGCAAGTCCGCGGCGTCATCCGGTGACATCTCTTCAAGAATCTCGGCCGCACGCTCAGTCTCCATCCCTTCAATGAGCGAGACCTGCCGCTCCGGGCTCGTTTCTTCCAACGTATCCGCTGCGGCCTCTTCATCGAGCGAGTTGATAAGGTTCAATCCGTCGTTCACGCTGAGCTGGTCGAGGATGTCAGCGATGTCGGCGGGGTGAAACTTGGTTATTTTGTGCTTTGGGACTTTCAGCTGCAGAGCCGAGGGCCCGCTGTGTAGGGTATCAACGGCGTCCCAACCGATGTAATTGCCCTCTAAGTGAATCCGGGACCTGTCAGCGACTTTTTCCAATCCGAGCCGCCGCAGCAGCCCACGGACGCCGATGTCGACGCCGATGAGTCGATAAGAGCCGTTGGTGGCGGAGAGCTGCAGGTCATTGACGCGTCGTAACTTCTTTCCCCGCACGTCGATGACTTGCCTGTCAAGAACATCTTCGACCAAGTGCACCTCATGCTCTTGCACTTCGTACGGCTGTATCTCGTCACGGCCGACTTTGAGAGGGATCTGCCGCCCTAAGCCTTCGACCTGTGTCCACGGAACGGTAAGCGTGCGTTTATCAGACGTTCTCACGGTCAGGGCCTTTACTTTTGGATACGGCGCATCTGCCGACACGATCACGTCTGTAAGCTTCCCCACTTTTTCCCCGTGAACGTCAATCACAGGCTTCTTCACGATTTCACTCAGGCTTAGAAAGGCCATTTCTCTTCCCTCCACTACACTAGGATGGGCACAGTCCCCTCCTTCACACGCTCCATAACGATCATCTCGGTTAAATCGTCGACACCGTCAATCGAGCGTATCTTGTTGTTTATGATCTGATTGAGCTCCTCCATATTGTGAGCCCAGAGCTTTGTCAGAAGATCGTACTCTCCTGACACGCTGTACACCTCTGAAACCTCGTCAAGTTTCGAGAGCGCGATTTTCACCGCGCCGTGCTTTTCGGTCTCTGTCTGGATGATGATGATCGCCGTCATTTCCAGGCCCACCTTCTCAGGGTCGAGAATCACTGTGTATCCCCTGATCACCTCTCGCTCAAGCCGCTTGAGCCGGTGAGAGATGGTTGCATCAGGCACGTTGATGTCTTCTGACATCTTTGATAACGTGATCCGGGCGTTCTTCACGAGCGAGTGAAGTATCGCTAAATCAGTTTCATCCATCTCAGAGTCAACGTCTGCAGTCATAGGTGACTTTGAGTGTATTACTTATTGTTTATATTATTTTGGGAAAAAAGAATCTAATCATAATAAAAATAGAGCAATCTACTAAATATCTCCGTTCAGTTCGGAAATATTACAGCTGCTTGCCCGTACCGCCTTATTGCCTCACGAGTGAAGACTGTGCGCGGAGCTAGTGCAACCGGCCAAACGGCTTGAGGGATTGTATTTGCAAACATTTGCGCTTGAGTTGAATGAACAGCTTGCCCAGACCTTCGCTGCGTTTGTCACATCGATTCTGACTCAGCCGCGCAGGCGCTAGACGCGGAAGAGGCTGCTGAGCCACCCATTCTCCAGATCATTGACGTGCTGCTACAAGTGATGTGCACACATGATGCTAAGAAGCTTGCGATTTCTGTGCTCGAAATCTACGGAGACGGTTATCGCGAAGTGCGAAGTTCAAAGTTATGAGATTCCGTCGCGTGCACGAGCTAACCCACAAGTACTTTAAGCGGCCAGCAGAAGGAGCATTGCGAGGGCCTCAATCGCTGAAATTGGGGATCCAAAATGCCGCTAGTATCATCATCCGTTTACTAGGCGCGCACATACTGAACACCCTTACTCTCAAGCTCGGCAGATACAATCGGTGCCTTTGAGCGCTCTGATTCAGGGAGTATCATTCAGCGTAAAAGGCTTAAGCTGTTTAGCTCCTCAACGATTCGATCGACCGCATTGACCATATCTTCGGGCTTTTTCCCGCCCGTGACGACAAGTTTGCCGGAACCAAACAAAAGAATCACCACTTTAGGCTCCGATAACCGGTACACGAGGCCGGGAAACTGTTCGGGTTCGTACTCAATGTTCTCAAGCCCGAGACCGGTGGCAATTGCATTCAAATTTAACACTGAGTGAAGATCCGCTGACGCGACGATGTTTTGCACCTTGATCTCCGGCGTCCCCTTCACGTCGATCCCGATATTTCGTAGACTTTGAAATACGTTTTCAATGCCTTCATGAGCCTCATCTATGCTCTTTGCACCCGTGCAGACAATTTTTCCCGACCGAAAGAGTAATGCGGCCGTCTTCGGGTCCTTCGTGCGGTAAACGACGCCCGGAAACCGTTTAGGATCGTAATCTGCGCCTTCTAACCCAAGCGTTACTTGCTTGAGGTTTATTTCTTGTCCAATGCCGGTGGATGCAACCACATTTACAATTTTAATACTGTCCCGTGGTTCAACCATACGCTTCCTTCTTCCCTGTTGGTTTATAAAGGCTTAAGCTGGAGAGCATAGAGAGCTGCGCGCGTTTGATACGTCGAAAGAGAAGGAAGTTCGAATCGCTTTGTTAATCTGTTAACTGTAATGACTTCGTCACGTTCTCGTTCCATCTCTTTAACCCTATGCGCATAACACATCTAACAATGCTTATATAACATTGTTGTATATAGCATTGTAGCATACTCAGAGTTCACAATTACAATGTGCAATCAAGGCAACTGCAACTGTTGGCAATATCCAGAACGGAGCTGGATACAGTTCCTCATCCTCCGAGTTCTCTATGAAACCCCTACATACGGGTATCAACTCCTCAGCGAGATTGACGAACGAAGCTGCGGCTGTCACAAGCTCGAGCCGGGAAGCATCTACACCGTATTACGGCGGATGGAGCAGAAGGGATTACTTGCATCGACGTGGGAGAAGGGAGATTCCGGCCCCGATAGGAGGGTGTATACGGTAACCGAGAAGGGTGCTGCTTTCCTGAAGGCGGGGCTGGGCACGATGGTACGGAGAAAACAACTCTTTGATGATCTAATAGAGTTCTACGAACGGCGTTTTACGCCGTAGTGCAAAGGAGGTGAACGATACATGTGCGGACAAAATAGTTGTTCATTTGAGGGTTGCGGTTGTGGCTGCAACTGCGGAACGCATCACCATCACGGGCACCACGGGCACGGGATGGGCATGGGAATGAGCATGGAACCCCCGGTGCCATTGATGGATGTTGATGAAGAAATCAAAATGCTGGAAGAATATAGAGACGCCCTCAATACCCATCTCGAAAAGGTGAACAGGCGACTTGAGGGGCTAAAGCGCTGAAATGGCGCGCCCCCTTTTTTCTAGTTTTTACGGCATGGCAGCGCGACAGAGCACTTCATAAGGCTTGACCGCGTAATTGCCGCTCTGCTCCATCTTGAGACTGCGGTCTGAACTATAGTTTTTGAACTTCTCGTGTCTCAGGTTCATTTACAGAGACCGCTCGTGGTATTTCTTGCGTTGCTCAACTGTGATCAGCGGTCGGCACGCCCTACACCACTTAGCCGCTGAACTACGTGGATTAAAAACAGCGCCGCACCGCTTACACTTTTTAGGCTTGTAGTTCCGGCTCATTGTGGGCCTGTCGCGCAATCTGCTATGACTGCCTGCTGCCACCGTTTAGATAAACAACTTAGTTTATGCCGCTTCGACATAAATGTTGCTGTAACTGGTTCGTATCACAGCACTTAGCTTGCCCACATCCTCACTGCGTTTGTTACCTCGATTTTGGCTCGGCCACGTCAGCGCCTAGACATGAACGAGGCTGCGGAGCCACCTCTCCGCAAGATCCTTGAAGTGTTGCAACAGGTGATGTGCACACATGACGCGGAAAAGCTGGCGATTTCTGTGCTCGAAATCTATAAGGACAGTAGGTAAAGGGCGACCGTCAGACTGACGAGTTTGCCGCTCATAAAACTCAGACCTAATTGCGACGCTATGCTTTGTAAGGAGTATGACGTGCCGCAATAGCTATGTAAGAACATAAGTATGTGCCATGCACGGGTGATGGAGTTCACCGTAATAGCATAAGGCTGATGACTCCTACCAAATTCGCAACCTGACGGAGGGAGTCACCGTGTATCCTGATGCAACCCCATTGCTCGTGGGTACCGCTATTTTACTCGAAATTTTAGTCGCGTCTCGTCGTCCGTCATCCACGGGGTGAACTCGCTGGATGAAGGCAATGCCAGTGATTGGAGCGAACGAGAAACTGTTGCGGTTTGACGTGCCCCAGCTCGTCGGATACGTCAAGAGCACGCGGAGCGATGACGGCGGATACTGCTTCTATCGCCTCAACGAGTCGAACGCAGCTGACACCTTCTGCGCAGCGTACGTGCCCACCGCGCTTAATCGACCCGTGCCGGAGCCTGAGCTGACGGCAGACTTCCTGCAACAACGCCAAGGCAGCGATGGCTCCTTCCAGAGCATGTACAGCGCAGATTACGTTCTCCGCGCACTCGATCTCTTGGGGGTGCCGCCGCTCTTCGATCCGAACGACTTTCTGCACAGCTAGTTGAAGCGTATGCTCAGTATCACCCAAAAGCCCTATTACGAGCTCAGTAACTCCTTCCTTCAATCTCTGGCGAGGGCCGTTGCGATTCTCGCCCTCCGGCACGAAGAACCCTCGTCAGAGGTTAAGACTGAACTCGTTGAAGCGGTACGTCAGTACAAGCGTCCTGAGGGAGGATTCGGCGTTGACCACGCATCGATCTATTCGACGCACAACGCAGTACAGGCGCTCTCCTTCTCCCCGTCAGACTGCCTCGCAGGTGTCTCCCAGTGGATACGGCGATGCGAGTGGAAGACGGGAGGATTCTCGCAGACGCCTATGAATACGCCCAACTACCTTGATGAGATCCACCGCGGGCTCTCCATTATACGGGCGGTGAATGAGCGCCCGCGCTACCCACAGGAGACCGCTAGCTTCATCGGCCAGCTCCAGAACGCCAACGGCGGGTTTCGGCGGGCTGCCGATTCAGGCATCTCGAGCCTCGAGAACGCCTACTACGCGCTCAAGGCTCGTTGAGCTCAGTTATTGGAAGGGATACTGTGAAAGAACACCAGAAGATGAGCGTTGCCGCGACCCTGCACGTGGCACTTGATAACCTGAGTAGAATTGAAGCCATCCTCGAACAACTCTCAGACTTCCGCGAGATCGTTCGCGATGATGTGCCCGTGCAGAGGCGTGCGGCGATTCACGACGAGGTGTACGAGCTCCGAAGGATCATCGAAGACATGTTTGAGCGATTTGCGCTTTCCCCAAAGGAGGTCTCTCGTCAGCGGAGCGTTGCGGCTTACGCGATGCTTAGTGCGAACAACTTTTACGAGCTTGCTACACGGTTCCAGGAGGTTTACGAGCTTGCTACACGGTTCCGGGAGGCATCGGAAAAGCTCTCGAAAACGGAGGCACACGCGCTAGAGACGTCCTGTAGAGCTATCGATGAAAGTTTGAAACGGATTGTTTAGGACACGCTTAAAAAATTTTTCTTTTCTCTCCGTGAAGGGCGCTGCCTCACATATGCGCTAACAGAGCGCTACTCTCTAAACATACACATATAAACGAGGACGCGTGACGACGCGTCTCCTTCATTTGAGCCTAATCTGACCGTGAAAAGTCTCCGTAGCTGCTCACCTGCAAGGCAAATTCCTATGAGACGTGCGGACGGTCAGGCTCAGCGTGAACCGTGCAATACTGGCACCCACCATCGGTCGCGAGACGACTTTCTACCTCGTCAGCGATCCGATCTGCGTCCTCGATAGATGTGGCTGGTGCTACGGCCACGTGCATCTCGAGGTGCACCATTCCGGGGCCGATGTACTCGCCGCGGAGCTCGTGCACCTGCCTAACGCCGTTCACCGCTTGCGCAATGTCTGCTGCGCGCGCCAGGAAGGCGGCATCGGGGGAACGCCCGAGCAGATATGATGCGTTGTGAAGCAGGAGGACAACTCCACTCGCGGCGATAATAGTGGCGACGATGATTACGGCGATCGGATCAGCGATGGGGTATCCCAGGATTAGGAATATGGTGCCAATGAGCACCGCGAGAAGAGCGAGCTCATCGTTTATCAAATCGGTGAGTTGGGCGGTGGCCGCGGGCCCACGGTAAGTGTGTCTGAACAACCCGATCAGCGGTGTCGCCTCCGCAACCATTGACAGCACGACGATGCCGATTGCGAGCGGCAGGTGCTGATAGGTGTTTGGAACCTGACCGACGAGCTGGTTGAACGCCTCTTCGTACAGCTGGACGCTCGTGAATGAAATGAACAGGGTCGCTGCCACGAGTGCGGCAACGTTCTGGGCACGTGCGTGGCCATACTGGTGTGCTTCGTCGGCAGTCTTGCGGGAGTATACGAACGCCAGCACGATGAATGTCGCCATGACGAGATCGGTAAGCGAGTGCACGCTCTCAGCGAGAAGCGCGAGAACGCCGGTCAAGAAGTACGCTACGAGTTTGATGGCAAACACAAACACATAGACGCCCACTGCGAGCTGCAGTGCCCTGAGTTCTCTGCTTGAAGAGGGTGGGTCAATGCTCATCACAAATCTGCCAATGTTGGTATAAGCGTATACTTCATCCTATCGTCTTGCTGCGGTGAACCTCCGGCAGCTCGTGTTTCCGCACCACATCATCAGTAAAAAGATCTACGTAGCGTTCGGTGGCAAACATAATAGTGGAGTAGGTCGGCGCTCAACACTTAATCATTATTATTTGGCGTCCGCGACTAAGCATAAGTTGCCTGCAAAACACCGAATCGTCCTCGACAGTAACTCGAGATGAGCGGATGCGCACTGCATCTCCAAGAGACTTTGGTGTGGTAGCATTGCGCTTGAGATCACTTCACGCGCTGGAACAGGAAGTCCGTTATTGCCTCGAATGGTCTTACCACTACGTATGCGCTTTTTCCAAGCCTCCTTTTCAGCAAGAAGCTAATCTGGCCCTTGACGATAGCGAACTTCATCTTAGTCTCCGAGAAATCCGCATCAAAGATGCAAATGTGCTCTAGGAAACCGCTTTCGGGAGGCCTCCACGATTTATTGATTCGCTCCTTTATTCTTTCGTGGAGTGGCGTATTCGGTAGTGGATACGGCATGGTGAAAGAGAGGTAATCGAGCGGGAGCGAGGAGGCAAATCGAAGCGTGTCAAGCACTGTTTCGTTCATCTCTCCCGGATAACACACGATGAAGAATGCGCCGACATTGAGTCCCGCCTCGCGCGCAGAAGTTACCGCAGACCGTGCTTGCCTAACGGTAATGTGCTTGTTCATGAGCTTCAAAATATCATCATTGCCCGATTCTATACCAAAGAAAACACGGCGGCAACCTGCATTCTTCATCGCCGACGCGATCTCGTCGCTCATCGAATCGACCCTGCCCAGGCATTCCCAGGCGAAAGATAAGCCTCGGCGTTTGATTTCGTCACATATCTCGATCAAACGTTCTCCGTTGAACGTAAAGACGTCGTCAGCGAAGTGGATGTAATCGTAGCCCAACGAAAGTACTTGTTCAACTTCGTCAACGACGTTTACAGCTGACCGTTCCCGATACGAAACCCCAAAGACGGCGTTACTGCAGAATTCGCACCGAAAAGGGCACCCCCGCGTCGTAATCACTGAGGTCTTGCTATATCCGAACTTCTGACGTCCGTACTCGATATACTGCTCGTTGGGGAGCAGCTCACACGCTGGAAAAAACAGATCATCAAGATTCGTTGCCAGTGGGCGCGACGAGGTTACTACGACGCGGCCATGATGACTACGAGCGTCCCGCTCCCCTTCCCGGCTGTTACGGTATGTGATCCCGGCGACTTCAGCAAGGGCGTCGCCCGTAGTATATGCACGCACGAGATCGACCATGGTGCGATCTCCCTCCCCGACCACAACCACGTCAAAGTCATCCAAGAACGCCGTAGAATCACACGACGGGAGAGGACCACCTGCCACGAGCAGCTTTGTGCGCGAGCGCAGATGCTGTGCGAACAAAATGCTCTCTTCTCTCATCGTGATCATACTGTAAATCCCAACCACTTCTGCGTCAGCACGCGCTGCCTGTTCAAGCGCTGCTTTCCGCGTCGTGAAAGTGCAATCCAGAATCTCAACATCGTGTCCGGCGTGCTGCAGACTTGCGGCAACGTAACAGATCCCCAGTGGGGGGAAACGAAATATCGACCGACTGTTCTTGGGTTTTGAAATACGGATAAATGAGGAGAACGCGCGTCATATTCCCTCGCGAATCGCGACATCATAGTCAAAGTCGACGCAGCGTGGCGGGATGACGTAGGCGATGCCCGTCCAGGAGAGCCGTCCTCGCGCCACTTCCCTCCCCCGATACATCGTCGATTGAGCGACGCTCCGAAGAGCGAGGGTGATGTTATGACGGGAGTCCGTGAGCGTTACGTAGTCAGCACCGGTCTCTTCCCAGGTGCCAATTGCCTTACCGACGAGCTCTACGCCGTTAGCATCGCTGTAGCGATCGAAGAGGCTCCCGTCTTGCTCGTTAAGGAGGATCATTTCCGTGTATCCGGTCTTGTTCAAGCGGCTCGCTCAACACTTACGTGGAGTACGCCTTCGCGGCGGTCGACGGCGTAACTAACGCGTGCGCCTCCAGCAGAAGGCGTCGTTTCGAACGTCGTGGTCAGTCCCCATGTTAATCGGAGCGCTCGGTTGCCGCGCTCTACAAGACCGCGTGAGATAGGGATTGCCTTGTGCAGGCCTGCAAACCGTTCCTTAAGCCGGTAGAAGCTCTCATTCCGAATGCTCTTACCACTTTTGAATGTTACGCGCTCTTCTACGTTGAGCTCGTAGTCCACAACCCACGTACATAGGTGATTATCCTCTCGTTGCTCGACTATACACGCTTTTCCCGGAAAAACGACACGATGGGCGAATTTCGCTACAGGCACGCCTAGCCCGACGCCTTTTCCAGACAAGTCAGCAGATCCACGTACGAGCACTGGCCCTTTTTGCATTTTGCTTGTTGGATAGATACCATCGCTTTCAGGCGCCGTAAGCGAAATGCATAAACGCTCTGACAGCGCCGTGTGCGCCAAAGAAGGGACACCGTCGTTTAGCACGTTAAATCCTCGTGATCAAGCTCGAGCTTTGAGCTTGGATTCTGCCGTCTGGTCATGATCCGCGTCACGCGTAGTAGACTGTGAGATAAATGTTAATGCCGAGAGCGATGGCGATCAGCCATACGCCGAGGGCAGCCCGCATGGCGTTCTTGCGTTTCACGACGGGCCGGATGACGCGTCCGACTTCGAGGTTGACGTAGATGAAGATCGCGATCAGCACAAGCCCCAAAATGTGATGGATGAGGAGCTCAGGGTACAGGAAGGGAATTGGCGGAACGTTTCCGACGTACCCGAGAAGCGAGGGGAGCATCACTGCCAATATCGTAATGATTTGGACGACAACGGCTCCTCGCACGATAGTGCAGTGTCGTATTACTCTTCCCCTACGCGCAAGATAAACAGCGCCTAGGACAAGCGCGATGACCACGAGCTGAACAACCAGGTTCGCTGTGGCAAGTGCTCGTATATCAATTGCCATGTAGCCCCTCCCTATCCTCTTCTCTCATCTATGAAAGCGTTGCGTTTCGACATTTCGTTGCGCCCTATGAAGCAAACTCCATTTAAAAAGCTTTCTAGCCTCTGAATTGAAATTAAGAGCAGCTAGTGTGGACTAACTATGATTCCGCGGGCAAACTTGATAAAACGAGCAATGCATATCAGAGCATTTTGTTTGCCCTAAAAAACCTCTATTGGAGAAGGAAAAATGAAAAAATACCACATGTTGGCGCTCGTTGCTCTGGCGGGTGTAACGGTCATGGTTGCGGGATGCACATCATCTTCAAATCCCACTCCTGGCCCGGTTACCAGCACCGCAAGTCAAAATAGTGTTTCGATTCAGAACTACGCCTTTAGCCCATCGACGCTTACGATTCAAAAAGGGGCGAATGTGACGTGGAAAAATGATGATTCGGTCCAACATACGGTTGTTTCCGACTCACCGGCATTCTCATCGCCGCTCCTCAACACTGGCGACACATACACATTTCAGTTTAACAGCACTGGGACGTATCCCTACCACTGTTCCATCCACACATACATGACAGGAGCGATTACAGTTGTTTAGAGCGCTAAAAAAAAGGTCGAACATCAAAGAGAGAGTTTGCTGCTAGTCGCATAAGCTTCCCAACTGGTTGAGCACTTGCTCAAAGGTTTTTCGGCAGCCATATCGGCATAGTCGTTTTTGTAGTCCGCGATGCCAAGAATGAGTTGATCAACCTCAATGAAATCGTTGTTCACGGGGGGGCAAAATGGTTGGTCTATCTGGGTAATTGTAAGCTAAAGGCAGAGCGAAAGTAAGGCAACTAAGGCTGTTAACCGCCCCGCGTACTTCTAGAACAAGGAAGACTTATTTGGACCAAGCATCGACCCATGCCCGGAGCGGTTTCACAGCCTTAGCAAATTTAAACCGAGGCAGAACCTAGTGTATCTGAAACCTATTTGAAGCTTCATTACAAATTTAGTATGTTACTTAGTATGTTACTTAGTATGTTACGACGGTTCTCCTTCCAATTGTGCTCTTCGCAGTGACGCCGGCTAGTCTCTGATATGGCGCGGTCGGCTCGGGTGTGGATTATCGCTTACGTACCTCCCGCCTCAGCCGCTGAATGTGTGTGTCTTCAACTGGTTCGTCGGTTCGAGTGCATACGGTAGGACGTTAGGCAATACAGGTAGCTTACCCCTTCTTTTATGCTTTTTCACTTTCGGCGCGTTCTTACCGGACTAAGCGACCAAGAGAAAAACAACAATGCATAAGCTATCACGCCGGGCAGGGCCAAGCGGCTAGAAGGGTCGCATTTACACGAATGTTTGCGCTCGAGCTAAAAGAACAGCTTGCCCAAATCCTCGCTGTATTCGTCACATCGATTCTGATTCAGCCGCTTGAGCGCCTAGACGCCGAAAGGGCTGAGTCACCTCTGCGCAAGATCGTGAAGTGGCTCATGCCCTTCAAACATGTAATGAGATCCTCGCTCTGTCAAGAGGCGATTAGCTAAAATAAGCCACTAGGTTGTTCCAATAAAACTCGACCCACCCGGACTCGAGATCCGCGTACAGATCTTCTGGAATGCCGGCCTGCGTAAAAACTAATTTGGTTTCTTGGCCTTCCACGCTGAGCTCGAACGTCACCGTCGAATAATAATCTTGAGGCCAGTCAGCGGCGCGCCATTTTTGCACGATTTTTTTGTCGGGAATCAGTTCGAGGGTCGTTCCGGAGGCCCAGCCATCGAAGGTACTAAACTCTCCTCCGACCTTCCTATCTATTATCGCCGGTGAACGCGTAAACTCCGCGTGCTTCTTGGAATCCATGAGCGCCTCATAGACCTCGTGAGGAGTTGCTCTAAGCAAGACCGACTGCATAAGCGTTTTTGTCTTCATTTGTGTCGCCATTGCACGGAGGTGTGGGCGCTTTGGTGCTAGTCGATAGCCGGTTCGATGATCGTGTAAATCGAAGGAAAAGATCCTTGGGCTCCTAATCTGGCGGAGCCCAAGCCCAAGACGTCATTTTGGGAGCAGATTTAGACTGTGAAACTGATTTAATCGCCGGCATCGGCAAAGAACGCGCTATATCTGTGCCTTCTTCACCTCTTCTATCGCCTTTCCAACCATTTCGGGAATAGCCGCTGCGGGAATGAGGGCCGTGAACTCCGGATACGTGCCGAACTTCTTCGACACAATAAGCATAAGCTCAGTCATCTGTGCCTCATTCAGATCGGCCACCATGAAAACAGCACGCATGCCGGCCTGTATATACGCCGCTTCAGGCGCGAACCGATTCATCATATACCCGAGGATTTGCCCGGGGCCCTCTTCTTCGAAATCTAGGCGAGTGCCTGCTTCTGCGGGAACCTCAATATATACTAAGTAATGCACGATCGATCACCTCGCGCACAAGTCAACGTTCAAGAATAAGTGCTTTCACCCAGATTTCCCGCTATTTCGCCTTGGCTAAAAAGGTAATACGTAGTTTTGATTTCGTGCTACCCGCGGCAAAAAACATCTCGAACACAGTTCCCGACCAACGTGTGTAAGTATTTACGTCACAAAGACTTGCAAAAAAATTAGGAGGGTAATAATGCTACAAGGACGAGTAATGTATTTCGAGCTGCCTGCCGATGATCCAAAGCGGGCGATAGCGTTTTACGAGAAGGTGTTTGGCTGGACTATCACGAAGTGGGATGCGCCCATGGACTACTGGCTAGTCACGACAGGAGCGATGACGAACCGGGTCAACGGTGCGATAATGCCGCGCAGAATGCCTGAGCAGGTGACGGTGAACACGATCAGTGTGGCGTCTGTCGACGACTTTACGAAAAAGATCGTGGACGCCGGCGGAAACGTCATGGTGCCAAAAATGGCGGTCGCGGGCCAGGGGTATTTCGCCTACTGCACGGACCCGGAAGGGAACGTTTTTGGCGTCATGGAGATGAACCCCTCTGCGAAATAATCCGGCTGCCTGGGCAATCGCGAGAAAAGGCTAAAAACTAATGCTGACGCTACTTTTCTAAAAAAAAGAGGGTAGCAAATATAAACTTGGAGACTTACGTACGGGACGATTATTATGTCTGCAGAAGAGAATAAAGCCGCTGTCCGTCATTTTTGGCAGGACCACTTGAACACCGGCAACGCGACGCTATGCGAAAAGGACTTCGCTCCCGACGCCGTCAACCACGACCCCACCAGTCCCCCGGTTCCCCCTGGCCCTGAGGGCATCGCGCAACTCATCACTCTATACCGCACCGCTTTTCCCGATCTCACCGTGACCGTTGAGGATATGATTGCAGAAGGGGACAAAGTCGCCTACCGACTGACGTTTCGCGGCACGAACCAGGGCGAGCTTATGGGCATGTTGGCGACCGGGAAGCACGTAACCTATACAGGAATCGGCATAGACAAGGTCGTCAACGGGACGATCATGGAGATGTGGCTGAACTTTGACGCCCTTGGCATGCTGCAGCAGGTCGGAGCAGTCCCCTCGCCCGGGGAGATGGCAAAAAGGGCAGCGTACTACACGGGTAAGGAAGTCAAAGGCGAAAAATAGCCGTCTGCGCAGGCGAAGAGCGTGACTAACGACCCCAAATCAGGCTGGTAATCGGTCAGTGTCGAATACAAGCCCATCCCGTCAGAGCTGTGGCCAGTTCGCGGTGAGTGGTACCTCCAAGCCACACTTATACACGAGTATCGCGATCCATCGGGCGGAATACAGACTGAAAAAACACCGCTCGGCAGCATTGATGTCGACCACATTGATTCGGTCGAACTGCGGCAGGCATTCTACGCGGCAACCGACGACGCGCTTGACTCGCTACAGTTACCGCACGAAACGCGCGAGCACATCGCTGCCGAACTTAGGCTTGTGGTGCGGCCGCCAACTGAAGATACCACTAAGCGGCCGCGAATAGGGTTAGGTGCGCTGCTATCTGACGAGAAATAATGGCGTTGTCGTCTCACGGGCCGTCTGTCGACTAGCATAAAAGGGCCCTGGTCGAAGCCTGCGCGATTAGAATGCAGATAATTTCGCGGGCTTTGTAGCACTCAGCTGACGTTTGCCCCGCGTGCACCCAGTGTCGCAGGCATTGCAGTCCTCCCAGCTAGTAGAGCACTTCCACAAAAGTTTTTCGGTGCCCATAACTGGGGCACGAGTAAAGTATTAAGTCTTTCAGCTGAATTAATAGTAGCTACGCTGTCTACGGCGCTTTGACAGCGAGAGAAGCTTATCGCGCCTCCCGCATTTTAGGGCGTTGCTTTGATTGGTTGCTCACAGCCCTGGGCGATCTTCGATTGCTGCCTAGCTGCGGGGGGAGAGAGGGACAAAAAATGGAACGATATGACCTTTCATCAGACTCGACGAGCAGCGACTTAATCCCAATCGCATTGGCAGTTCACGTCGTGTTAGGCGGCCTGCCCGTCACGATACGAAGCCAGAACCATCGCGGCGTTCAAATTGAAGACGGCAAAGTGAAAAGTCGGAACTATACGGGCCCGATACTCGAACGAGTTCTTGCCGAGAACACATTGATAAAGACGCGGCCGCAAGCGGGGGAATACACGAACGTACCGGTCATAGTTGCCCCCATTCAGGACAGTAGAGGCTCAGCAATGGCTGCCATTGGCGTTGTCGATGTCACTGGAATATTCGACCTGGCGGATGCTATGAGCCAACAATCGCAGATCATCAGCCAACTGCGTTATTGTCCCATGCCTGCGAGCAAATAACGGAAATAGGGGTTAAAACCTCCAAAGCATCCGCTGAGCGCGACCCTACACAAACTGCAGCTCCCACCGACGAGACGCGGATTCACTCCTCAAGGGGCGTAACGTAGCAGGATGCCAGCTTGCTGCTAATGAGCTTCTGTTCGTGAAAAAGGCGCGCGGTGAGGTGGTACATGCCTTCTTCACTCGCGTAGAGCTCGCTTACGAATCGCTTCGTGCCGCCTTCTGCGATAAAGTCGATATCGATCACGTCCATGAGCGTGTGGGATTTCGACGGCGGGATTGCGGCGATTTCGAGCCGTAGATTCTGCACGTCGCGGTGGGCGTACACTACCGTTTCCGTCTCGATTGTTTCTTCAGGCGCCCAGTAGGGCCGGTTCACGAAGAAGATCCGGATCTCGGTGGGATCTTCAACGAGTCGAACCTCATGATGGGGAGAGTACCAGCTCACGAAAGCGCCGTAGCGGTACGCTGTGACGCGCAGATAGACCCATCCAGTGTGGTTCGCAAAGACGTGGAAGTTGAGCACTTCTGTGTCTTGAGGGAGCAACTCTTTTACGAAATGAAACGAGCCGCTTGGCAAAACGTCGAGATCGTGCGTGTTATAGGTATACAGTGTCGCACTCACATCGACGAGGGGCTCCGTCGATACGTTCTTCAGCTGGACGGTGATCCAGTGGCGCCCCCGGTCGAGCACCTTTGGCGTAACGATTGCCTCGAATGGATACTTGCGTCGTTCTTCTCGCTCTTCCATGGCGATTCTCTTCTCTTTTTCTTTTTCGTGGGCCATAGTATCATCAATTTACGTAGCGCACAGACGGTAATAAGGCATACACAAGGAAAAAACAGATCACGAAGGAGAAACACGCTGCGCTATCATAGCTCGGATATACCTGAAAATCATGACGGGCTATCTACTTGCTTGAGCGAAAACGAAATTGCGACTGAAAGAAAGCACTCCCGGCAGTCTGCTAGCCGCGTGCGGCTAAGAAGGGGGTCTTGCTTGGGTTCTTTTTTTTGAGTGTTTAACTTAACCCTAAGCTATCACCGGCCACCACGATGGCTCATTCTATCGCAATTATTAAATAGAATGATTAATAATGACAGAACCGATGAACGACCTTCAAACGATTTCAGAGAAGGGGACCCAAACAGCAAAGCTGTTTGGCATAGACTTAGAGAAAAGACCGCGGCTATCCGCTGCACTAGCCATTAACGTATGCCTAGGCAGTATCTGCTCGTGGAGCCTCATCGGGGCACCTCGTCAGAAGCTTTTTTCGGTAGATGCGGCAGCAAGTCGATTGGCGTTCATCGTATCTCTACGGTCTTTGCCACTCTGAAGCCGTTTGCTGAACGGCCTTGGCAATGACAGTTGCCGCATTTGAGTAGATACACGTGACTAAAAAGTATAGGAGACTCAACGATTATGACAAACGAATCAGGAACGATCGACGTCACCCAGGTGAAAAACCTGGACGTGACCGCAAACCCGGCGGCGCTTGGGCTAACCGCCTTCGGGATAACGACCGTCCTTCTGAACTTAGGCAATGCAGGGTACTTTGGGCTCGGTTCGATGATCCTCGCGATGGGGATCTTCTACGGGGGTCTCGGCCAGATAATTGCAGGGATCATGGAGTGGAAGAAGAACAACACGTTCGGGATGACTGCATTCCTGTCTTTCGGTATTTTCTGGCTGACCCTTGTTACCCTTCTGGTTCTCCCGAAACTGGGGCTCGCGGATGCGACAAGTGCGAGTGGGATGGCGGCATACTTTGCGATGTGGGGACTGTTTACGCTGGTCATGTTCATCGGCGCGCTCAAAACAACCCGCGCATTGCAAGTTGTCCTTGGCCTACTTACCGTGCTGTTCTTCCTGCTGGCAATTGGTGAGATAACAGGGAATGCCACCATTACCCAGGTTGCTGGCTATGAAGGGATCATCACCGGTCTTTCGGCAGTCTATGCCGGCCTCGCAGAGGTGCTAAATGAGATGTACAAGAGGACGGTTGCTCCGCTGGGGTAAAGAGGACTCCGTGCACGATTCACAGGGCTCCTCTTTTTTATCTTCTAAAAATCGGTGCGTTTGCGCGGATGAATATTTTGCAGGAACGAAGTAAATAATCGATTTTACGAGAACCAATAAAGGAGGAGGTATTATGGAGGCAAAACGAGATGAAGGCCAAAAAAATGACTAGCGAACGGCAGGAGGACGTTTCCGTTCTCCTTAGAGAAGAGCGTCTCTTCACTCCGCGGAAGGAAGTGACTGATCTCGCGCGCGTGCAAGACTGGGATACCGAGCTTGCCGCAGGAGAGGACATCGAGGCGTACTGGGCTGAAAAGGCACAGCAGTTCGAATGGTTTGCGCCGTGGACACAAACTCTCGACACGAGTGGGGCACCGTTTTACAAATGGTTTGTCGGCGGCAAAACGAACATCGCGTACAACGCGGTCGACCGCTATGTCCGCACTGATAAACGATACAAGCTTGCTCTCCTCTACGTCAATGAACGCGGCGACGAGCGGAAGATCACGTATTATGAGCTGTACAGGGAGGTCAACAAGGCAGCAAACGCACTCAAGAAGCTGGGAGTGAAAAAGGGGGATCGCGTTGCGCTCTACCTCCCGCCGTGCGTTGAATCGGTCGTTTCCATGCTTGCGTGCGCGAAGATTGGCGCCGTGCATAACGTCGTGTATGCTGGGTTCAGCGTGCACGCCTTAGCTGAGCGAATTAACGACGCAGAGGCAAAGGTGCTGATAACGGCGGACGGAACGTTCAGGCGAGGCCAGGTGATCGACCTGAAGGCGGTCTCAGACGAGGCGGTCAGCAGCTGCCCGAGCGTCGAGACGACGATCGTCGTAAAACACGCGGGGAATCCGGTAACGATGTCTGACCTGAGCGGAAAAGAGGTGTTTTTCCACACCCTGGTCGAGGGCGAGCCGTCCGACTGTCGGGTCGAGCCCATGGACGCTGAAGACATCCTCTATATCCTGTACACCTCGGGCAGCACAGGAAAGCCAAAGGGCGTCGTGCACACGACAGGCGGCTACATGGTTGAGACCGCGACTTCGCTTAAGGACGTCTTTGATATCCACGACGATGATTTGTGGTGGTGCACGGCGGACATCGGGTGGGTCACGGGACACAGCTACGTCGTGTACGCGCCGCTGCTCCTGGGGACCACAACGCTCGTCTATGAGGGCGCCCCCGACTACCCACAGCCTGACGCTTTCTGGAGCATCGTCGAACGGTACGGGGTCACGAAGTTCTACACCGCCCCGACGGCGATTCGACACTTGATGCGGTTTGGCGACAAGTGGCCGCAGTGTCGTGACTTGCGGTCACTCAGAATACTCGGCACTGTCGGGGAACCAATCAACCCGGAGGCATGGATATGGTACTACACGCACGTCGGTAATGAGCGCTGTCCGATCATGGACACGTGGTGGCAAAC
>JACWML010000062.1 GCA_015661395.1 Methanomicrobia archaeon | reverse complement strand
TCCGCAAAATTCGCACATTTTGGAGGTAGGATCTTCTTCTATTCTCGTCTTGAGGTCATAGCGAACAAGATAAGCGTTGACCGCCTGAATTGACGCCATAAGTTCTTTCTTGCATATGGATATGCACTGGCCGTCGTCGGTCCAGTCGGCCCAATCCGTCTGCAGCTTCTTGTGAATTTGCTCGAGATCCGTAGTGTCCATTAGATCACATTTACCAGTGTATAGTCAACGTACTTTATTAGTCTGTCTGTTTGGACGTCTTGAGCGCCAGTGAGGCTAAAAATTGCTTAAATTCCACCCGGACGAGCCGTTCGCTCGTGTCGGATTATAAGTGTCAGGGAGCAATCGCGTGCAAGCAGCTACCGTCCTTAGTCTTGCACGGGTGTAGGGGGGCTAGCACACCCGAGGCGAGCTAACGGGCGCGTGAACCGTTAGCTTTGACATAATATCTACGTGCAACGATTCCGATAATAATGACGACAGCGCCGCGAGATCACAGCGCGCGCGCTTCACCTATCGGCAAAGACCTTAACGGCTGCAAAAAAGAGAGGAGGCAGCGCCACATATTCAAACTTCTCCTTTGGGGCAGTGCTACCAAACTGAGGTCATGGTTCGTTTTAAGAACACTTTCGAAGGAAGCAACATCACGTGTGGCGCTGCAACAATACCGCCTTTGACGGTCTTGGCACTTGTTTTTTGCGCAAACCACTATAAGAACGTTTGTTACACATGTGTGTGTGAATCGTGACGGAAACGCCCCGACCGTTTTAGAAATGGGTTGTATTTCTCAAAGGTCCAACATAAAGCTGCCAAATCGGAAGCGATATAAGCACGACGACACAAATAACAGAGCGAATCTTAAAAACGTCAAGGGAGGTGCAATGTAAACATGGCTGAAAAAGCTACCCCAATGTGGGCTCGTCTCCTCGAAATCATTCTCGGGATAATTGTTCTTGTCCTCGCAGTTTACGTCCTTTTCAATACCGGTGCTGCTGTAAATACACTCAGATTGTTACTCGGAATCGGAGTTCTCATCCTGGGCCTCATTATGCTAATACGCGGAGCTACGTCAAAGGTCCTCTCGGGAACTGGCAGAATAGTGAACGTCATATTGGGGATTATTTTTCTGGCAGTAGGCGCTGCAGCGATATACTATAGCAACTTTGGCACAACGTTGGTTATACTCTTGTTTGCCTTCGGATTGCTGCTGAACGCGATAGGAAGGCTTGAATTTGCAGGCTATTCTATGGCAGCCGGAATGCCGCCCTCGGTTCGTTGGGCGAACATAATTCTCGGTGTCATAGCGTTCATACTCGCTATAGTCGCTTTCGTAGACGCCGATTTTGCCAACACATTTCTTGGGCTCCTAGTGGCGCTGGTACTATTCCTCTTCGGGATCCAGCTCGTCATCGCAGGAGCAGGCAGCCGCGGCTAACACGCCGCGCCCCTTTTCTTTTTTTCGCAATAGGCACGAATTCTTTGCGCAACACTCTAGGTTGTTCCGTATGCACTAGCCGTTAGCTGGCGTCTGGCACCAAGCGAACCGCGAGGAGAGCGGCGCAAAGCAAGAACTACGCGCCGTGCGGTGCAAACCGGAACCAATATAAGCACGGCAACCTATAAACTGGAGATTGAATTATCAAAAAAACGTCAAGGGAGGTGAAAATTGAAATGGCTGATGAAAAAAAGAGTTCTATCTGGCTGCGAATCCTTGAGATCATCGCAGGTCTTATCATCCTTGTCCTGGCCGGCTACGTCATCGCATATCCAGGAGTGGCAATAGCAACGCTCATAGCCTTCCTATCAATCGCGCTGATTATCCTTGGAGTCGCATATTTCATACGAGTATTTGCAAAAGGCATTTCCGGATGGCGACGACTGCTCAACCTGATTCTGTCGGTGCTGCTGGTCATAATCGCCGCCTTAGTAATCGACAATCCGTTCATCTACGGATCACTGACGCTCGTATATCTGCTCGGCTTAGCATTGTTGTTCGCCGGGATAGCGAGTGCCGCGCGCGGCACCGTAGGAGGAATCGTCGTCGGGATACTCGGAATTATCGTAGGCTTTGTCGTGATAATCTTCCCGGGTCTCGGCTTAGCAACGCTCGTGTTCCTGCTGGCAGTGTTCCTGCTAATCTTCGGATTAGAGTCGATAATCTCCGGGATCATGGGGAGATGGGTCTAACCCATCCCCTCCCATGCGCGAGCTCACGCACTAAAACGTCCGCATCGACGCCTTGAACTTCTATATGAGCGGAGCTTAGAGCGGAACGCATGGAAATGCGAATAGCCCGGAAACACGCCTCGCACGTAGACGACACGCTAGAATCAAACAGATAGTTCGGCCGCGCCGGACACAATCTTCGCTGGAATCGCGACGCTTATTGCTGCAGCAGCGCTTACGCTCGTAGCGGAGACGTACGGGGTTCCAAGAAAATTGGCGCGTTAGACCTTTATAACGTGTCGCCCGGCGCCAAAATTACTAGGCGCGTCTTCGTAGCGTCTAAGGGGCAGGGGTACGCCCCAAACTCTCAAGCTCCTTAAGGTATTTTCGCCGCCTTGCCTCGTAAGCCGTGCGATTCTCACCAAAGGGCACATATTCCGAGACGAGCCACCCCTCTTGGGCCATCGCGACCTTCGTACGATCAGCGAGACCTTTGAGAAAGCCAAACTCGATTAAGTCCTTCTTCCCTTCCATCTTCGTGGTCATCCACTCGATGAGGTCTGGATCGTGTGTTCCGACAGTAAAAAAAGTCGCCTTCGCGCACAGGATCTTTGACAGCTGCTTGAAACGCTTCTGAATATCAGCAAAGTCCGTTGTTGATCCAGCGTACGCTCCCTTTACATTCCGAACAATGATGCCGGACTCCGACGCGCGCAAAACGTCATCACGTGAGCGGTCGAGGTACGCCTGCAATGCGAGGCTCAGGCGATGCCCGTTTTGAGCGCACGCGCACGCGACATCGACGGTGAATGCGACCAAGTTCTGTCCTTCCATGTCGATTTCGAACCCAACGCCGCGGTGCGCCGCTTCTTTAGCAATTCTTTGCACATTTCCTCTGCACCTTTCCCGGTCATACAGGGCCCCCAAAGCGCTCAGCTTAACGGTTAACGAAGCGTGCAACTCGAAATCTGCAATAGCCTTAGCTGTGTCAAAATAGGCTCTAACCGCGGCGGCGGACTGGCTTTCTTCGCGCGCGTATTCCCCGAGCACGTCGATCACGCACCGGATGTTCTGGGCATTCCGTTTTGAGCACCAATCGATTGCGCTTGCTAGATCAGGCAACGCCCATCGACTGTCAAGTGTGTTCATCGCAGGTTCCACATCAAAACCAATTTTTCTTTGGTCAAAGGGCCAACCCCTAACTGAGGCGCTTCACGTGCCACAGGCGGATGCCCTCCAAGGACCTATCATCGAAAGGTCACCGCAGATCGCGTTTGCTATTCGCGTGCGGCAGGCGCAATACGCAAGAGAGCGGAGCCGCACGCTCCCACCGTGCGTTCCGTTAAAGCTGCCACCGTCGCGGCAACGTCCTTGCCAGCGTTGGCCTCAGTTAACGCGCTGACGTTGAGGCTACGCACTCGCGGATGCCAGTCTTGCTCGGCTCTCCTGCGGACGGCAGTGTTAACCACTGGTAATGGCTACACTTATGAGCTCCGTCGATGAACCCGCCGGGTTCATGTTATCGAACGTTGCCGTCGATGTGCCGGTCTGCAGCACTTGGAACGTGATTACCTGCGTCCCTGAAGCGCCAATTTGCGATCCCGAAGCCTCGAAGGTGTTGCTCTTCAGGTTGAGGGCGCTCGTGTCGTATGTAGGCTGCCAGTGGTAACCGGTCGACGGGTTCGTTGGCAAGCTTACAGTAAACGACACTTGTGGCGTGGCAGCTTGCGTGACGGTGACGTCGTTGACCATACTGTCTGTGACAGTACCTGACGGACTGACATGATCAAACGTTATCGTCGTAGAGCCCACTGCCAGAGCTCGGAACGTGAAGACGTCATTTCCGCCCGAGCCAGGCGTTACTGGCTGTGCCGCGACGTACTGCTGATTCTCGAGCGTTATCATGCTTGTGTCAAAGCTGGGCTTCCACTGATAGCCGGTTGACGGGTTTGATTGCAGCTGCAGGGTAAAGTTCTGCCCCTTTTGCACTGATACTGGCGCGGCAACGCTGGCGTTGATGGTAGCGCTGCTAGTCGCATTCTGCGTTGCGTTAGAGGTCTGCGTTACGTTCGCCGTCGTCTTTTGGTTTGACGGGCTTGTTGACGATGTACATCCAGCAATGCAAATAGCGGCAACTAGCAGTGCCGCAATCGCTCCGACAGTCATGTGGCGGTTCATTTCATACCTCCCATTGAACAATTTGAATACAATAGGGCCCGCGACGGATAAGCCTTCGCATTTGTTCGTCTCTTGGCGCGCCACACGCGCTGGCGGTTCCAAGCTGGCGCCGAATTCGAAGCCGCATCAAGTCGCCGAGGCAAAATCCCTTCTACCTGATGGTTAACCAGTGCAAGTCCAGACACCAGCGCACAAACGGCATGCGTCCGGCCATAATCTTATTAGCGGTTAAAAACGTATACCGGGGCGGTGATTTTTTGGAGCCTAGCGCAGTGAGAGAGTACGGCCTCGTTGCCAACTTCCACCGACCGTCAACGTCTGGCACGCACCCGGGGGTTATCGTCATAGGTGGCGCGGGCGGCGGCTTGGGCGGCACGAGCGCGGTCGGCGCGCTCCTCGCAGAGGGGGGCTATGCAGCGCTCGCGCTCGCGTACTTAGGGCTCGAACACCTGCCCGCTCGGCTAGAGGAGATACCGCTCGAGTATTTCAAGTCGGCAATCGAATGGATGCGCTCGCAGCCGTCGGTTGAGCCCAGCAAGATCGGCGTCGTGGGCACGTCGAAAGGCGGCGAAGCTGCGCTGCTGGTAAGCGCCATCTACGCAGAGATCCGGGCCGTCGTTGCGTACTCCCCGAGCTATGTCGTCTTTCAGGGCATCGATGAGGCGTGGTCGGATGCGTCTGCGTCGAAATCGTCCTGGACGTTAGGCGGAAAGCCGGTGCCCTTCGTGCCCTTCCGATTAGACGAGGACTGCATGGAGCGGTATGGGTTTTACTTGGGGTTGTATCTCGGCAGCCTTCAGGACCAGCAAGCCGTAGAACGTGCGGTCATTCCCGTCGAACGTATTAACGGTCCTATTTTATTAGTTTCCGGGACGGATGACGCTATTTGGCCGTCGAGCATGATGTGCGAACGGGTCGTCGAACGGCTCAAACAGCGCCACTTCGCCTTTTCCTTTCAACATTTCTCTTACGACGGCGCAGGACACCTGCTTGCGGGGCCGACCCGACTCGCGCCGACCCGCCCGACAGGTGCCGGCGGCATGGCCTTTGGCGGCACGGAGGACGCAAATGCCTCCGCGAGAGACGACGCGTGGGCGAAGGTGTGCACTTTCTTCGGCGCCAATCTCAAGTAATTGCGGCGCGTACGCACGTCAACGAACGCTGGCGAGCGCCCCCTCTTGCACTGCAGGACAGCAATCGTCCCTTACCCGTCTGACTGAGGTCCTGTCGCTGCCGCGACCAAATCGACATCGCTAAGTACCCGACCGCCTTGACACCAATGAGGAGTATCGCAGATACTTTCTCTGGTATCACCTCCAAAGAGGCGGCGGGGCAGTGCATGGGTTATCCGCCGCTTTTTCAGGTATGGCGAGCAGAGGCAATCTCCGAGCATTCTTAGTTTCAGGCCGTTCTCTCTGGAGCCCCCCGTTGTTGCAAGCAGCATCGTCGCAACCACGACCGCGATTCGAGACGCTATTATTGTCCACCCCTCCTTCTAGCCGCTCGGCGACGGCACGGAGGGCGGTGATTATTCAAAAAAAGAGTGGTGGCTGCGCAGCGGGTTCATAGAACGTACGGAATGAGCCGTTTTGTTTTCTTCGCGTACGCGACGTATTCGTCGCCCAGCTTCGACGTTAAAACCCCCTCCTCCACATGAATCCGATAGCCGAACGCCACGCCGAAAAAAGCTATGAGGACAAGCACCGCCCCCCACGACTGCAGCACGAACCCCAGTCCGACCATGGTGAGGAGGGATCCCGTATACGCGGGATGGCGCACCAGTCGATACGGCCCGCGGTCGACCACCGCTTGACCCTCCTGAACGCCGACGGTCCGCGAGAAATAACGTCCCAGCACGGCAATCGACCACTGTCGGAGAAGAATACCCGCGATCATCAGGCCGATCCCGAGGTAGAAAGCCAAGCTCGGCAACGCTGCGGTACCAGAAACGGCAAAAAGAAAGGCGATCGTAATGGACACGAACATGCTTAGTGATATCAGCGCGCGGGAACTCTTGTCTTCGTATCTGATCGGCGCCCCGCGGCGACGCGAGCGCGGGATGATACCCCCTATAACGAGTTCGCTGAGCAGCCACAGTGCGTACACGAGAAAGAATATTGATGCCGCAGTTGTCGTTGGGAAGAGTTCCGCTAGATAGAACATCGTATCTCTGCTGGGCTGTCTTGTTCTCCTTCAATATGCCTTTGTCGCCTATGTCGAGGTGCGTCGAGCGGTGTCACCCCCCTCACCAAACTACCGCCCGTTCGTGGAAGCCCTGGAGTGCTCTGCGCAGAGTCCGTTATGGGGCCTCCTCTTCGGCCCCAAGAAACAAAGCGCGAAACTAGGACGCAACGGGTCTTCTGCGCGGATTTCGGAAAAACAAGAGCCACACCACAAAGAACACCAGCGCGACAAGTATCAGCCAGGGAAGCAAGTGGATGACTATAGTGATCACTATGAGCACGATAACAAGGATCAGTACTATCACGAGAAGATCTGATAGTGTACTCATTACGTGATTGAGACCGCCGCCAAGAATGATAACTGTTTCTTATCTTCCCAGCCGATGTCGGGTGCCATAACTTCATCTTCGCCAGTCGCGCAATCGACAATTCACTCCGCATGCTCTCGCGCAAGGACGTCGGAGCAGGCAAATTTGAAATGGTTCAGATTTGGACTTAACCAAACCTGCGAACGAGTGGAAGAAAAACCCATTCCCATTGTGGAGCAACGTACCTGCGCTTAGGCCGTCGGGATTCGACCGCCTTAACAACTTGTTTTGCAATGCTCTGCGTGTTTTGCAACTCGCGCTTCACGAGGCGCGCCCCCGCTTCGCGGACGTATCCCATGTGATCTTTATATAGGCCGTTTTCGTCCATCCACTCGTATTTTTTCGCCAGGTTTTTCTGATTGAAGCCTGTGTTATAGCCCCCGGGGTTGATGACAATCACTTTGATGCCAAATGGTTTCAGTTCCGTTCGCAAAGAGGAGGCAACACTTTCGAGGGCAGATTTTGTCATGGCGTACGGTGCGTAAAATGGAGTGGGAATAAGGCCTGCCATTGAGCCCATGAACACAATCCGCCCTCCACCCCTTGCGATCATCTGAGGCAGGAC
>JACWML010000061.1 GCA_015661395.1 Methanomicrobia archaeon | reverse complement strand
AGAGTCGCAAACGATCTCGTATCAAGAGGTTACAATGCGGGAATATGCCTGAATCGGCTTCCAACCGGCTATGTTCCGCGATACCAGAACAATGTGCTTACGTAACCGGAGCAGCATGGATGTTCAGTTTGCGTGGCAGGTAGAAATGGAACCGCAGACAGAAGTCGAAGATAGGGTCAAACTGCTCAACCAGCGCATGGCCCGATACATTCCCCCACGAGAGACGTGGACTCCTGCCGACGAGGCTCTTTTCAAGCCAACCGACCTCTTCAGTGTTCCCGTAGACGAAGCGCAGGTGATGCAGCTCAAGGCGATCAAGTACGCCTTCACGCGCCAGTACACATTAAGTGACTTTTACCGTAAGTACTGCGACAAAAGGGGCGTGACGCCCGACGACATCAAGTCCTATGATGACCTGGAGAAGGTCCCACTCATCCCTGACCTAACCTTCAAACAGCACCCTTCAGGAGAGGATTTTGCACACTGGATCGCGAACGTCTACACCGGGGATCTGCCGACTGTAGTCATCGACACCCTTACTGACCCAACATTCGATGACATCGTCAACGCATTCAACGAGGCCGGATTAGCGGTAACATTAAGCAGCGGCACGAGTGGGCGACATACGGTAATGCCGAGGGATATGCGGACGTACTTGACCGGTCAGTATGCCAGCGGCAAATTTGTGGTTTGTATGCACGATATCCTGCTCGTCGATCACTCTCTCGTTTTAACCCCCAACCCTGCAGAATCCAACTTGTGGGTTGCTAAAGCACTTGCCTTTCTGCCGGATTTTTGGAACGATGTGATCCAGGGTCTGGACTTTCGAATAAGCGCCGATTTAGCCAGTGAGGTGATGACGAACGAGGCCAAGCAAAGAAGCGCGTCATTGTCTAGCGAACTGAGGGGACGAATAACTGTGGAGAATGCCATCAAGTGGCTAGAACGTTACGATAAGGCAACCGATACGATCAGCCTCTTCAGTTTTCCTTTCCTCATACTCGGTATAATGGACGCCTTGGAGCGGGAGGGAAAACGTTTTGATTTTGGTGAGAGGGGGACGATCGTGACGGGCGGCGGCTGGAAAATAAGCGAAGATAAACGCATCTCTACTGCAGACTTCAGGAAGCGGGTAGAGGAGATGCTGGGTATCCCAGAAACGCACTGTCTCGATGTCTATGCGATGGTTGAGATGAACGGGGGTTGTTATGCGTGTCCCGAAGGACACTACTTACATCTTCCCTACCCGTGGTTTAAGCCCCTCGTGCTTGATCGCAACCTTATGCCAGCAGGCTACGGCGAATGGGGCCGCTTCGCCTTCCTAGACCCGCTTGCAGGAAGCTACCCCGGCTTTATTATGAGCGGCGATGAAGTACGTATGCTCGAACACTGTCCGATCTGTGATCGGCTCGGGCCAGTCCTTGAGCCGAGCGTTCAGCGAGCCCCGTCCGAAGAGATGCGCGGATGTGCCGAGGAGGTGCGCAGAGTCTTTGAGCAGGACTTCAAAGGGGGTAATAGATGACACAGGTAAGTGAAATTGCACAAAAAGAAGTCATGCCGGCTCTAAATCAAGAGAATATGAGCATTTTGCTCCCGAAGATGCTCTTAAAGAACCCCTTCATGCTCAAAAGAATGAGGAGGATGGATCCTGATGAGGAGCGATACGTGGCTCCACCGCGGTCGTACGAGCTCCCCGAGTACCGCAAAGGCATGAAGTACTCGACTGCAAACGAGCCCTACCTCAGGCAGACGCGGTGGTGTAATCATCGTGAGCCTGAAGTTGTCGCGCTCGCGCACGAGCTGGGCGCGTATGAGCTTTCTGACAGGGAGTACGCGGAGGCCGCGTATTGGTGGATGAAGACCAATATGTGGTACGAAATGTCGGGTTTCGACGGTCCTGGGGGAACCCTAAGGAGGGGATCAGGCGCGTGTTTGCATTTCAATAACACGTACATTGCCCTGTGCAGGTGTGCCGGAATAAAAGCCCGGTTCAAAGGGTATACGATGCGTTTCCGCCCGATAGAGCGAGAGGTCTTTGCTGATGTCGATGCCGAAATGGCGAGCGTGTGGGACGCCGCAGGAGGCGAGATTCCGGAAGCAGAGACCGAAGTATGCATCGATGGCACGTGGGTGACTGCATACTTACCGCAGACTGCTTTGTTGACGGCAGCGACCGGGTGGCCCATAGCTGAGTTCGGCGAATCCTCCCTCGGGATGTACTTCGAAGCGCTTCCCGGGTCGATAGAGCGCTACGAGTCTATCTCCTTCGGCAGCGGAATGGCGATGAAGCTTCTGAGCAAGATCGCACCTGCTACGCTGGAGCGTCTGAACGTGAGGATGAGCAGGATCCAGAAGGTGGGGCGGCAGGAGCTCGATGACGCTGGAGGCATACAGGAATATAACAGGATCGCAAAGCGGAAACAAGAGCTCCTGTCTCCAGACGAAATCCTCGATCAGGCAACGCTTAAACACTACGATAAGATAATTATAAAAAAGTCGCAGTAACCCTCGATGTTACTACTGGCTATCTAGATCATATGACCCGCCGTACAGGTTACAGATTTACATATGGTAGTTAAACGCAGGCCGTGGGACGCATTTTTTTATAACACGGCCGGAATTATTGTGTCGGCGACCGGCTCTTCGTCGCAAGAGGTGTGACTCGTGCATCGTTCCGCTAGAAAAGCGCGACTTGCGTGCACGGTGTTCGTGTTCGTGTTGATCGTTACTGCTGGCGTTGCACTCGCACGCAACCACCAGCTTTACGGCGGCGTTTTGCCCGTTGCAGGCCAAGCGTCGGCGGCGCCCGCTAATCAGACGGTGGCGAACAACATAACCATCAGCTCAGAAGTCATCTCGCTCGGCAGTACCCTGCAAGCGAACGGGCAGGTGAGCACCGCGAGCGGCCCGCTGGCGAACGCGTCGGTCGCGCTCCACATAGGAGACCTAACGGTAGCGCACGCCCAAACCGACCAAAAAGGGGAGTATGCCTTTGCCGTTCCCGTCGGGGCGTACTACTTTCCAGCGGCGTTTTCGAACGGGGCGGTAATTTATACGGTCGTTGAGCCGCGCGATTCTTCGTTCATCAGCACGCCGAGTGCGGCGACAAACCTCCCCGTCGATTTGCTTCCGCTGATCATCATCGTCGTTCTCGTTATCGGAGCGATCGGGCTCGGCCTCTATTGGTACACACGGCGATTAAAGGCAACTTCAGCGGCACGTGCTGGAAAGCCATTGAAGCGATCCGAGGAGTCCGTCGTAGCTTTATATGCGCGCCGATTAAAAGCAAAAGCGTCTACGTGGTCAGAGCGGCCCATGGTGGCCGAGGAAAAAAGCGCAGAAAAAACATTGAGGGTTACCTCACCTCAGCAAGCGTACGAATCCATCGGCCCGCCTCTGACAACGCCGCCACTCGCAGCTGAGCTAACCGAAGAAGCTTCACCCCTCGAGTCAGAACCCGAACGCGAGACGCCGCAAAGATCGGTCAAAGGGGTAGCTGTGGGACAGAGCGCGATGAAGGCGGAACACCTGACGAAGAAATTTGGGGACCTCACGATCGTAGACGACCTTAATTTAGAGATCAAACACGGAGAGGTCTTCGGCTTCCTTGGGCCCAACGGCGCGGGAAAGACCACGTCCATTAAGATGATGACGGGCCTCCTCCAACCGACGAGCGGGCGAGTGCTCTTTAACGGAGCAGAGCTGGTATCGATGCAAAAGAGAAAGATCGGTATCTGCCCGCAAGAGCTCGTGCTCTGGGAAGCGTTAACGTGCCGGGAAAACCTCACGTTTATGGGGAAAATGTATGGGGTTGAGAAGCGCGTACTCGAAAACCGTGTGGACGAGTTACTCGACTACCTCTCCCTCACCGACAAGGCCGATCAGGCGGCGTCAAAGCTCTCAGGCGGCATGAAGCGCCGGCTCAACATCGCTCTCTCAGTCGTCCACCACCCCGAGATTGTCTTTCTCGATGAGCCCTCCGCAGGCCTCGACCCGCAGACCCGGCAGCTTTTGTGGGACTTCATCCGCGCCCTCCGCGACAAGGAAGGCAAGACGGTGATCTTAACCACCCACGTTATGGAAGAGGCCGATGCGCTGAGCGATCGCGTCGCCATCATTGACCACGGCAAGCTCCTCCTTCTTGACACGCCCGATGCCCTGAAGAAGACGATGGGAAAAGGGGACGTTGTGGAGCTGCAGCTTGAGGACATTGCCATGAACAATGCAATAGTACAACGCGTAAGCACACTCGATGGCATCGAGGAAGCCTACGAACTCAAAGATCGAGTGGCCGTACGGGCACTCAACGCGCCAAGTAAGCTCCCCGAGCTTATAGGCGTCATCGAGGGTGTCGGCGGCAGCGTGTGCGATGTCACCATCCGCGGCAACACGCTTGAAGATGTGTTCATTTACTTAACGGGGAGAGCCTTGAGGGAGTGACCATGAAGAGTATCGACGTCGCAGTGAAAGGAGTAAAAGAAACCATAAGAGACAGGCGGGGATTTACGTTCATAATTGGTTTTCCCATTCTCCTGATCGTTCTCTTTGCCTTTGCCTTTGGCAGCGGGTCGTTCCTCTCAGGGGGGAGCCTTCCTCATGAGGTGGTCGTCGTTAACGAAGACGTCGGTGTCAACGTTGCCACCAACAACACGACGCATTACATAAACTACGGTAACAACTTCATCCAAGTGCTCGCGAACGCGACGTCCGAGAACAGCTCGACGCACCTGTTTAAGATCGATAACGCAAGCGCGGAAAAAGCGGACGACATGTTAAAGAGCAGAGAAATCGACGCTATGATCACCATTCCGGAAAACTTCTCAAGCGCGTTCGTCACCATGGTCAACAACTCGACACGGACCGCCATCGAGTCATCTGTTGGTCAGCAGGCGATCGCCAATGCAACTTCAATTGCTGCTGCGAACGCAGCTGGGCTCTCTGGATCCTCAGTCAGCGTGCCTGGCGCCAACGTAGTCCTCCCCACGGCGGGGAACACAACGTCGTCGCTTATGATTCAAGGCGACTCTGGGTACATGAACTACGCCACCGCTCAAGGCCTTGTGATGACAATTCTCGATCAGTATAAGGACAGCGTACGATCAAATGCCACAGCGCTTGCCGCCCCAGGAACGGGTAACGGCCTGTTCACGGATTATATACCCCTCGAGACGGTTCCCATAGCTGGGACACAGGCGTTCACGCTCTTCGATTACTTGATACCAGGGCTTATCGTCTTCGCCTTGTTGATGCAAACAGGCCTTATTGCCGGCTCTCTGGCGCGAGAAGTTGAAAGCGGGGCGCTAAATAGGCTAAAACTCTCTAACGTGAGGGCGTTTGATCTCTTGTTTGGAACGTTTGTCACGTGGACGCTCGTCGCAGTCGCGCAGGTCATTATTCTCATTGCGATTGCCATAGCGCTCGGGTACCACTACCAAGGTGGCGTCAGCGGACTTAGCCTTGCCCTCATCATCGGTGTGATCGCCGCAATGGCGTCCATCTCTCTGGCACTGCTGGTCGCAGCGTTTACCAAGAATGAGATGCAAGCGATCAGCTTGGGCATAATGATCGCGTCGCCGATTGCCTTTCTGGCGGGCGCGTTCATGCCGCTGCCACGACAGGAGCTCGGGACGCTTGGCGGTCAAGTCTACCAAGTATACGACGTGGTTCCATGGACCCACGCTGTCTCCTCTCTTAGAGCTGTCCTTACCTATGGAACCGGGTTGACCCCGGACGTTCTCTTGCAAATGTCGTGGCTGATCGGCTTGACGGCGGTTCTGTTTATAGTGGGCGTCGTGACGTACAGGCAGGTACGATTGACACCTGAGAAGTGAGCGAAAGCGTGCGAGATGAGTACGACGTCGTCCTCGTGGGAGCGGGGCCTGCAGGCGCGACGGTAGCACGCATCGCTGCAGATGAATGTGACGTCCTGCTTTTTCGAATAAACGACAGGAAGTTGGAGAGCAAGTGAGATGCGCAGAAGGCGTTCCGCTTATACCAACACCAGGCATCTTTCACGAATCGTTGCACGGTACGTTAAGCCTGACTCTAAATGGATCGCAAGCGAGGTGCGGGCTTTCCGCTGTTTGCTCCCGATGGCACGACACACACAACCGGTAACCGGTGGCGGGATTATTCCTAGGCTCGAAGGAGGAATGATCGCAGGAACCGTGGCGCGCAAGGTGATACGGCAAAAGGATGTATCAGCAAAGGTGCTCCGCGAATATGAGACCGCGTGGAGTAGGCGGTTTGGAAAATCAAATAAAAGGAGTTACAAAATAAAAGGGGCTATTATTGACCTCTCTGACGAGGAGCTGAACAGGATTGGGCGCGCAATTTTCGCGGGAGATGCAGATCATTATATCAGGAGAAGAGGCTGATAAGTGCCGACTCCCTTTGAACATGCCGGCATCACGGATCTCAATGAAACGGATGGGCCCCCCGCTTGCTAAGGGTAGCGGGGCAGCAAACGTCTGCAGTTTTTTGTCTATAACGCCTTTCCCCCTAAGTTGAGCGTGCTGGCAATGCTCTACGTCTTTACGTATTGTATGTAAAACAGCAGGTGAATGGTCACAGAACCACTTTTGAACGTCGGGGTATCAAGAGTGCTCGTAAAATCGCTGCGCATTCCGAGAAGGTGCCGATGTGGTAAAAACCCAATTGGGCTTGATTGCAAACAAAACGTAATATTTGCAACACTAGATAAATCGCTCTATCGCTCTTCATAAATGATATGAAAGGTTTAAGCCCTACAATGAGCATCAAATTGAGCGAGAACGAAATGAGCTCAGAAAGCATCAAAAATCGCTTGCAGGAACTTGAACCTGATTTTACAAGCCCAGAAAACGTGGGCTGGGCTATAAACTAACGTCATACCAGAGTATACTTTTTTAAACTAGCATAACGCCTTAACTGTCTAGGGTGGTATGGCATGGGTTCTGATGAGTATTACGTAGATGGTAAAATAGGCAAGAGTCGCAAACGATCTCGTATCAAGAGGTTACAATGCGGGAATATGCCTGAATCGGCTTCCAACCGGCTATGTTCCGCGATACCAGAACAATGTGCTTACGTAACCGGAGCAGCATGGAT
>JACWML010000102.1 GCA_015661395.1 Methanomicrobia archaeon | reverse complement strand
CCTGATAACTACGACACCTACCTCAGCGCGGCGCAGCAGATGATCGATTCATTCCAGATTACGTAGCGCAGTCTGATTGCGATAGAACGTCCTCGAGAAACCGTTCGCTTGAATCTTTGCTGAGTAGTACGCTTTCGCCATGCTAGCTGTCTAAAATCGGAAGGCAGATAGTGACGAAGTGAACTGCCCACGACAATAACCAGAGACACAGTTGGGTGAGTACTAGTGAGCAATGAGAACCGCTCTCTCCTCGGGGCACTCCTTTTTGTGGGCGTGGCGCAGTTCATTCTCGTGATAGCCATCACCGAAGCGCTGTATCCCGGGTATTCCGTGGCGACCGACGCCCTCAGCGATTTGGGTGTGGGACAAACGGCGCTTTTGTTCAACGCGTCGGTCGCGGTGTTAGGAGTATGCGTTTTTATCGGTTCACTGGTCGGCCAGCGTACCCTCGGCACAGGCCTTACCATCACCCTTGCGGTCACCGGCGCCTGTGCTGTGGGGGTGGGCGTATTCCCTGAAACCACCGGCGCGCCTCACCTCGTCTTCGCGATCGCCGCATTTGTCTTTGCAGCGGTCTCCGCGATCATCTAGTATAGGGTGCTGCGCCCGCCGCTCTCGCACTTCTCAGTAGGCCTCGGGATCATCGCGCTCGTTGCCCTTGTCCTACTCGTCACGCAGCACGATCTGGGAATAGGTAAAGGCGGCATGGAGCGCATGATCGCCTACCCGATCTTTGTGTGGGCGCTCGGGTTCGGAGGATCCCTAATAGGTGCAAAGTGACCATTAATCGGCCGAAGCTGAGCCGTCGTAGTTGATGGATTTTAAGATATGACGGTTGTCATGTTGCACGGGATCCCTCGCGGTGCGGCGGCCAGCAGCAGGGTACTCATTTGACAAGGTCTTTTAGCTCTCGACTAAGCGAATAGCCAATGATGACTCTGATGCCGACGATGAATGCGAGAATAACAGCCTGATCCAAATTGGGACTGAGTATCGTCCTTACGAGGTCATTCGCGATAAAAAGCTCCAAGGCCAGAACGATTTTTGAAGTGTAATCCAATCTGATTGCGGTGTAGTCGGGGGGGTGTCGGCGAAGGACACTCTTCACAAGCTCGACTACGACGCGGGCACTTGCGTAGAAGATGATGACGGCGCCTACGACTTCGAAGAAGGTGACAATCCAGCTGACGACAATTACCCAGTTGCTAATATCCTCGAACATGTGGATGAAGAACAGTTGGGCATTTTATCGGTGATACTTGGTAATAACATTTCCTTTCGCGAAACCTACCCAGTCAGCGATTGCCGCGACACCCTTCTTCCAACATCCGCAGCATTTCAGCAGTATCCGTCGTTGGCACGCTGCACGCGTAATTCTGACAGACGTACGCGGTGGGCTTCCCGTCGATGCACCTATGGAACTTCGCAAAAGGAGCGATTTCTATAATTTCAGGATGCTCCGTCTCTGCGGGCCGGAAAACCGCCATATTATACGGCAGGAAATGCGTGTCAAGCGCCCTCAGCATGCGTTGGGTGTCTTCTGAGCGCGAGTCGCCGCATATGACGGTCTCGTACGAGGGACCGAGGGCGAGATCAAGCGCGCTCAAAAGATGCGTGTGGGCTTGCGGGGCCCGGTCGACTTCGTGTGAGAGTGCCCGGCTCAGTCTCGAAGCTTCATCGAAATACTCCGGCCTCCCCGTTAAATGGCCAAGAAACGTCAGGTTCATCAGCATTGCCGAGTTACCCGAGGGGAGTGCGCCGTCGAACACGTCTCGCGTGCGCAAGATGAGCGATTCCGCATAGTCGGCGGTCGAGTAAAACCCGCCGCCGGTGTCATCCTTGAAATGCGTCAGCACGTGCTCCAGAAGCTCAAGTGCCGCTGCAAGGTAGCGCGTCTTAAAGGTCGTTTCGTACAGTTCAGATAGGCCCCAGATGAAGAAGGCGTAGTCATTCAACGACGCGGTGACCCGCGCCTCGCCCTCCCGATACCGGTGAAGAAGCTGACCTTCACGGGCGCGCATGTGCTCGAGGACGAAATCGGCCGCCTTCGCCGCCGCTTCGGCATACGCCGGCTCCGCGAGAGCGCGCGCGCCTTTGGCGAGCGAGGCGATCATGAGCCCGTTCCAGTCAGCAAGCACCTTATCATCCCGCAGTGGATGCGCGCGCTTCTCCCTCTGCTCATACAGCTTCTGTCGGATTGACTCAATGCGGTTTCTGAGGGTTTCTTCGTCCATCTTGAGTTCTGCGGCGAGCGCCGTGACCGATTGCGTCATGTGAAGTATGTTCTTGCCGGTACGCTCCCCCGTGCTTTCGTCGCTGTAGTTGCCCGCGGACGTGAGGTTGAACACAATACGGGCGAGTTCTGCTTGCTTTGCAGTGAGCCCTTGCTCAAGCTCCTCGAGGCGCCACACGTAAAATTTGCCCTCCTCTCCCTCGCTGTCAGCGTCTATCGCGGTGAAGAAGGCCCCCTCGGACGACGTCATCTCCCACGAAACAAACGAAAACACCTCCCGAACGACCCGCGCATACTCGTCATTCCCGGTTGCCTGATAGGCCTCAGCGTACGCGAGCCCGAGCAGTGCCTGGTCATAGAGCATCTTCTCGAAATGCGGGACAAGCCATTCAGCGTCGGTGGAGTATCGATGGAAACCGAATCCCACGTGGTCCCAGAGTCCGCCGTGCCGCATCGCTTCAAGCGTTGTTTCCACCATCTGTAGCGGCTTGCGCTCGCCCGTTCGCTTCCAGTAGCGGAGCAGAAACGTAAGGCTGTGGGGGGTGGGGAACTTCGGGGCACTTCCGAACCCCCCGTGCACATGATCGAAGAGGCAGGTGAGCTCTTCGTACGCTATCTGAATCGCTGACGCGTTAATATCTCCGGCCGAGGGCTGGGGCGATGACGCACGGAGCACGGAAACGATCTCTGCCGCAGACGTGTCGATCTCGGGCCTCTTTTGGCGCCACGTCTCCTGTATGCGCGGTATGAGCTCTCGCATCCCCGTTCGCCCGAACCGCGTCTCCTTTGGGATGTACGTGGCCGCGAAGAATGGTCTGGCGTCAGGCGTCATTACTACGCTGAGGGGCCACCCTCGTAGCCCGGTCATTGCCTGACAGACTTCCATATAGACGTCGTCGATATCCGGCCGCTCCTCCCGGTCGACCTTGACGTTCACGAACGCGTCATTCATCATTCGCGCGATCTCAGGGTCCTCGAACGACTCGTGGGCCATGACGTGGCACCAGTGGCACGTCGAGTACCCGATCGACAGAAACAGAGGCTTGTCCTCGTGCCGTGCCTTGTCGAACGCTTTGGCCCCCCACGGATACCAGTCAACGGGGTTGTCAGCGTGTTGGAGCAGATATGGGCTCTTCTCGGAGGCCAACGCGTTTCTCTGTTCCCCGTGCTTTGTGCCTTTACGCTCCACAGGTACCTCGGCTAGTGCCGCGGCGCAAATAGCTTTCGTTTGATTTGTCACCTTTCTCGGTGGTGTTGATTTGAATCGGTCTGATCTTTTGGCGAGCTAATAATTGGGAATGAATAAGCGTTTCTGCGTCAAGCAGACACACTAGAAGGCAACTGCGCTGAACGCGCGAAAAGGCACGGCTCAAAGGATCCGCAGCTGCCTTTTCGTGGGCTAGGCTTTGCAGATCACTTCTATAATGGCCAAAAAAACAAAGGAGGAAAAAGGCAGTCTATTTTTGGTTTAACCTACGATCTGCGTTATTTCTTTGACGATGCTTAACCCTCTACGAACACTCTATCCAAACGCCACACGCGCTTAAAATACCGGAACGCCGAGTTAAGCGATCTTGTTTCCCGCATTAGGTCCAGGAGCGACGTCAAACACGTCGGTGACCTTCATAACGATGCAGCCTTTTGCCGGCAAGTTCGGGTTCCTCGCCTTTATGACCTGCTTTATTGTCTCATAGTCGGGACCGCCAGTCACGTAGTTGCCCGTGCCCTTCACCTGATAGCCCTCTCTTCCGACCCACGACGTGACGACCACGTTGCAGTTCGCTTTCTTCGCATTTTCAGCCGTCTTTTTGAAGAAGTTGTCGCCGATAAGGATCGTTTCGGGATCGCTCACGACGATCGATCCCACGGGGACCGCGTTGGGTACGCCCGCATCGTTTACCGTCGCTACCACGACGGTTTTCATCGCTTTGATGTTCTCTATCACCTTTTCCGGCATTGCGACCATTCGACATGCCTCCTTTACGTACGCATGAAAAGGTCAACGATATACTCCTTTTCCTTGCAAAAGGGCCCGCGCGAGGGGGGTGTTTATATCGCGTCGTACTTTCGCGCGCGGCACTGACACGCAGACCACACCTCTTCTTTGGGCAGGGGGGCTTTTGAACTGCTGGGGCCCTGTAAGCGAGCCGCTTTGAAAGCAAAAGATCAACATAACGTGCCCGGCTGAAATACCACAAAAAGGTAGTTTTATTTGGTAACTGTTTACGTTTAAGACATACGGCAAACTATGAAACGAAGTGTGTTTGGGTTAATCGTTTTGTTATTGACTGCTATGGTGCTTACTGCGGTGGTTATTACACACCTTCCTAATCCGTTTGCCTCGTCAAAGTCCGATTACAGTGCTGATTTAGCACGAAGCCTTGAAGGTGCCGGGTGGACCCCCATACATCCGATAACACAGATAGCTGACAATGTGTACTCGGGTTCGTATCGAACAGGCAGCGGAAATAGCAGCGGAAATAGAAGCTTTACACTCACGGTGACGATCGAGATCGCACAGTCCGAAGCTGCCGCAAAAGAACGATATGGGCAGTTAGTAATTCAAAAACAGAATGACGGGTATACAAGTGGGAACAGCGAATTAGGCAACTCCACCATATTCGGGGATACAACTGCGTCGTGGTTTGGGTATAAAACAAACAGCAGCAATGCGTCGACGTATACTTTTTTGTACGCCCACGATACAGAAATTAATAGCTGGGTCGTAGTAACTGAGACCACAGATACGATCGGCCAAAACCTCGGCTGATCTAATTCTGCCGTCTAGGTCCGGTTCCAAACCCCCTTTCTATGGGTGAAATATAGGCAAAAAATGTGCTACGCTGCACCCGAAATCGGGGTAATTTCGAAACTGCGATAAAATAATGCCTATGGGGGGGTTCGTTGGTTGAAATTAGCTATGCGCTGCTCGATTGCAGAACTGGTGTTGTCGCGTCGTTTGGCATCCCAACGTCAGACGCTTTAAGCCGAGCTCAAAATAGTTACCGTTTACGATTGGGAGCAAAGCAGCGGTTGCGATTTTTTTTGTTTTTCGAGCTCATGCGATAAAGATGGGCCGCAGCTGAAAGACAACATTTAAGCGGTCAGATTGCCGTTTTACCTTTTTGATTCATTTTTTCGTTAAGGGTGGGGGCTTTAAAAAAGGAGGAGTGTTGTTTCGGAAATGCAACCAGAAGAAATAGAAGAAATACACCACTTAAAGCGCATTGCAGACGCGTCTGAAAATCTCGTAAAAGTTGGGTGGTTCATAGCAGTTTTGTTTATTGCACTGCTGCTGATGCTACTGTTGCTGCTATGACTGTAGGAGTAATACGAGTTTACTGACGCCGCATACTCCATTATGCGAGTCGAACCTTTGAATATTTGAACTATAGGAGCTGCGATAATCCTAGCACAGAAAATATTGGTCAAATAATCGGGTTCAACTAATGAAAGCAGCGCAGCGGCGACGAGAAAAAAGAAGGGCGATCAAACGGATGTCTGATCGTTCGAACGTAGTCATTTTTTGACCACTTGAACACAATGCACAGTTTCTGCGGTCACATTTCAACCGAAGCCTTTATCGTTTCTTTTGATACGTTCTTAGGCGTCTAGTGTCTGCGAACATTGCAAGAGGCAATCATGCACGCATACAAAATCATTTCATTTTCTGTAGTTGTCCTTCTCCTTACCGTGTTATTTGTAGGCGTTGTAACCATTCCTGCAGCAGCACAGTACGATACGATGCAGTTCCGCTACAACGCTGCGCACACCAGCGACTACAGCCCCGTGGCGGGGAGCAACACGTCGAATGGCAAGCTGACGTGGAGCTTCACGATCGGAAGCGTCGTGCTCTCCTCCCCAGCTGTCGTCAATGGCACGGTCTACGTGGGGGGCGAGGACAACAACGTCTACGCCCTCAACGCCACCAGCGGAGAGAAAGTGTGGAACTTCACGACTGGAGACGAGGTGCTCTCCTCCCCCGCCGTCGCCAACGGCACGGTCTACGTGGGGAGCTCTGATAACAACGTTTACGCCCTCAACGCCACGACCGGGACGAAGGTGTGGAACTACACGACCAACGGCAGTGTAACTTCCTCTCCCACCGTCGCCAACGGCACGGTCTACGTGGGGAGCGAGAACAATAAGGTCTATGCCCTCAACGCGAACAACGGCACCAAGCTCTGGAACTTCACGACTGGGAGCGAGGTGGACTCCTCCCCCGCCGTCGTCAACGGGGTGGTCTACGTGGGGAGCGATGACAACAAGGTCTACGCCCTCAACGCGAACAACGGCACCAAGCTCTGGAACTACACGACCAGTGGCGCCGTGCTCTCCTCCCCCGCCGTCGCCAACGGCACGGTCTACGTGGGGAGCGATGACAACAAGGTCTACGCCCTCAACGCCACGACCGGAGAGAAAGTGTGGAACTTCACGACTGGAGACGGGGTTTATTCATCCCCCGCCGTCGCCAACGGCACGGTCTACGTGGGGAGCGATGACAACAAGGTCTACGCCCTCAACGCCACCACCGGTAAGCTGACGTGGAGCTTTACGACGGGAGACGAGGTGAACTCCTCCCCCGCCGTCGCCAACGGCACGGTCTACGTGGGGAGCGATGACAGCAACATCTACGCCCTCAACGCCACCACCGGTAAACTGACGTGGAGCTTCACGACCGGAGACGAGGTGATCTCCTGTCCCGCCGTCGTCAACGGCGTCGTCTATGTGGGGAGCTATGACAGCTACGACGCAGCAGCGGCCACAAGTCAGGCTACGACGCCCGGCTTCGAGGTCGTGCTCGCTGTTGTCGGACTCGTTTTTGTCGGACTCGTAATAGCCGCGTACGTCGTGAGGAGGAGGCGCTAACCCTCCGACCGCGTTTTTCTTTACGCGCGGTGGCGTGCTGAAACGCCTATCCGGTAATGAGTGGGCGATGTCTATTGGTTAACAAGGATTTATTAATGTGCCGACGGAGCTTGAATTGCCCCACTACGCCGGTAGCGCCACCTACCGCGAGGCATTCAGCCCATCCATGACGGTCACGGTCTAGTGGTCAACTGACCGATGCAAAAAACAACGGGCAGAATATAGACTAAGGGCCTTCGATTATCAAACGCACGATGACCCAAAAAAACCGCACTAGCTTAAGTGCGCGGCGGGGTAAGCATAGTCGGCCCCTCTTGCTTTGACAATCCACTCAACGGGCATCCCTATCTCTTACCTCATTATTTCTTTTTTCGATTTCAAGGCTTTAGAGCACATTGAGTGCTGCTTCTCGCCATCATTTCAGACCGCAGCCTTTATAGTATCTTCTGACACGTTCTTTGACGCCCACGAACGTTTTACGAGGCAATCATGCGCGCGTGCAAAATCCTCTCATTTTCTGTAGTCATCCTTCTCATTGCTGTCTTATTTGTAGGCGTTGTAACCATTCCTGCCGCAGCACAGTACGATACGATGCAGTTCCGCTACAACGCCCAGCACACCAGCGACTACAGCCCCGTGGCGGGGAGCAACACGTCGAATGGCAATCTGACGTGGAGCTTCACGACCGGACACTACGTGTTCTCCTGTCCCGCCGTCGTCAACGGGGTGGTGTATGTGGGAAGCGATGACAACAACGTCTACGCCCTGAATACCACTACCGGGGCCAAGCTGTGGAACTACACGACCGGAGGCTACGTGGGTTCCTCCCCCGCCGTCGTCAACGGCGTCGTCTACGTGGGGAGCTACGACAAAAACACCTACGCCCTCAACGCCGCCACCGGGGCCAAGCTGTGGAACTACGCGACCAGAGGCAGCGTAACTTCCTCCCCTGCCGTCGTCAACGGCGTCGTCTACGTGGGGAGCTATGATAGCAACATCTACGCCCTCAACGCCGCCACCGGGGCCAAGCTGTGGAACTATGCGACTGGAGACTCCGTGCTCTCCTCCCCCGCTGTGGCCAACGGCACAGTGTATGTGGGGAGCAATGACAACAACACCTACGCCCTCAACGCCGCCACCGGGGCCAAGCTGTGGAACTACACGACCAGAGGCTACGTGACCTCTTCCCCCGCCGTCGCCAACGGCACGGTGTATGTGGGAAGCGATGACAACAACATCTACGCCCTCAACGCTGCCACCGGGGCCAAACTGTGGAACTACACGACTGGGGGCCACGTGGCCTCCTCCCCCACCGTCGCCAACGGCGTCGTCTACGTGGGGAGCTACGACAACAATCTCTACGCCCTCAACGCCGCCACCGGGGCCAAGCTGTGGAACTACACGACCGGAAGCTATGTTGACTCCTCCCCCGCCGTCGCCAACGGCACGGTGTATGTGGGAAGCGATGACAACAACATCTACGCCCTCAACGCCGCCACCGGGGCGAAAGTGTGGAACTACACGACCGGAAGCGCCGTGTTCTCCTCCCCCGCCGTGTCAAACATGGTGGTCTACGTGGGGAGCAATGACGGCAACGTCTATGCCATCGGCAGCGCAGCTATGGCCACAAGTCAGAGTACGACGCCCGGCTTCGAGGTCGTGCTCGCTTTTGTCGGATTCGTAATCGCCGCGTACGTCGTGAGGAGGAGGCGCTAACCCCCCACCTTCGTTTTCTTTATGCGCAGCGGCGTGCTGAAACACCTATGTGCCGATACTGAGTGCGTGATATCTGTTGCTCAACAAGGAGTTATTAATGCGCCGCCGGCGTGACTTGCCCGAATTGGGGCCGTCTCCGCCAAGGCAACTCAGACCGTTTTGAGTAGCACGAGCACGACAAAGCTGCCCACTATGGCATGGACAAAAAAATCACTTTCGGCACGTTCTTGTGGTCCGGTTTTAACCGTCAACACACACCGTTTGCGCAAGCGATCAATTTCCAGATTGGCGCAGGCGACAAGAAACAGGCCCTCTACGACCTCTTTGCTGCCTACGTTCACACAGTGGCACTCGAACAGCTGATAGAGTGCGTGGAACGAGTGCGGCGAGATGCGCAGCAGATGGGGCGACGTTGAACTCCTCTCGGATGACGTATCAAACGCTGCGTTGCGCAGCTCGGCCGAAGAATGGCGCGGAAACAGCTCACGACGAGTCGAGCAACTGCACCAACTGAGCGACGTTGTGCTCTTGTGTGACAAATCGCGGCGGTATGCTTTTTTGAATGAATCCGGATATTCCGAGCAGCTCTTCCATCTCAGATGACAGTGCGTACGTCGGCCGCGCGCTCGTGTCGGGTTGCTTCTGGCTAATCAGCTGCGCGTGGTTCAACAGTCTGCTGTTGCTACTGCCCACAACGATCACAAGGTTCTCGAAGGCGTATCCGCGCTTGACGTGGGCGTTGGACGGATACCGCTGACGATTCGCGGCTCGTTCAGACGCTGACAACCAGTTGAAATCGATCACGTGATCGATCGTGAAATAGCCGACGAAGTACAGCGCTTCGGGATACTCAGCGTTGTCGTGATTAAATGGTTTTAATCCCGCGTAAAAAACGAGCAGGTCCCCTTCACCCAAGTCAAGGAGATACCGACGTTTTGCGGTAGCGTCACCATAGGTGCACGTCTCGAACTCTGGATCGTCGTGCATTGGCACGTGCATGAGCGCTGGTGGCACGTACGTCGACAGCGGCTTCCCCTTCCTACCGATTCGTTCGCCGTACGTAGTGGCCGTGCACGACCGATATGTCTCCGGAATGGGAACGAATTCGAACGTTCCGTCCTCAAAGATTGGACCATAGGTTCCGCCGCTTCCCTTATCGATGCCGACGCGCAGCAATAGTGCTTTCATTGTTTTGGGTCCCACAAGTTCATGTCCGAAGCATGTAACGGCTCTCCTCGACGCGTGTGTGCGAGGGTTCTGCGATCTTACCAACGCAAGTGCACATATCCTTCCAACTCCGGATCGTAGTTATAGTAGATGCTCAGCTGCCTCAGGTCGTCGATCAGTTCCGGGGTGAGGTCGTATGTCACGAGACACAAAGCGTGGGCCCCTGATTGCTGTGCGACCTGCAGGCTGTAATCGGCGCTCTCGTCAAAGGTGAGATCCGACTTGAAAACGTCGAGCTAGGCTTGGAGATCGGGAAAGCCGTCGGCGGTTCGCACCTCTGCCACAACCTCATTGAACAGGCCTTGGATGTCTTCAGCAGTCTCGATTTCAGTGGGGGTTAGACGTGTGTCCAACCCTTTTTTTGTCCGCCCCTGGGCCCGCTGCTTGCCGCTTGGCTGCTGCTAGTTGGTGATGTGCAACCCGCGACGCTAACAATGAGCACGGCGAGTAAGCCCAGTATCACGACCGTTCTTAGGTTCATTTTGCCCTTACAATGCGTCAGAGCGCCACGCGATTAGGGTCCCGCGATGCTAGTGGTTGACCATGACCAGTCGGAGGTGGCGGTGTAGGGTGCAGAGCCCGTATCCGTCCACATGCCGCCATCGCGGCCGCGCACCATGACGGCGACGTGAGTGGTAGCGTATGCTGCTGATGGCGACGACGTCAGAAACCCGCCGAGATTTAGCCAGCTGGACCACGTCAAGCTATCGTTAGTAGAATTCGCTTCATACAAGTGGGTGTCTGTACCTGCTACGAAGACGTAAACATTGCCGCTTACGGAGTCTCTGACGGCCGCGGGTCCTGTACCGGCAGCAAGCACCCCGTTGCTGAACTTATTCCAGCCGCCGAATCCGCCCGAGCTGTCAGTCTTGTAGTAGAGAGAGCCTTGGGAGCCGCGCACAAAGACGATGGGATAACCAGTACTGTTTATCACCGCGCCGGGTGTCGCGGTCACGACTCCGCCGAGGTCCGTCTGCGTAACGATGCCATAGACCTGAGAATCCCACATGAGGTGGTTGTTCCCGCTGTTGACATAAAACACGTCGGTCTGCAGAGTTACGGTAGAAATGGGAGGAAAAGTCAAACCTGGCAGACCGCAAGGGATAGAGGGGCCTAGCTGGGACCCAGGAGTGCAACTGGAAATGGGACCTGACGGCTGCAAAAATGGTATTGCACGCTCTATATAGACCGCGTCCGGCCCGGTGCCTGCAGCAACTGTCCCGGGCAAAGCGTACCAGCTGCTCCAGGTGGCGCCACCGTTCGTGGTCATCTTCTCATAGAGGTCCCCATCGTTGCCTCGGACAAAGATGGCGATATCACCAGCTCCACCTTGGCACACAACAGTGGGGTTTGTTCCCGAGCCGATGGCCTTCCAAGTTCCAGTAGCACCAATCTTATAGTAGATGTTGCCGCCGGTCGTGGCGGCACCTTGGGCAACGTACCACGTGTTAACACCATCATAGCACACGGATGGTCCTCCGGTGATAGGGGCGCCGACGGTCGCGGGTTGCGCCGCACTCACGCCCGCCGCCGCAACCATCGAGACGAGCATGATGGCCGCCATGGCGATACTTGAGATACTAATTTTGTATTTCATCGTTATACACCCTGTTCCCGCTGGCGGGGCTCGCGCCTCGTTCGCTAAACTAAGCACGTAAAAGGACGTTAACATAGCTTAAGCATTGTCGTTTCGCTGCGCACGTTTGATAGGTCAAAAAAGAAGGGAGATACCACCCACAATAACAACGCCGTTTTCGGACCTTGCCTACTTGAGATAAAAACAAGATAGAACAACGGCTTTACGCGCTCTGACTGCAAGAGACGCTATATCCATAGACACTGCACGGCCGGATAGCGAGTATGCTTTATTGTTCGCATTTAGTGCAGGCTCAAAACGGCACGTTTGCACGTTCTGTAGGTCCCGGTCGTTGAATTGCAGGCTGCTGTTGTATTGATGCTAGAATGCTCCGGGCGGTTCATCGTCGCGACGACAGAGCTTCAGCGACGGCGGGTGATGCGTAATACCAGAAACACGGCACCAAGAGCACCAAGTGCGTACAACGCCTCAAAACCGGGGGTAGGTGGAGGTGCGGGTGTTGGCGTGAGAGTCGGTGTTGGCGAAGACGTCATCGTAAACGTCATCACAGATTGCGAGGGGCCATAGGCGTTGTTACCTAGCCAGTCGACTTTTAGCGTGTGCGTGCCATGCGAGAGCTTCGCGGTATCAGCACCAGCGAGCACCAAGCTTCCAGAAGACGCAGAGCATCCGCCGGCTGGATTAATATTCCACGTTCCGCCAGCAGCGTAGTTGTCAATATAGTAGTTCACCGCGCCGCAGACGTTCTTGTGTTCGTTTATACTGTAAAGCGTAGTCGTGAAGGGTACTGCTTGCCCTTGAGCGAACGATGTCGGCCCTGATACAGAGGCCTGTGTCGGGAGTGGTTGGGGAGATGGCGGCGGCGTTGGTGTAGGCGATGGCGAAGGTATACACGCTGGTGGCTTACAGACCTCACACGGTCGGTAGCCCGCTGCACAGGCGTCCGCGCTATACCGGAGACTAGCCCGGCGACCATTACCTATTGAAGCTAGTTAACGCTCGCAGCTACGAATAACGGCCATTTTGACGCTAATATTGCCATCAGAAAAAACCGATTATGCTATAATGGCGTGTGTTCATGCAAAGAATACTGACCAGGAAGGGAAAGATGATAGAAAGTGGGCTAATATTAACCGGCAGCGACGCGGAATTATTAAGTCGTGCGCTTTCAGAAGTTAAAACAAAAGCCTATGAGGAGTCCGAGGCCAGTCTAGATAATGCCCAAGCACTCGCTTCACTCCTTTCGAATTTCAGAGCTGCGGAGAAAGAAGCACAGGAAAGAGAAACGAGTCGCGCGTATCGTAGCCATCTTGGTAAGCGCCTTTTCCTGGGCACGCGCTCGAGAGGCAAGGCCGTGCAGATGAAAAGTGACTGCACTTCACCCGCAAGCCGCACGTCCTTGGCTCTCGCACATTTCTTCCATTGGAGCGTGCGGCGCGGATCGGTTGTTTGCACCCGCCCACGCCATATATTCTCAGCTAGTCCAAAATCAAAAAATCAATCCAAAAATGGCAATCGGGTTACATCTGTTGACCCGCGTTTAACAGCCCCTCGACACAAATAGAGAAGAAAAATAATGGTTTATGAATAATGGGTGACTATGGATTTAGAAAAAGCAACTTTGTACATTGACGCTCTCTACGAAAAAAGGGGCTTCAGTAAAAAGGCGTACATTGAGGCTACGGAATTACAGGAATTCGGGACAGTTGTGGATGATGACGTGTCAAGGATGCTTTATGTCTTAGCGAGACTGACGCGTGCACAAAGAATTTTAGAAATTGGGACGAGCATAGG
>JACWML010000060.1 GCA_015661395.1 Methanomicrobia archaeon | reverse complement strand
GGCATACCCGTTCGGGCAGTAGAGATACACTTCTTTGCCAGCAATTACGAACTTCTCACCTTGGTCGAGTTTTATGTCTAGGTTTGACGCGACCGTTTCGTCCGGCCCGTCTGACAAAAAAGTGACGTACAGCTTGTCAGGGCCTACCACATCTGCGCTATCGATAAGCGGATTATTCTCGATGATTCTCTTGAGTTCGCGCTGCGTTCTGATGAGTACGTTTGTCGAAAACCCAAAGGTTTCGCGTAACTTTTCTTCAACGCACTGGGCAATTTTTACAGTTTCCGCCCGCTTGCAGTCGAAAATGACGTTGCCACTCTGAGCGTACGTTCTCACGTTTTTAAAACTAAGCGATTCAAAGGCCCTTCTTAACTCCGTCATAGGTGCGATTTTTCGACCGCTGACGTTAATGCCGCGCAACAAAGCAACGCATCTCACCGCCTCATGCCCTCCTCTGTTTATTTCGCTGCGCGGCTAACACGCCTGACTGCGTCTTGCAGCCATTCGTGCATTAGGGCGACAGGACCTCGCTCGTGCTGCTTTCGTTGTTTCTTCGCGCCAGTGCTAACCCTAATCAGCGTGTTTCATGGCCCACGGAACCCACACGAGGACCTCTATTACCCCCGCAACGGCGAAAGATAGCAGAAAGACACCTATGTTTTGCAGAATGCTGAAGCTGCTGGCATAAAAGAATAGCCATAGCGCGAGGAAAATGAGCCAAATGACAGGCACGGCGATAGACTCATATATCCTCCTCGGCTCTGGTTGTTGGTTGCTCATTTCTGAATACCCCGTGTTTTTTAACACTGAATAGTTGGACGTTATTGGTCCTCATTACTGTTTCTTTTTGATGATCGAATTGTTCACACTGCAGCACACGTTTCCGTTAGAAACCGCGGTTTTCGGGAGGGTCCACATGGCAAGACTTATTCGGGTGCGTCTCACCTATAGGGCTGCAATGAAGGCACTATTGCTGCGCGTCGGTATCGATAAGGGGTGCGGAGGGACGCTTAGTCCCATATTTGACGACGGATCGTTCGAGTTTGTCCCGATTCCGGAGAGCGTTCCCGCACCGGGCGCCGCGACGTATAACGACAGGATTGGGAGAAAAGGGAAGCGCCTCTCAGCCTACGTTCCGTCGAGCATCAAGAACTCGCCGATGCACGAAGATCCCGAGTTTCTCACCTGCACGTACGGCGATCGGACACTGAAGCGTTATTACCTGCTGAAGCTCGTTCAAGGAGATCTACTCGTATTCTACGCCGGCTTGCAGCCATTTGCGACTGACAACTACAACGAAGCTCTTTACATCATCGGATATTTCGACGTGGACAACGTCACGGAGTTTAACAAGGTATCAGAAGCTGAACTCGCAGAAAGCCTCCAGCGATACAGTCACAACGCACACGTAAAGCGCCAAAATTCCTTACGCGATCTCGTCGTGGTAGCAGGTGCCGAGGACAGCAGACTGTTGGACGAAGCGATACTGATCAGCCAAAAGAGACCGGATAGGAGAGGACGACCAATGCACGCTCTTTCTCCTGAAATGGAAGCATTGCTCGGAATATCAGGGTTCATTCAACGCAGCATTCCGCCGCGATTTGTCGTCGAACAGCAAAACGTTCGCAATTTGGTGGCTCTGCTTGCGTCAACGAGGCTATAAAGAACAACGAGGCCACCATCCTTTTGTAATTTCTACTGCTCTTTTGGCCACGGTTTCATCAGGATTGAGCAATATATCGATAGCAGTTAGTTCGGGTTTGTCTTTCATCTGAAAATCTCGTTCCAGTCGTTTTTCATACTTACGATGGTGTAATCTTTTTCCTTAGCAATGGCGAACATTTTCTCTGCTCCATTTTCATACGCGTATTCGCGTTCCTCATCGTCGTGGTGTATGAATAATCTAAATTTGGCAGATTCCAACATTTCTATATCTGCGTCACCATTCCCCGCTGCAAAGACAGGTGAGCGTCCAGTTTGGGCAAATATATGCTCGACTTTTCCGGGACCTAGAGCAATCCCTCCAAGAACTCTGTCAACTCTCGTTAACGTGCCCTTGTTGTATTCATACTCGGAAGCTGTGCCTATTACGTTTTCCTTGAAGATTCCCCACGTTTCCTCAGAGATTACACGCATGAAATCACGACCACCACCAGAGCACACAAACACCCGGTATTCGTAATTCTTCAGCAAGTCGAAAAGCTCTAACATAGGCTTGTAAACCAGTTTGGTGAAATTAGCTGCGAATTTCTCCTGTTTTACGGTAGCAAAAAACTCTTTCACTTCAGCTTCAAACTCATCTGGAGTTTTTCCAGACCACTCCCGTGCAAAAGCACCTTCAAGAGCCATAATAGTCGTATGGTCTTGTTCAATTGCCTTTTGAAAAAACGTCTCGTCTTTTTCGAGAATAGCCTTGTAAGGCTGCGCACTCACTAAAGAAGGATTTTTCTGAGCGGTTATGGCAAAAACTCTGAACAGGAAATCAAGTTGGGCCGGCATCGGCCGCTCTACCCACAGTGTCCCATCGTTATCGAAAGTTGCGATACGGTCTGCGGGTTTAACATAGTTCGGACCTTGTTCTATGGACGATTTTAGAAAATCAAGGATGGATTGTTTCACTGGCCCGTCATTCCAGCTTTTAAGTTTGTCTTCATTCGAAATTAACGCCGTTCCCCCCAACTTTTCAATCTGAAGCATTTTTTTCTTATTTACTGGATATAGATTTTGATTCGTGAAAATCAGATTCTGCTTATAGGTTTATTTTGAATGTACACTTAAAATTTCTTTTATTTTGTCCTCAGTGGCTTTCTATGATTTTTTAACATATTACGGTCCTATGCCGGTCCGGGGTATTCTTCTCGAGCGTGTAACCTTCTGAATACTTCGAAGATTTGTTCTTGACGCCTGGAGTTACCCCCACCCCAGTATCAGCCACGGCAAATGTCAATTCTTGTCGCCTTCCTATGCTTGTGCAGAATAATAACTGTAGAATAACCCTGAAAAAGAACCAAAGAGAAAAAAATGTGTGCGCAAGCTGCAAAAAACCTATCTTCACGTCTCGCCCTGGGGATAGAAGAGAAGTGCACATGACACAAGCTGAGGATATTGAGCACGACCAGGCGATCAAACGAGAACTTGAAGAATTACCCGAAGCCGAAAGAGAGCGCTTTGAGCGGATCAGAACAGCACAAAGAGAGAAACACGGAAAAGAGACGCCAGAGCAACTGCATAGCGCATTACACACGATTCGACGCAACGTATACGAACGGCAGGGATTGGAAAGCATCAAAGAGGGGAACTTTGCAGGTTTCCGCAACGCTCGTCTAGGTATAGCGTTGCTGCTTGAAGAAGAAGCCGAAAAAGACGAAGAAAAACTGAGAAAGGCGCTGGCGACTCATCTCGAAATATGCTATATAGACCTAAACGGTCCACACTACGGCACAACAAGCGAACGAGAACGTTACAACGCGGCTCCTTTTGAGCCAAGCCAAAGCCTTCTAACAAGTGGCATTGTGAACATCACAAATATCTACATAGAGCGACTCGGCTTGACGAGCGCTGAGACGGAAGCCCTGTTTCATAAACACAATAGTCGACACCTAAGCGGTTTGAACATGCCTCTGTCGATAGAAGAAGGCTGGAATCAGTTGGAGCCCTACCTGGTTTTTAAACGCGATTGATTGTCACAAAATCGCCCGATGTGACACGTCCACTCGACTTTATCGGGGTTGCGCTGCTTCCTTCTTAACGGAGCTTCTGCACGCACTGCGGTGCCGCTCTGGGGCCACACCCACGATTTTCAATGGTAACAAAATGGAGTACGTACCATCCCAGCATATCCAGTGCCTAAACAGCAAAAAAAGACGCTTTTTGTAAAATTAATCTTGAAAAAGGGATTGCGCGAGACATAGAGAGAGTCGTAGCTGCCTGTTCGTCTATGCGTGTGATGCTCTATCATTTCATAGAGACGAGCGACATTGGCTAGCTCAAAGGCGATCAAGGCTGGCTGTTCGAGTTAAGGGATATTTTGGAGTATCGCGTTGAACAGGCGTTTTATCCCAATGCGTTGAGCGATGAAGTGATTCCGTTATGTGCAGCATTAGCAGCACAGAGAAACGGCGATGCCCGATATGCGCTTGATTTGCTATCAACTGCTGCTGACCTCTGTGAAGAAGAAGGTCGAACGACTGTTGTAGAAGAAGATGTGCGTCGTGCGGAACGACTTGCAGAAGTGTCGTTGTTACGCAGAGAAGTCGTACGTCTTTCACCACATCAGAAGGTGCTGCTAGAAAGCGTATATAGTAAAGAGGAAAAGCAGTCGCCAACTGAGGTTTATAGGGAATTTAACAATATTATGAGGCTTAGCGGTCGTGAGCAGGTCTCACATAAAACCCTCTCAGAACTCACAGCCGAATTGGAGTTGTACGGTTATGTTGAAGTTGAACGAAAAGGGGCGCGGAAGGGGTCGTGGCGTTGATTTCTACATATCTCCGACGGGTTCAGTCGAGCGAAAAGCGTTGCTGGATGCGCTCAAAGATTTGGTATAAGAAAAAGACGACAGAGCTGTCGTGCTTCGCCGGCCGGTGGGCTAAAATAAGTTTTTCGACGTATTAAAGCAGCTAGAAAGACAACGCTTAAGCTATCACACCACTGTTGTACGTTTTTGATTCATTTTTCCGTCAAGGGGGACTTGTATGGAAAAAAAGCTGTTAGTCACTATCATACTTGTTGTGGTTGCCTCATTATCGATAGCGGGGTGCATTAATTCATCGACGCCAGCAAGCCCGACTCCAACGGCAGCGGCAAGCTCGGCCAATTCACCAACCTCGTCGGTAGCCACGCAAACTCAAGCGTCACCCACTTCGGTACCAACGACGCCGCAAGCGACAGCGAGTCAAGCGTCACCCACGCCACAACGGACAGTGGCGACTCCCGCGAACGTGCCGACCGCAACGCCATCACCAGCGATAGGAACATGGTCAGGTTCAGTAACAGTAGATAATCCGGGGAGCTGGCAGTTTCCGCAGGGTTCGTCAGTTACGCTCGACATACATATAACTTCGGGAACGTCAACAGGGCTCGCAGGGCAAACCGTCACACTTACATCGAACGGTCAACAAGTTGCGACAGCAGTGACGAACAGTAACGGCGACGCTTCCGCAACTATCTCAACAGCCGGATGGACGATTGGCTATCATTCGATAACCGCGTCTAATCTAGGCATACAGTTTGCAGCGACTGGCTTTTCAGTTATAGCCGCGAAGTAAAGAACTCAGGGAGAGTAGTTTCCACATCTCTTGCAGTTCACCGTGGGTGCATCCCTCGACGAACGACGCCACCTTGTCCAGTTCATGCTAGACGTGTCTGTAGAGCGCAGCGCAAAAAGACCATGCTGCGCGGTGTGAAACTAACTGCAGCGAAACGGCAAAGTTAAGCTCCATTGGCCCCGTCTTACGTATTTGTTTTTACTTATAGGGGGATGAATCAATGAATCCAATAACACGGATGATGAAGCGGTATATCAAAAGCGTGGAATTGACCGCAACATTGACTGCAACAAAGATGGGGAGGCGATACAATGGAAAGTGATCAAGAAAAGAAAAATCGCCAAGAAAAGGAAGATCGGGGTCATTTATTAGTCGATGAAAATCGGGAGAGAATCAGGTTTCCATCGATTAAGATAGAGAGGGATTCGGTTGTATATGACATGGGCCATCCTGAGACACGATTAATCGGCCAAATAAACGTAGGTAGCGCCGAATATATTGGCGAAGGTGCAAATCGAAAGAAGCTCTACACAGACCTCAAACAGCTCTGGAGAACAAAAGACGGGCATTACTTTTTCTACGGTATCGGAGGAATTGATGCTATTAGCACCGAAACCGCTCATGCAGCTATGAATAGAGATGTGGGCTATAGGCGGTTTCTGACCGACGCTCGAAAGAAGGAGATTGAAGACGACGACGAGCGAATAAAACTAGGAAAGGGCAGCGGCTTAGGTTAATATCGCTCTCTGATTTGAACTTAGCTACACGTTTGATGAATCGAGAATATAAAAAAAAAGAAAAAAGGAACATCAACGGCAAGCCAAGCAAAAGCCATCAGAGGCCCATTAGATAGCACATACACATACGATGGATATTATATAAGAGGACGATTTAGAATACAATTTCACTATTTTGAGAAGTGTCTAAGAGCGTCACGCGCTGCGTGATTTTCGAGGTCATCATGAGTGGTCGAACGCGGCTAAAGTATTACTATCGGGCACCATCGAGCACCATCGGGCCCACTATAACGGCATTATGAACCAGCATGATGAAAAAAAGAAGAGTAGTTATGCAACCGTTTAGACGGCGTTTATCTCAATGTGCTAACGTGCAACGCACGCGCTACGGTAATATAGATATCACCGCTATTTTTTGATGCATCAAACACTTTCATTCGCGGCTTTGCCTTCGAGAAGCGTGCCCAAAACAAGACGCTTTTGTAAGTCAGCATTGACCAAAACCGCCATCTCGGCCACTGCTTGGTCTGTCGTTATCGTCGCGCCGTCCTGTGAAAGTCTCGCAGCGACATAAGCCGCGATAGCCGCGATATTTGCATCGCTCACCGCCAAATTGGTCATATTTTTATCACTCCTTTATTCTGATTCGCGCTTCTGTCTACTGCGAATCCTGTCATGTTCTTCCTTAACTTGCTGTGCGCGGACATGCTCAGGTTTTGAAGCGCATGAACCGCGTGATTGTAGTGCCAGTGCTTCTAGCGCCTGTAGGACGCAAGGCCACGTTCAGAAATAGAGACGGCAGGAGCTGCGGATTTACGCCTTTTTTACTTTTTTTTCGTTCCTCCAAACTGCTTCAGGCAGTATTCATATCTCTCAGGGTTTTTTGTGGAAGGGTGCTGGCGGGACCTTGAACACGGAGTAATAATGCGTTTGATAGGGGCGCCTGTTCCCTGGTCCATCATAGGTTCAATACCTGTAATTCTTCCTCCTGTCGGGCAACCAGGGCAGATTTTGGGTTCGCTCATTAGTTTCTCACCTCCCGTGAGTAATTGGTCAGACGTTCTTTTGGTGATCCTTTTAGCCATCCGTGAGCGGCGTAAACCCCAGACCGCTATATAGCTTCTTTTAGAGCCTTC
>JACWML010000059.1 GCA_015661395.1 Methanomicrobia archaeon | reverse complement strand
GATTCGCCAACCTCTTTGCTGAGCGGCTCTGCCTCTCGTCCAAAAACAACGGCTACGGGGGTGCTGCGTGACAGCGCAGCAATCGTCGCCAGATATTGCAGGCCCGAGTCCTTGTGAATGAAGCCAAACGTGAGGTCGATGTCGAATGTTCCCTCGGCGATCTGGTCGATGCACTTGTCGATGTTCATGTACGTTTCGATGTACGCTTTCTTGGGATCGGCAACTTTCATTAAGTTGACAGCGCTCGGCGTTCCCGCACATATCACCTCAAACCCCTGCGCTTTCAACGCGTTGCCGATGTATAGCGCGAGGCCGGTTTGCACCGGAACCTCGGGACACCCCAGTAGGAGTAACGCCTTCATCACTATCGATACATGAATGTCGACCTCGTGTATTATTCTTTTGTAGCGCAAGAAAACCGTCTACCGGTTTTCGTATTCAACTGCGTTCGGCAGGAATTGATTGCAGCGGAGAGATTAGAAACGTTGAAGGGTAATAGCGTTCCTGTGACGACATAATGGATGCTGAACCACCCCAACGAAAAGCGAAAGAGAGGATGGTCCAGGTTTTTGAGAGCGTCGAGCTGATACTGTACGGCGCAGTCGGAGTATTGCTCGTTGTCATCGCTCTTGTCGCACTCGCTGGAGAGGTCGACAACATCGTCAGCTACTTCGTCAACGATACCCCAATAATCGGACTAAACCTTCTTATCGCCGCGATAATCGCGCTCGAGCTGCTGATGATCGTCGTTGGTTATATGAAGACCAGATCCATTAATTTGGGGCTGCTTCTCGGCGCCGGTCTCACGGCGATGATACGGGATATCCTCGTCTTCGGCTATCAGCCCACCGACTTGCAAGACTTTGCCGTCGTCTTGCTTGCGACTGCCGTTCTCGTTGCGGCGCTCTACTTTGTGGGTGACAAAACGATTCACACGTAGCTACGTGCTCGTTGTGTCCACGCAACGGCCGTTTTAGTTGTCACGTAATAGAGCAATAAGATTATTGCCGCTCCCGCGTGACTGGTGGCTATGACAAAGACAGACGGGGCAGTTGCCCTCTTTCAGCAGGGGCTCACCTGTTCACAGGCCGTGCTTTCGGTCTTTGCAACTGACTTTGGGCTCGACCAGGATGCAGCACTCCGAATCTCGCAGGGATTTGGCGCCGGGATCTCCCGCACGGATGATATCTGCGGGGCTCTCTCTGGTGCGATCATGGTGATCGGACTGCGGTACGGCGGCATAGGCGCCGATGACAACGCAGCGAAAGAAAAAACGTACACGGTGGTCGGTAAGTTTCTCCGGGAATTTCAAACGCGCAACGGCTCGGTAACCTGCACGGGCCTGCTCGGGTACAACCTGTCAGACCCGCAACAGGCTGCTGAAGCGAAGAAAAACAAGGTCGTGCCGGCGCGGTGTCCGGGGTTTGTCTGGGATACCGTGAAACTCGTCGAGAAAGTAGTTTGATTTTCGCGGGCGGGTGAGGGTAATACCTGCGACCTTTATCCTTCCTTTGACTCCGGGAAGAGCCTCACTAAGCGGCGCCGTACACACAAAAGAATACACCGTTCAGCTTACATGCGCCCCAAACCGGACAAGAGGGGCACACACATCCCTTTTTTTCGATGGTCTTTTCGCTTCGACCCCGTGCGCAGAACAGTCCGCCCGTAAGACTACTTCGATTGTACGTCGGACAGCGTTCTGTGTAGCACAAGCACTTGGCGTAGTTCTCAGGTGTGTCTTCTACCCGCGGACGGTTCCTTTTCAACATGGATCTCTAATCAGCTCTTGTATTCTTCACAAACTTAACTATTTCACAATGATCGACGCGAAAGACTGAAGCCGGCACGGCATCATGACTCAGTGCGGTTGCGAGTGAGTGTGCCCGTGAACGCCCTACAGCAGGCTGCAGAATAGCAACCTCGGGCACGGAAAATTAAAGCTGCACATCTTAGGACGTTTGAGTCGTGCTCGTAGTCGGCAGAAAAGTGAGTGCGGCTATTTTGAGGTGAACGATGGAAGACAATCCTGGAGGACTCAAGACACTTATCGCGGTTCTTGCGGGCTACGATAGCATCAAGAAGAACAACGATCTTGTTCACGTATTCTACGAACTGTACGATAACGGTGAATATCGAGAAACGTTGAAAGAGTTCCATTTTCTTTTCACGGGCGGCACATTCAACCGCGTCGTGATGGGAAAAGCTGATCCAGAGGCGTCGCAGGCTGAACGGTTGCGCACGATGCGGGACGACGTTCGAGAGTTCCTATTGCAGGAGTGCGGCGTCACCGTTCTCCCTGATCGAAAGAATTGCGGCGTGACGATTCTTGCGAACACGATTGTGGAGCGCCAGTGCAGCGTCGTATGGTCGTTCCTGAGCCCGCTTACCACCCACTGGCTGAGCCCTGAGTATCGTGCGCTGAATCGACTCAGTGACCTTTGGGACGTTAAGCGCCTCGTAAACGGCGGTTCGGTGAAAGACTGGTTTAGGAACGAAGCCGTGCGAGACGCCAAAAGAAACCCCCAGAAGGCGCCGAAATCACCACTCAAGTTACGACTGGGCTCACGCGAATCCGATGGCGCGTGGCCTGTCGCAGTACGAAGAGACGGAAACGCATACGACGAAGTGAGCCTACCACTTATCGCCCACGATGAGATGAAACAGCGCATGATCGATTTTGCCATCCAATACGAGGACGAGCTTTGTAGCTTCAATCGTGTCTTGACAACTGGCCGTACTGGTGAAGAAGTCGAAAACGCCTGCAGGACGCTACGAGACAAAGGGACGATTAGGCGATACCTGACCGGGCCCAAGGGCGGCGATATAGAGATCGCGACAGAGATTCTGTTCGATCGATGCCACATCGTGGTCTTCTTCATCGATCCATTGCGCCCTCATGCACACATTGACGACATAATGGTGGTTTTCGCGGCCTGCATGGCCGAGATTGAGGGCAATGATGTGAGGCTCCTCACCAATGAGTTGCACGCACGAGAGTGGATGGAGGAGGCCGTTCGACGTCACAGATGATCGTGCGGTTCTAGCAGTGTTCGCCCGAACGTCGCCCGCAGTGTGACCTACGCTCGGCGCGAAGGTTTTGTAGCCGTCTCAAGACAGCGTCCGGGTAAAACGGATGCCTGAATGATGCGGGAGGCAGCGCCACCAGCCACTCAAGGCTTCGACAGCCCACGAGGAAGTATTTAAACCTACAGTGCCAAACGAATAGCTGCGTCCCAGTGAAACCACTGCGAGAAGCAGCGTCAAAAGATACAATGCCGGACCCGATTACTCACCTCATCGTTGCCACTTCGCTACTATGGCTGTTTTGGGACAAGAAGTACCGAAACTACGTCCTTCTGCTGGCTCCCCTAGCTGTGTTTCCGGATATAGATCATTTGCTGCCGCCCTACCACCGTTTGCTTTTGCACAATGTCTTCATCCTCGTGCCCACCATCGGCCTAGCGTTGTACGCGCGCTTCCGGGCAAAGAATGACGTTTTATTTAACGTGGCACTGATCGCGACCTTCTTCCTGCTTTCACACTTGTTGCTCGACCTGTTCACCGGCGCCGGCGTGCCTCTGTTCTATCCACTTTCGGCGACCACCTATGGCTTCACGTACGAGTTGATCATTGCCCACGGCTCCGTGGTACTACTTCCTGAGCCGCCTGCCGCGTTCGTGCAAAGCGAATTGCTCGGCATCGCGCTGACGTGCGCGGCACTCGCTGTGATTGTATTCGTCAAAAACCGGCTGACCTTCCAAAAAGACGTTTTGACGCCACTGAAATCGAGGGTTCATTAGCAGCGCTCGCCAAGTTCCCCGCAGCGCGCTAAGGCTGCTAGTGTGAACGGCTGTGTGAGCTACTTAGTGTAAAAGCAGTTGCCTTGATGATGCGACATCAGGCAGCTGCTTTAGGCGCTAGTCACTCGATTAACGCTTCTCGCTGCGGGTACTTCGCTGAAAGCGCATTGTCCCTGCTCGTGTGTGGCAAAGGAAATGGCTGTGGCATTGGCTGTGGCATTGGCTGTGGCATTGGCTGTGGCATTGGCTGTGGCATTGGCTGTGGCTGTGGCAATGGACTGGACCTCTTTAATCCGCTTGATTTTCGAAGATAATGTCGCCGACGCGCTTTCGCGTTTCGTCGAGCAGGTCCTCAATTTGCTTAGTCTTAGCGTCGTCAAGGTAGGTGCAGTTTGAAAAAATGGTGCCGGCGAGCGAAGCAACGCGTTTGCCAATTCCAGGAAGTGAATTCCACTTGGGTTGCCCCACGTTTGTGACGAGCTGATCGATCCGCTCACGGTTTTCTTCAAGGTACTTCTTGCCCTCGTCAGTAAGCGCGTACACCTTCTTGTTTTCGTGTTCGCTCGAATTCACGTAGCCCTGATCCACGAGTAGCTGCAGTGTCGGGTAGACCACTGCGGGGCCCGGGGCGCGGCCGTACTTATTTTCGATAGCTTTGATGATTTCATAGCCGTTGAGAGACTGTTCTTGTAGGGCGAGCAGGACGAGATATTTCAAGTGTCCGTGTTCTCGTCTCGGGTGGTTGGACCAAGCTTTGTGGAAATGCTGCATTTGGTGCCACGGTCCACACGGGTTCTGATACGTTTTGTAATTCATTTAATCCTCCGATATATCTTTAGATATATTATGAGATATTATCATATTTAATAGTTTCGCTGATTGAACCGCAGCGGACTGTCACCCCTAGCGCAGAGCTTCAAGAGCGCCGCTTCCGCAGCTTCCGCCGGCGTACAGCCACGATCGAGGCGCAGTGAGACCCCCAGCGACGGTCGTCAACGGCAAGTAAAATAAGGAGATTCTGTATAGTGGTTTATTAAGCGTTTCTCACTCTTCGGTTCCAGTGGAGGCGTTTTCGGCGCGAGGTCTCCCCGAAAATAGCCGCAGAATGCGGCGTTCACGAAAAAATACCCGTTGCACCGCCGTAAAGAACCCTTATTTCGACTCCAATTTCCAAAAGAAGTAAAAAATCGAATCGGAACCGTTAAATCTAAGGGTGCATTGCTTTATACGCCGATTGTATCGAGCTGCACATTAGCAGGGGCAGGGGGTCGCCGGTCCTGGGCTACCTCAAACCGTCTCGTTGTTTGGCGAACCCGTGCTCCGCGCTAATCACTGCATCTATGATATCAGCCTCATTCACTTATCGAGCGGCGAATCGTTTTTCTTCTTTGCTATTTGGCCTGTCCGAGTTTTTGTATCCTGCACATTCCAAAAGCTCACAGCAGCGCGCGGCTATCTCTTTGCGATTAGCTATCAACGTCAAAGCAGCACCTTTAAGTTCAGCGCTGCCGCCTTCCAAGCGTCTTACTTCATAGGAGGTGAAAATAGATGGCAGAAACACCACCAGCTGCGCTCGAGCGACAGAAACAACCACCGGCACAACCACCAGGCAAAATGGTATACAGTTTTGGCATTGTCCAAAACATAGCGGTTTTCCTGCTCTCCCTCGTCGTGGCTGGGGTAATACTGACGGTATTGTGGGTCCCGTGGGCCATGAGACACGCCAATTGAAGGGCATTGCATTGGCAGAATCATGAAATTTATTCCGCTAAAACTGAGTGTGACCAACTGCTTCTTAGTAAAGGCCGGCGATCATTATGTCCTCATCGAACTGGCTATGAAGACGATTGGCGTCTGGTCCGCACAAGACTGAACGAAGCTGGGTCGAACTGTTTCAACTCAGTCATGTTATTCTGACCCATCATCACGACGATCATTGCGGGTTGTTGCACAACATCTTGCGAGAGAATGACTCGATTCGGGTGATTGCCCTTCGGTCAGCCGATGCTGCGACGCTGGAATCCGACGAGTCCGGCGATGATGAGCACGAACGCCAAGAGGGTGAGCGAGACGAGGGGCATCAAGGATACCCCACTGACGAGAACCTTCGGCACCTGGTTGAATGGCGAGAGGTTCAGTATCGACTGGCTCACCTGCAACGTCTCGCCGATGAGCTCGACTAGTATGAACGCTCCCAGTGCCCCCCAGCTCACAAACGACAGCCGAGGTACGAGACCGTACAGCGCCATGGCGATCCCCGCCACCACCCAGATGGCGGGCAGGTACGCGAGCGTGGCGACCAGCATGCGCGGCAGTTCGTAGCCCACGTTGCCGGTACTCAAGCCGTAGGTCAGCCCGGCCAGAAGGCCGAAGGCCGTCAGCACGACCACCGAGCCTATCGCCGCAATGGCAAGGTCACTCGTCGCCCACCGCAGCCGACTGACCGAGGCGGCGAGCACGTGATCGACACGCCCCTCTACCTCTTCGGACTGCAGCCGCAGCGTGGCCGTGATCGCGTATGCGGCGGCTATCCAGCCGAGGAACGTGAGCGAGAGGGTAAAAAGGGAGTCAGTGTACGCCGAGGCGCCGCCAAAATGGGCGAACAAGTTTGCAAGCTGCGGGTTGGTGGCCAGCAGGTCCGCAGAGGTTTTCGCAAGATAGCCAATCATAACGCCGTACACCGCAAACATCGCGGCCCAGACAAGCAGCGTGCGCCGGTGCAGCCTCCACGCTAGTGCTAGTGGGCTGCGGAGCCAGGGCGTCGCCCTGGCTGGGCCAAGTCGCGGCCTAAGAATGCCAGCGCCGACGTCCCTCCTTGACGAGATGGTATAGGCCACCACGATCAGCGCGATGATCGCGCCGAGGAAGAGCGCAAAAACCCCCCAGCGTTCGCCGGCGAATGGTTGGACGAGGCGCATCCACCCGATCGGTGACATCCATGAGAGCCAAGACTGCCCGCTCTGCTCGTTCGCATCGCCAACGGCGCGCAACAGGTAGAACAGCACGAAGATCGCCCCTGCGATGCCCGTCGCGACCCCGGCGCTCTCGGCCAGCTGCGCCGCCACGCCGGCGAGCGCCGCAAACGTCCACCCGATCGCCGCGAACGAGAGTCCCAGTGCGACGGACCCGGCGACGGGAAGCCCAAAAGCGACCAGCGCTCCAGTGACGAGAGCGGCGATCACCAGGTCGGCGCCCAGCGTCACGACCAAGCTCGCGGACAACGGCGCGCGCCTACCGACTACACCCGAGCCCAGCAGCTCGTACCGTCCGGTCTCCTCGTCGGCGCGAGTATGCCTGATGACAGTGAGCACATTCGCCCCCGCAACGATCACTGTTGCAAAGATACTCGACCGCCACGCGGTCAGCCCGCCGATGGTCGGAGCGGACACGGGACCGAGCAGCGCGACCAATCCCGGACTGTTCACGATCTGAGCGGCGAGCATCTGTTGCGACGCAGCTGTAGGATAGAGACTCACGAACGCAGCGACTACGACGACCACGAAGAGGGGCGGCAGCGCGATCCAGATCGGCAGCAAGAGCCGATCCCGCCGCAGGATCAAACGAATGAGTGCGCCAGTGCCACTAAACTCGCTCATCGCGCGCTTTCCCCTCTCTGGAGTTCGTAGTGGCGCAAGAACAGATCCTCGAGCGTGGGCGGAGCACTCGTGAGCACCAGCACGTCGAACCGGGTAAGGTGTTCCATGACGCGATTGATCGCACCGGCATCCACGCTAAAATGCGCGCGGGTGCCGTCGACGCGTGTGTTGTGCACGCCCGGCATTTCACTAAGTCCGGTGACGGGGTGAGCGGTTTCCACTGAGACCGAGATTCGCGTGAGGTGGCGCAGTTCAGCAAGCGTTCCTGACTCGACGATCGTGCCCGCATTGATGATGCTAATGCGGTCACACAACGCCTCGACCTCGGCGAGGATGTGACTGGAGAGCAGCACGGTCTTGCCGGCCCGCTTGACCTCCGCGACACAGTCGCGGAACACCGCCTCCATCAGGGGGTCGAGGCCCAACGTCGGCTCGTCAAGGATGAACAGCTCGACGTCAGAGACAAGCGCGGCGATAAGAGCCACCTTCTGTCGGTTGCCCGTCGAATATGTCCGACACGGCTTTGTCGGATCGAACTTGAACCGTTCCACCAGCTCGTCGCGACGCGACTGGTCAACGCCGCCGCGAAGCCTTCCTAGCAGGTCGATGACCTCGCCACCGGAGAGGCTCGGCCATAAGCTCACGTCACCGGGCACGTAGGCCAGTCGCCGGTGGAGTGCCACCGCGTCGCGCCACGGATCTCCCCCGAGCACGCTGACCTTCCCGGCATTCTTGCGGAGCAACCCGAGCAAGATCCGCAAGGTCGTGGTCTTTCCGGCGCCATTCGGACCGATAAAACCGAACACTTCACCTTGTTCAACCTCGAGATCCACGCCATCGAGAGCCAAGGTTTTCCCGTAATACTTTGTCAAGTTTTGAATTTGAATCACAGACAACCCGCGCACCCCCGATCGTTTCAGTTCGTATTGTGTATTGCCGAGTTAATTCACGTCGCTACCTGAGATCTGTGTAAGGACGTGCCGTTGGATACATAGCTCTTGCGATGATGCTGGCCCCATTATTGCTGAGGCCTACGCCTTATGTTCCGCGGCTAACCGTCTGCTCTGCAGCCTTAGTATCTAGGCTATCACCGAGACAGCCACCTCCAAAGTGCGCTTCTTTTCATAAACGAGCACTTGATATCCATGCCTCTCAATCAAAGGTATTAAGACAAGAAGCGTACCGACGTAGGGCTAGAGTGACTACGAGAGCACAAGCGACGTTTGATGCAATTCGCAAACGCCTGAGGGCCTTACGTATAGGGCGCTACGGGCTTGCATTAGCGCTCATTCTGATAGTAGGGCTAGCACTGCCTCTTTCAAATCGGGTCTGATGGTCTCTGGCTTGATGAGGCATATTCCGTTGCCTTAGCCAACATGAGCATCATTGACATGGTGAGAGCGACTGCAGGTGACGTCCATCCGCCGCTATATTATTTCTTGCTCCACTACTGGGTTATGGCATTTGGCGATTCCGAGATTGCGGTCAGGCTTCTGTCCGTTGTGTTCGGAATTGCTGCAATACCCGTGATCTACGAGCTGGGTCGTCTCCTCTTCAATCGGGAGGCAGGCTTAGTGGGGGCACTCGTGCTTGCACTCTCTGTCTTTCAGATATTTTATTCGCAAGATGCACGGATGTACAGCCTCCTCGTGCTGCTCTCTTTGCTCTCGCTGTACTTTTTTGTCCTCTACTTGCAGCGTCCCTGCCGCCTTATCTTGGTCGCCTATGTTCTGGTTACCGTCCTTTTGTTGTATACAGACGTTTATGGGCTCTTCGTGGTTATCGTTGAACCGCTCAAACGCTCTCGATCTTGGGCCAATCGCAGGCTAAGTCATGTAGTCGAGCAAAAGGTTGCATCTCATCTATCACAATCAGGACAGAAAATAAAGGCTCCAGAAGCAGGATGACGCAGCGGCCATAACCACTTCAATTTATCTTGTGTTTCTATTTTGTCAATCAATTGACAAACGGAAGGTATATGATCGCAATAGGTTAATCGCGGCTAGGCCGTGATCTGCAAAACTTATGATGTGTCGCATCCCACTTGTGCTCATCCTTGAGAGACGGTCTTGAGCACCGCCAGCATCCGAGGAGCTTCTGCAAAAGATGGAACAGAGACCGTGACCCCCCCCATACCCTTTTTGGCGGCTCCAAAGCTTTTTTAGGCTTTAGCGGGGAGCCGCATAGAAATTTTTAGGTAGTCCGACTGTCAAAGACCAACGCATCCGCTCTCAATTAGTCTATCGACCACTTAACGCCATCAGATTCAGCTCCAGAGCGTGTGGCAGTCTTGTATGTAGGGTCCCCCCTAGTGCGCTAATTAGTCAGGTCGCCTCGTGTTGCGGTGCGAGCAGTTTGAGTGCGCTCTCTGCAGCGACTTTAAGGTGCGGGTCAGCCGATTTATCGTTTGCAAGTTGATATAGCGGTTCCCAAACTCCGGATGGGTCGCCAACGCTTCCTAGCATCGACGCGGCCGCCTGCCGAGCTAACGTAGGCTTTTTGTCATCTTGAAGCACTTGGAGAAGCTTCTGAAGTGACTTAGTGCCGAAACGACCCATTGCAATTACAATAGCCTCTTGAGATGTTTCGGACTTCGCGCTTGCCAAACTTCTTTCTAAGCTTAAGAAGAGACCGCCGTCACCGATATATCCAACTGCTGTAGCTGCCGCCCTTTTTATATCGTCGTTTGAGTCCTGCAACGCACGTTTAAGTGGCATCCGCGCCACGCCTGCTTTCCTGCGGTTCTTATAGATTTGGGCGATCGCAATAGCAGCTGCCTGCCTCATAATTGTCTTTTCCCTCTTGTCAGAAAGTTTCTTGATCAACGCTTTTACAACATTTTCTTTCAGAACATCATCTTTCAGGTCTGCATTGTTGTCCTGCTTAGTATCTAGTTTTTCCAAACCCTTGCCTATATGCGCGAGCGCGAATGCCACATTTGTTCTCACTTCTAAGATGGTATCCTGGAGTGCTGCAACAAGTCGATCGACATTTTCGCGCTCTAACTCATTTGTGTTGTATTTGTAGGTCTTCTCGAGAGCATCCGCTGCGTTCTTTCGTTTTTCATCAGAATTTCTGCGCTCGAGATTCCTGCTGAGCTCACTCACACTTAAGAGCTTCTCACCACAGTGCTCGCAGAGTTCATTGACGAGTGCCTGTGGCCCCAAGATCCAAGGATCAGAGTACGTTCCGCAAGAAATGCACCACCTGCTTGTCTCTCGTCCTGTTCCTGCCGTATTTACTAGTGTGCCCCTCTTTTTTCCTCGTCTCATCGCGGCTAGAAGGCTCCCGTCGAGGTCTCCGTGATCCTCATGGAATTCAAATGCTGCACAAGCCCCCCTGAGATGATCTAGGCGGGCTTCGAGAAGAGACAACTCTTTCGCCTCCTCTGAAGTTAGAAAACGGCCCCGCGGGATGGCGCGGTAGGGGGGTATCTGATATTTGAATGCTTGGAGGAAATTGTCATAACAATCAGAGATGATTTCGCTGTCGTTTAGTTGGTAGAGATGTTGCATCACTTCGTCATCTTTGAGCGTCTCCGCGTATAAGTTGGTTTTCAGCAGCTCGTCCTCAAGAGCACTGAATGCATTCTGCAAATCTATGATTTTTTGTTTCAGATCCAACCGTCCTATCTGTGGGTTTTCCTCAGCCTGAAAAATGCTGTGGCTAAATTGAATAGGCGAATTCAGCTCGATTGTCGTAGATTCAAAGAATCTCATATCACTATAATGTCGATCGAGGCTTTTTATTCGCCAGCTCACGTTTTCATACCAATGAACAAGCTCTCTGTAGAGCCCATGTCGGAGCTTCCACTTTTCTCTTTCAGATCTTAATTTGTCTAAGATGAGCGGCCCGATCAATGCACCGATGACTACGGTAACGATACCAATTGCAGTGATAACAATCGGTGAGTTGAGGTCTAGCGCGAACATTTCACTTTACTTCGTTTGAGGATGTGGTGTGCAGAAAATCACGTAGTACTGTTGGAACGTTGCCATAAAGATTGTGTTAGGTGCGTCAGTCAGCGTTACTGCACAAATCATCCGCTCGTTTAATTTCACTGAACTGAATGAGGCAGCACGCTGAGGACGGTCTAACAGCGTCTCGCTGACCTGAAGTTCAAATCATTCCAATAGCGCGTGTAGACTTGGTAGACGTGCTGTGGCAGAGGGTGCTTGTAGAACCGGAAATCCACTCCAGAAACGCCGTGCGTGAGGATATAGTTCTTGTTTGACTGATCCCACTGCAGTATGTCGCCCTGCTGCTCGCAGAATTTCCTCAGATCTCCGAGGCAATGGCTCAGCAATGAATGAAGTTAAGTTGCATTCTTAGACTGTCAAGTCGACGTTCTCCCAGTAATTCATGTAGATATCATATACGTTCTCTGGCAATGGATTTCGATAATGGCTCCACGAAACGCCTGAAACGCCGTGCGTCAAGATGTGTGCTCTATTCGACGAATCCCACCCGATCACGTCACCGTGCTGCTCCGTGAACTTACGAAGATCACTGAGCACAAAATACGAACCACAACAACTGAGCGGTATTTCGTTCCCTGCTTGGCGCGAACGCCAAAGCTATTGGTTGAGCGCAGAGACTGGAAACATAATCTCGTTACCTTTTTTTCCGTCCAGGAGCGGTTCAACGACTTCGATAACGCGTGGGTGCAGCGGTACATAGTGAGCCATGCGAATCTTGTCCTGATCTGCCGGTACGTGCAGTGTGGGCTCTCTCGATCTGAATTTCAATGCCTCTTCAAACTGCCCAGCTGTAATTCTGCCGATCGTTGCATCTGGGTGCTGGCCTGTAAAAGCCCCAAATATGATTGAAGCTTTGTACGCGACGTAGTGTCGCTCATCGAGTTCGCCTCGCGCATAACTCGCTTTAAGAATACAAGAGCATTCTGCACATCTTCAATGGTCACGATACGCCCTGTCAGCAGCTTACACGTTTTTACGGCTTTGGGCAATTCAAGGAACAGTCTAAAGGATTCATAACGGGAGTCAAGCCTCGTTTTGGTCAGGTAAGTGAGGAACGCCCTGGCATAATAGAGAAATTTCGCCTGTGTCGCTGCTGTGAAACTTGTCGAGGGCGTACGTCCGTAGCGCCTCCATATGCGCTTTGCTTATCCTCCCTTGTGTGCATTCCCAGAATGCCGCGGCGGCACGGCGCGGCCAGCCAAGCGAGTAGCGTGACAGCCCCGCCAGCCGGAAGCTGAGAAACGATTCAAGCTCTTCGCGCGTGTAGTATAGTTCCAACGACGCGAGGGACTCACTAGCGCCGCTGCTATCGTCGTCGAGCCTGTAAGCTATGGGGGGCTTCTCTGCTTCTGTTCATTAAACAGCTCTTCACTGTCTTTGTTTTCAAATCAGAGGTAGTGTCGCCCTCGGACTCGTTTTGGACCTCTTGATTGGGATCCTATCGGGTTATCACGCAGTGGCGTCGGCTCGTGCAATAGCCTTTGCCTAAACGCGAACATTTAAGGGTTCACGCACGTTTCTACGACCTAACGGTTTTGTGCACTAGGGCGGCACAGAGTTATAGCTGAATCTTGGGAAGTGCATATGGGAAACGCATTTTGGCTTGGGATAATTGGAGGAATCTCCGGCATCCTCGCCGTCGTACTCGTCGTTCAGCTTGGAGGAATGGGCGAGGCGTTTAACGCAGTTGGAGGGTTACAGCCCTACACGAACGCTGCAGGGGCAGCACTCATCTTCTCACTAGTCG
>JACWML010000010.1 GCA_015661395.1 Methanomicrobia archaeon | reverse complement strand
TGGCCGCACAGATCACCGAATCCGCAGCGCCATAGTAGACGATCAGTTCATCATCCGCATCGAGGATGCCCTTCTCCCCGTCTCTTGGAACAGCTCCACACGTGTACACGACGCCGGGAACCCACGACCGCTCAACCTTGCCCAGCTCCCATTCGTCTTCCGGCTCCAGAATGAAGTTGGGGGAACGATAGAGCAGTTTGGCGGGATTGTCCAGGTCTAATAGCATGACCCCCAGCCGATAGATATGCGCATAGTCGACTCCGTGGGTGATGAGCAACCAGCCGAACCTGGTTTTGATCGGCTGGGAGCCGCCACCGATCTTGGCCGCATCCCACATCATCCCGGAGGTGGCTCCCGCCAGTATTTTATGCATCTTTCTGGGCCAGGGACAGCTCAGGTGGGGAGAGAAGGTCACCCACATATGCGGATCCACGCGATGAAGCATGGCGAACTTCCCGTTGAACTGCTCGGGAAACAAGGTGGCATCTTTGTTGGTGATTCCGGGGAAAACTATGCCGTGTCTCTTCCAGACTTTCCAGCGTCTATGCAGGAAAGCATCCACTGGAATTGACGCTAGCGCGATTTGGGCTGTCATGCCATCGTAGGCAGTGTAAGTCATGTAAAGACGATCACCTATCCGTGTCAGACGAGGATCCTCGCACCCTTGCGCTTCCGCTTTTTCCTCCGGCTCGAAGATGGGATGATCGAGCCAGTGTTTGAATCTGAATCCATCGTCGCTGACGGCGAGACCGAGCCGCGAAACTTTGTCTTCGCCGACTGCGCGGTAAACCAGATAGACTTTGCCCTCCAATTTGATAGCGCCCGCATTGAGCACATATCTGGATTCCCAGGGGTGGTTTTTGACGGACTCGAGCGCCGGATTATGCGCATACCGCTTCAGCATTCCGGCCGGAGGCTGCCCTTTGATGGGACCTGCTGTTGCTTTGGGCATAATTTCGCTGGCTTCCTTTTCCGTTCCCAGCACCAGTTGAGCCAAATCTTCCCGTGCCCTTCCCTGCCCCATCAACTCGGTCACCTTCTCTCCCAAGTCTTCGACGTTCCCTCCGACAGCCTCGAAGTATTCGAGGAGGAACTCCCGGGATGTCCAGTCCGTCTCAACGTGCGCTGAGAGGGGTGGTGGGGATGTCCTACCCCCTTTGAAGCTGTAGCTCGCCCACGACCATGCGGAGCACGTCACAAAGCCGCCATCGGGGAGCGACAATGCCAGATGATAGGAATCGGCTACCGATCTGAGATCATCGGCGAGCGTCAATCGATCCTTATTGCCCGGATTCTTCGTGGCGATGGCCTCAGCCATCTGGCGCAGGCGCGTGGCCACTGATCGATGGATGGCGGCTTCGAATATACTGTACGCCGAGAGAGGTTTTCTTCCCCAGTGGCCCTCAATCGACTCGATGACCTTCCGGCCAAAGTCCTTTCGCTCCGAAGCAAATCTCTGCCACACCTGACCGAACATTTCAGCCTCGACGATATTCTTGGCAATGGTCGTCAGGTACCGTAGCCGGGGGAATTCACCACCCATCCCCTTGTGAAGGCTGGTCACCAAAATGCCGGAGCCCAGTTTATCCAGGGCGGAAGAATCCTTCATCTCCACCAGCGACGGGAAATCATCGCCATTGACCACGAGCGACTTGATATCGCAGGGGCCAGAATGTTCGGGACGAATGGTCTCCCGAATGATACCCCAGAGACCCTCGACGTAGTGTCGATCCTCAACCCAGCTAACCAGGGCCAGAACGTCCCGGGGATCGTATTTTTGGAGGAGTTCATCCAGAGTATCAAAACCGAGTTTGATCGGCAGAACCGTCGGTGGCGTCTGCGCCAATATCGCAGAGATCTTTTCGGGAACAAGGGAGAATGCCTCCTGATGGGGGAAGTCGGCAAAAATGGCGTCGACCACCTTTTGGGTGCCTTCGATGGTCGAGAGATCGATATCGGGGAAAAGGCGGTTCTCCACCGAGAGGAGGAATTGCTGGACAGCCAGAGACGTTTCCTGAGAGCTGGCTTCGCGCCGGACTCCCAGCCGCTCATAGACGAAATGCTCGAATTCTTGGCGGCGTCTGGCAAACACCGAATCATAAATACTGTTCGCCGTCACGATCCCGCCGTCGGGGGCGGGTAACTGCGACGGAACCACCAGAGGCACGCCGGGAATGAACTCCCGATAGGTCACCTGGGGCACCGGGGGTTTGAGCGCTTCAGCCTGCTCCTGCCATGCCGCCATGAATGTCGGCCTCTGCACGAGGAACTCATTCACCAGCTCTTCGATCCGCGACTCGGCTTCGATGGAAATGAGATGGTCGGCGTTCACAGGAGCGGTCGACTCCAGTTCGGTTCTCAGCGCTTCGATTTCGATCAAGTTGCTGCCGGTGAACCCGTCATACAGGGGAATGAGGGAATCGAACAGGTCATCCTGGGTAAAGTCTCGATTGAAGGCATAGGCCAAAAGCAGATTATACAGGATGGTTGTCCATAAGCCGGCTGAGAATTTGAACTCCCTCGCTTGGACGTCAGCCATATTCTCTAGTTGCCGGCAGATCTCAGCCGGGAATATCTTATCGTACAGCCAATGGAATCGGTTGAAACCCCCCTGGTATTTGGCTATCAGCACATCCGGAGCTATCTCTGCCGCCATAGGCCGGTGCGGTTTCCGAACGCCGACTGTCGGCAATCGTTTCAGAATGGGCGGCTCTTCAGTTATTTGAGTCGATTGCCACCACTCATGGTCTTTGAGAATTTGATCGAACAGCGATCGGGTCACCTGCCGGAACACCAGTTCCCACTTCTCTCCTGGTTCTTTATCGATTTTCACTCCGAGGTTGGCTTCGCCGATCCGGGCGTTGGTGACGATAGCGTTGGTGACAATCCAAGCGTCTATCCCATGTCCGCCGGTTGTTGTGTTCCAGTTGCGGCGCGCTTCATCCCGATAAACCCGAAGCAGTTGGTGGGCGATGCCCCGGAGGCCGCCCACGAGGGAATAGACCGGAGAGTTGTACACCGAACTCAGCAGTGGATACGTCAGATTGGCGTGGGCGATGACATCAGGATAATGCAGATTAAACCGCGAGACCACCAGATCCATCTGACCACGCTTGACGGGGTCGAGCAAAAACCGAATCCACTCCGGGGCCATCCCCACCACTTCTTTTTTGCTTCTTCGGCTGGCCAGATCGGCCTCCAGCAGGACCAGATCGCCCCCCAGTTGATCCGCGATCTCCATGATCGCCCGGATGCTCCAGCCCTTCCCATCCAGTAGGTCGTCATCGAATTTGAAGGCGATCCGCTCCACAAGGGATTCCTTCCTCAGACGCGTGGAGTTGATGGCCCGGAGCGCTTTCCCGCCCGCCGGCGACCCGACGGCTACGATCACCGATTTCGCATCGGGATAATATTGAACTAGTCCCTGGACGGCCGTCCTCAACACGTGACCAATCGAGTCCGCTTCATTGTAGAAGGGAATCCCCACAACGATATCCGCTGCGCCTATTTGCTGTGCCTGACCGAGAGGGTCGCTTATCGCCTGCCTAAAACGGTCCTGCAGTTGGTTGCGGCTGACGATTCCATTCAGAGGGATTGGCACCTTATTCTCCTTTGGGAATCTCTGGTCAAGACCTGGTAACCCCCCAGCCCGGTATGTAGAATTTCAAGGGGTCTGACCACCTTCCATGCCTAAACAATATTTCTCTTTCTGCCTCGACTGCTGTGTGGCAGACTATCACGAGTCCGCAGGGTTGTCAAACCCGGTCGCGCGCTCACTTATGATCGTAACCCTAACCTTTCATTCATCAGGTTTGACTAGCTCTTCTCCACACCCTGACGCGAACAGCGTTCCATAACTCCAGTCATAAGCTCACTCGCAAAGTTAGAAACACAGATTGATTATTAAGGTTTGGATGCTTCGCAGATCTCGAGCACAGCAATCGCAAGCTTTTCCGCGTCGTGTGCACATGCTTAGGTAGTTTTGATAACTCCCTCCTTTTTTGACGTATCAAACGTGCGCAGCTATAAGCTATCACCCACCGTTGTACCTTTGATGGAAGAGAAAACAAAAACAGAACAAGACGAGACAGGCGGCGTCGCTGTCAGCACGAATAATAGCGCCAGCAAGAAAACTGAAATCGGCAACGCAGAGCAGACGGCCAAAATGCTCAAAGATGAGATTAAATCGCTTAACGGTGGGCAACGCGCAGCAATCATATTCGGGGCTAACTTGAAACATGGGGAGGCAAAGCACATCTTAGAGCTAGCGGACACGATGCACCTGCAGCTAGAGACCACTATCGCGGACAGCTACGCTCAGATGCGACGCATAACGGGTTTGACTGCATTAGATTAGATGAGACGCCGCAGCCGGTTCGATAAATTTAGACCGGCACTTTTCTTCTTTTTTCTACCGGCCGCGCATAAGCTTGTGGGGAGACGTGCGCAGCCAAAAGACAACACTTCAGCTATCAGCATCGGCTTAAGAACAAAGAATCTCATGACTTTGAACTTCGCTCTTCGCGATAATCGTCTTCGTAGATTTCGAGCACAGCAATCGCAAGCTTTTCTGCGTCGTGCGTGCTCATCACCTGCTGCAACACTTCAATGATCTGGCGGCGAGGTGGCTCAGCAGCCTCTTCCGCGTCGAGGCGCCGACGCGGCCCTGTTAGAATCGATGTGACGAACGCAGCGAGGGTCTGGGCAAGCTGTTCTTTTAATTCGAGCGCAAACGTTCGCAAATACGACCCGTCAAGCCGTTCGGCTCTAGCGAGGCAGTAGCTGCAGGCCGCCCCGTATAGTACCACATACCTGAGCTGCGCGTCTAGCCGGGCCCGTTCAACGCTTTCTATTAGCTCTTCCAGCGGTATTGTGTGAATGTAGGCAGCAAAGAGGTTGTAGAGGGCCTGTCTCTTCTCGCCTTTGTTGGTCTGCGGGTGTATTGCTTGCACAAGTGGCGAATTCGTGCTGTGGTTGTGGCAAGATGCTCCATGCGTAGGTGAGCTGATTGCCATCTGGATCGCTGCTTCCGCGTCCGTCAAGCGTGACGGTGCTTCTGACAATAGCGTTTGATCGAGGTCTACTTCGGCATTAACACGGTGTCAATGATGTGAATAACACCGTTAGCACACTCAAGGTTGGCATCTTTTACCACAGCATCGTTTATCGTGATCCCGTGCCGCAGCCAATGATGTTCGTGAACCTCGAGCATACCACCTTGAACAGTCTTAAGAGTCTCCTGCTTGGCCAAATCAGCCGCAAAGTGCTTCCCGGCCACCACGTGATACGTAAGAACGCCAGTCAGCTGTTCCTTGTTGTTGAGCAAACTGTCGAGTGTGCCAGCTGGAACTTTACTGAACGCTTCATTATCAGGAGCGAAGATCGTCAAGGGGCTTTGCCCTTTGAGCGTTTCTACCAGATCTCCTGCGATCGCTGCCTTCAAAAAAGTGGACAAGTCATCAGTTTGCATTACTATAGTCGCCATATCTACATTGAACTTCAATTTAGTCACCTGCTTTACGATCCGGCTTAAAGCCATTTTTGTTTGTGCAGTTATAATAATTAAAGTTCTCGCGCTGCACCGCGAATAAGCGTAAAAGCTGGTTACAGCTATCCGACGATTGAGTTGCCTCAAACGTTCTCAAAACTTGCCGGATTGTCGACGCGTGTCTTTCAAACGGTGCACGAAGGGGCGCTAGCCTTCCTTGTGGTCGTTCTTCCCTCCGGCACAACACCAAGAAGAGATGCAATTAAGCCAGAAAACGCATCAACAGACACCAAATCCTCCGTCTTCACACGGCGTCAATTTAGGCGATAAAAACTCTCTGGAACTGCCTACAGACAGCGGTATCACTGTTAAGGGCTTTATCCTTCTTGCGATCTGTCGCGTGCCTTTCAGCACCCTGAGGTGTTTCAGACCCTCCACGATAATGTGATTCTCCCAGAAAAAGGGGTCGCGATCAACATTTAAATGCTATGCAGGACGAAACTAGTGAGTCTGAGGATGCAGCTCGCTACGCAACAGTCCGTGGAAGCATAAAGCTATGATTCCAATCTCGTGCTTCTGGACATTCTGCGACCAGTCGAGGAAGTGGGTGCGATGAAGGTTGATCTACACGGCGTTGAAGGAACATTGTTGGCCCCGCTCTGGGGGCGCGCAAAATTCAGCCGCGAGTATCCTTCAGTCGGGCTACTTTAAGAGAATAGCATGACCAATTGGAAACAAGACTTAAATGAATTCCTTAGAGAGAAAGAACACCAAGACCCAGAAGCGCAAACGGCCATTGAACGATATGCGTCCGCTGCGAGCAGGTTCTATGAGGCGAGAGTCAACCCGGCCTTTGAAGCATTCGCGTCAGAATTAGAGAGACACGGGCGGAAGGTATTTTTTAGCCCGTCAGGCGAAGTCAGAGAGAATCGCGTTCGCAGCTCAATGGAGGTCTATTTTGAGGGGCGGTTAGAATTCGATTACATCCTCCGCGCGGATATCTCTTCAAGCGGCATCCGCTTGGGTAAGGAGATAGCGAGCATAGACGAAGAGAGAATCGCGTTCGCAGCTCAAAAAACAGGCAAATGGCGGCACGTGGAAAGCCTTTACACTGTCAATGGCTCCGTTGTCGCGACAGAAGACATCATCCAAGACAAGATTTCAGAAGTTCAGATTATACGAGAAATCATTCAAGATTATAAACCCCACGCTCTTAGTCATCCGCTGAGGCCTAAAACTAGCAGTGAAAAGCTGTCTGACCATGACGATATAAGCGACGATGAGTGGTGGGACCTTGTGTTGGACTTTGACGAAGACGTGCAAAAATAAACGAGAAGGCACTACCAAAGCCGCCACGCGCAGCGCGATTTTCGAGACCCTTAAGATCTCTCTCGACGACCTTGATGGTGAAGTCAGTAATCTCGTCGGCGACCGGGGAAGAATAACGCTTCAGGAACTACTACGACACATCTACATAAATGGCGCGATGGCGACCGTTCTCACGTATTATTCTGCAGAGTTTATGGCCCTCCAAGATTGGCGTATTGCATCAGAAAGCGGATCGAGACCCGGCGACTTCCGAAAATAGCAATTCTGGGAAGTCATCAGCAGTTTTGAACTAACTTCAATCCTTGTTTTCTGATCTCGTCTGCCTCTTTTGTGTATGTGTTTTTCTCAACGTCACCCATCATCATCAAAAATGCTTCGAGAGACCTTTACACCGTGAGAGACTAGGGTTGGAGGTTGCCTCGAAAATGGAACCTTCCGCATGCGTTATCGGTCGATTTGAAACGGGCTTCTTGCTGCTCACCAAGCGTTCACGGAGCACGTATCGCGTAGAGAGCAGCTGAGAGAAAAGAGAGGCTATAGCCTCATGGTGTCGGTATAGCTGGAGCGCTCGTCCGTTTATGCCGAGATTTTGGGATATGTTTATGAATATTTGGTCATACTGGATAAGCTCGTATGCCGCTACGGGGTCGGCGCTGTAATGATAGGTTACGTCGTTAGCCGTTGTCGGTGCGTGTCCGAAGGCCACCGTTACCTCTGCGCGTCTAGCGTTGTCGCGCGTCATCACGCCTAATTGTAGCTCGTATGGTTACTCCAGGATGCCATGCCGAATCCGCATCAATATCTACACGCAATTTGTAGTATCGGCAAAAATCAACAATTTCGCATAAATCCTCGAACGACGCGCCGTATGGTTCCGTCGTTATCACATACTCGCCGTCGGGATGCTTATGGGTGGTCGAGTGGTCGAATATGCCGAGAATATTGCCCACGTCGTCTGCGTCTACTTCTTCTTCGCGTCCCGGTACACGCACGCGGCGCTTATGGAGTAGTTTACCTAGCTGAGCGCCGTTCGGCAATTTAACGCCCGGGTTCCGTTTTACGCTCATCACTTCGGCATATACATTTTCTAAATCGTCTAATTCTTCGAGCGTTTGAACCGCCTCGATATACCCCGGCGATGGATTAGGATTATATTGCGTTCTGCGCTCGCGTTTAATATCCTCGGACTTCATATTCTTTCTACCTCCTTAAACTGAAACCCGCGATCACCCTTATACGGCTTATGATGGTCGACTTTTCCGGTTAATATCGCCTTCGGGATACCCCCAGGGAATGCTTCGCACGTCACAGTCTTTGAATGTATATCGCGGATATAGTGAGCGCAGCGGTTGCAAATCGGGGAGTATATGCCGGAACCGTCATCAACAAAACGGCTAGCCGCTTTTACCCTCCTACCGCGTATGAACTCGTCTGCGCTCATAGCGCCCATTATCGGCTTCGGTGTTTCTATCTCCATTTTTTATCTCTTGTATCAAATGACGCTTTAATGTCGTCGTAGCACTCGCGACATATTACAGATCTACGCATATCTGCTGTATATACCGTTCCCATTGGTTAGTCGCTACGTGATCGCCATAGACGGGCCTAAATATCTAAGGGAGCGGTTGGGCGAAATATCATTGCAGTCGGTGTTTTGGAGTTTGGGGTTGGCGTAGGCATTGCGCGTAGAGCTTCAGACGGGCGACGGCGAATAAACCACATAATTCAAAGACGCAAACGAATACGGCCCGGATGTGTCGAAAAAGAAAGAGAAAGAAAGCTGATTGCTAACCGTTTACGTAAGTGTTGCTGCAAATCGATCCGCTTATTGCTGGTAACCAGACGGTTTGGCCTTCTTGATCTGTAAGTATTTTTCGTCCGTCACTTCAGTAAACCTGCTTGAACGAATAGTACACAGTTAAAGCTACGTCCTAGAGACGGTGACTGAAGCCAGCGTTATGCATCCTGAAGGAAGGGCAGGCAACCCCGGATAATCACCACTCGACTCACTGGCCGCCTGGTATAGTAAGAGATTGTCGTTGGCGTTTTGGTCCGCAGCGAGCGCAGTAATGTCATACCTTCCGCTGCTCCCAAAAGATGTAGTCATCTCCCATTGACCGTTTGAGGAGACAGCAACGGGTCCATCTTGTGGGTAATGGCGGTTCGCGTTGTAATCATATAATACAAGCCATAGCCAATATTGTCCTCCCCCAATGTTTTGGGCCGTGCCCTTAACAAATACTGAGTTTTCCACCCGCGTATTGTTAGTGGGGGTTGTAATGGTGGCTGCTGGAATTCCAGGTATATACTCAGGTTGATGAACGAATGGCATAGGAAAAGGTTGCGGAGGGCTTTGACTTAAGTTTTTGTTTTTAGTACGATTACTGTGGGATCAGCCAAACAAGAACTATATACTCACGCATGGGGTTTCTGGAGTGGATTGACGATTTTATAAGCATCCGCTGCCTGAGCACGTGCATGATGCGTACCTAGAGTATTGGTCGGGTACTGTTTTTTTAAATGTGACGAATAGGCAACGTCAAACTTGGATGTTACGGTGCTGTTAAACCAAGAGTTGTTAAAAGTGGGTTGTTAAGTTTGGGTTGGTGACCTGTTACAAGCTTAGGAATAGCTAAAAAAACTTAGGCAACTAGATTAGAATCAAAAGCTGTGGAAGCACAAGCCCTAGGCCGGAGAAAAGGTCTATGGAAACCATATTGAGCCTAGGGCTATCGGCTCCCGCCAAACGATTTAGCGGGATTATTCTTAATGGTTTCCGATTGGAAGAAACCTAAAGAGCATGACCCTCTAGGAAGGAGAAGTCGGGGGGAAGGTTAGCCCCTTTAAACTAGAGAGTCACTGCCCCGCCAAACGATTTGGCGCGATTACTCTTAACCGTTTCTAACTAAATGGTGAGCTATGGAAGCTAATCTAAAAGAGACTGAGGATAGCAAAAGGGTGAGTGATTTCAAACTCATATCTGATGAGCTTAAGCGGCAATTTGATTTACAAATGCGGGTGGACGACTCTCACAATCCTAACCTCTGTCGCTCTTCCTCTGGTTACGTAAATCCTGTGCGCTGAGCGCTCAGTATCACTTCACAAAATATAGAAATTGGACGTTTTTCCGAAACCTGTATCGTGAAGCTAGGCGTCCCACGTTCATCATGTGGTTAGAAGAGGAGCCGGAGCCATAGACTTGACCCCAGCAGTTTGCCACACCACTACCCGTAAGGAGAAGTGTTCGTGGTGTTGCGGTAGTAAGGACACGCAAAGCAACATAAGTGTTTTTCGTTCGCCTGCGATGGTGTTGCCGTGGTCTTTAATTGCCTTCTTGTCATTTCTTCTCGTCGAACGCCTCTCCAGTAGAATGAGATAGTCATGAACCGAAGTCTGCTCTTAAATTTGATCGGTCGGGATTGCTTTGTAGGTTATTCTTACCGCATTTTCTGACGATAATCAGGCGAAGGCCAGAGCTGGACGCGCGAATCTGCTGCTCCTGAGATGTGCTGACCGTTGCCCCAACTGACTTACTTTAATATGTGTGCCAACTACGACATTATCGGAAGTCAACCTGATGTCCAAGTATCCATACTACCTGCGCAACGTACAAGAGACCTATCTCGCCAACAAGGATGCCATTCCGGCCGACGAGGCCATCGGGGTAGCGGCACCACACCCTCTCGCCCCGAGTGAAGCTCTGCTCCCAACGAACTTTTTTAAGCCGTTCAGGCGCTATTTAAGGGCTTTTACGGGGCAGGAAAGGTAAGGTTCCAGCAGCCTTAACCCATTTCACTAAAGCGGGGGGGATCCACCAACCCAATCAATACGCGTAATTTCATAAGCAAGATTTGAGCAGCGCTAGATAGTTATAGAAAACGAAGGCATACTGCAAACAGGAGGTGAACCAAGGCTCATACAAGCCTTGGAGTGTGATGAGATTAGCCGACGGCGTAGAGGTGCTGGAATTACCGATGAGGAGTTTCTCAGGACAGAGCATCATTCATCCGACACTCACCTGGGATGACGATACGGTCGTGCTGGTGGATGCGGGCTTCCCCGGCCAGCTACAACAGATTCGTGACGCGACAGCTAGGGCAGGTGTCTCGTTCGACAGGCTCGACAAGCTGATCATAACCCATCAGGACATCGACCATATCGGAAGCCTGCCGGATATTGTCCGGGAGTCTCCTCATAAAGTCGACGTTGTGTCCTCCGAAGAGGAGAGGCCGTACATAGAAGGCCGAAAGCCGTTGATTAAGATGAACCCGGAGCGTCTGTCGAAGATGGTGGCGTCTCTGCCCGAGGAACGACGGCAGCAGATTGAAATGATGTTTGCGAACCCGCCCAAAGCGAACGTTACAACGGCGGTTGCTGATGGAGAGGTCTTGCCTTACTGTGGAGGGATCACAGTGATCTACACCCCGGGTCACACCCCGGGTCATATCTGTCTGTACCTGAATCAGAGCAAGATCCTCGTTAGCGGCGATGCATTAGTCGCCGCAGACGGCGAGTTGCAGGGGCCAAACCCGCGGTCAGCGTACGATATCGACACCGCCTTGAACTCGTTGAAAAAACTTACGCAATACGACATCAAAACGGTGATCTGCTATCACGGAGGGGTCTACAGGGACAGCGCCAATAAGCGCCTGGCAGAGTTAGCCAGCGCTGCACACTAGTGCCGCCTGAAGGTCCGTCGGGGAGCCTATAGGTGGTGGCGTTCCCGCGCCATACCTCCCTAGAAAGGAGAACGTGTAGCTAACAACGAGGCTAGTTCGCCTCTGGGGCCCGCCGCAAAACTTCTTTGCGCTAAGAAGCCCGAGCGTGTCCACCGAAACACCACAAAGCGGTGCGAATTGCAAGTCTAATTAACGTGTCTATCCGTGTCGAATGTTACAGCTCGACAATCGATTGCTGTGCATTATAACAAAGAATCAAGTTACCGGACTAAAGTTATATTACGCTGAACATACTTAATATGCTAAACATATGTCAAGAGTGTACGCCATTGGTGTGATATCTCACGGATGTAGCTGTTGTGGTGGCGCGAGGCAGCTAAGCTTTTTTCGACGTATCAAACGTGGGCAGCTAAGCGACAACTCTTAAGCTATCACACCGCCGTTTACCTTTTTGATTCATTTTTTTCCGTCAAGGCGGCATATATGACAAAAAAGTTGTTCGTTATTCCGGTGTTCATTCTGATTGCTTCGCTCTCGGTGTGCGGTTGCACCGCGACCACAAACAACACGGCGACAAGCCCCTCACCAACGCATGACGCTTTGCTTGAGAAGCTTGTCAATGCCACGAAGCAGGAAGTATACGGGAACGCGTCATATACGGTTCAGTCGTGGGACGTGACGTGGAACAACGGCACGAGCGTTACCATCATCGGAACGGTCGAGCTGACGTCTACGGGAACACCGGTTGCAGCAAACAGCACGTTTCTGTCATTCCCTACGACGCAGGACGCCACGAACTATCTTAACGCATTTGACAAGACCAATTACAGCCTAACAAGCACGGATTACTCGAGCGACACGAGCCACATTTATTACAACGCGACGGGGCACGCTCCCAGCGTGTATAAGGAGTACACGCACACGGAGGGCAGCTTACTGGGTAGCTCCGTGAAGGTAAACGAGCTCATACAGTCCAACAATATCATCCAGATGGGAACGGCGACCGCCACCTTGTAGAAGGAGATGCGTCTCAAAGAAGGCTACTTGTGCAAGGGCGCCCGACGGCTTGCGTCTTTTGTGGTGGATTCGAGCAATTTTTTCTTGTAAGCACGAGTTTAGCAAGAATCTCACGAAAATGAATAACGCTCTTATTCGTCTTTTTTTCTCCATCGCGCATCCTCAAGACCCGCAATCAAAAGGTAGCACTTATGCCGCATAACCTCCTCCTTCTTAGACCGTTGCATCGTTTGTTTCAAGAAACGAACAACTCAAGTTCGAACAGGAAGTGAGGCAATGCCAAAGCGGATAGACTTATCAAAAGAAACCGCGCTATTATCGGAGTTGAAAGAACAATTAAACTCAGTTGGAGACGACGCACAGCTGGCAAATGAGGACTTGCAGAATATATTGCAAAGACAGCAGCAGAACTTACAGATGATGCCAGATATATCTAAGATGTTCTACGATACCGCGGTGGCGGTCATCCGTAAGATCGGCGATTAATTTGGCGTAATTTCGTGTCTGCAGTAATTTCTCCTTAAATACTGAGCGCGTTACGCGCTCGGGGTCGATATTATTTGTGAAATGTGTCGCCGTTTTTAGCACAAAGGCGACTTTTTCACGTTACTATATATTCACTTACGGTAGATCGAACCTGATGATAAAGAGTGCTCCTGCAGAAAAATCGTATGAGGGCAACGCGCCTCAGGTTTTTTCTCAGGACGCACGGCACTAGGAGTTGCCCTATGACAAATGTTATCGCCATCAACGGAAGCGCACGAAAGGACGGCAACACCGCCATCCTTATCCGACGCATGCTCGAGGAACTCGAAAACGAAGGCATCGAGACCGAACTGGTCCAGCTTGCCGGAAAGAAGATTCAGGGGTGCACCGCCTGCATGAAATGCTTTGAAAACAGGGACCGGCGGTGCGTGCTTGACGACGATATCGTCAATGACTGCATCGAGAAGATGGCCGGAGCCGACGGGATCATCCTGGGTTCTCCGGTCTATTTCAGTGATGTCACTGCCGAGATGAAAGCATTGGTCGACCGGGCCGGTTTCGTTTCCTTTGCAAACGACGGGCTCTTCAAACGCAAAGTGGGATCAGCTGTCGTCGCGCAGAGGCGGACTGGCGCGATGCATTCTCTCGATACGCTGCTCCATTTCCTGCTCAGCGCGGACATGATCGTTCCGGGTCGCCCTTCGATTGGCATTGGGAGGGATATCGGTGAGGTTGACAAGGATGATGAAGGCATCGCGTCGGCAAAGAATGCCGGCAGAAACATGGCGTGGCTTCTGAAGGCTGTGACAAGATGAGGGCATCCTGCAGGAAGAGGGCTCTATGCAAACGTAAGCATCTGCCGTGGCCGACAAAAGACCCGAAGACATAAACGGGGTGAAAGACGGCCGGATCGCGCATCCAAGCCGTGCGTTTGCCCAGAAAAGACGACAGGCCGAAAGTTTTTTTGCCGACCGAGGCTGGGCCCGATGCTTAGCATTGTCACAACGAGTAGTCACTATCCACTGTGTGTGCCAACGCATAAGCACGTCGTGAGGAGATAGGGAGAGTACAGCCGTTCGAACGACGGCGTCACACGCCGGCACTGCGGCGTGGTGCGTTGTATAGATAAGCGTTGTTTCGAAGGACGCCACTCCGGAGTTCTCTATAGAGTATGAAGGATGCGTTGACTAGGTCATCCGCCTCTCTTGGCTATGGAGGTGAGAGAAAAAGATGCACGCAAAAAGGAAAACGGAGAAACCCCTCGAGTCATTTATCCTGCCGAACGAATCGTACAAGTGGGATTTCATCCTCGACAAGTACGCCGTTGAGGAGCCTGACCGAGAGGCCATTACCGAACACCGGGGGATTGAAAGGCTCGGTGATGACGGCTTTGATAAAGACCGTGTCATCACGGGTAGGAGACGAAAACAGCGAGGCTGCTGCTGCTATTGAGCGGCAGAGCGCTACGCTTGTTTATTAATCCATACTCATTTTTTGCGTTAAGCGGATTACGCTCTAACGGCACTACCATTCTTGGCTTCGTCAATTCATTGGGGATTATTCTTTGCCCCTCTTTCTACCGGGTTAAGGCTACACTTAGTCAACTTCCATCCTAGAAAATGCATAGGCACCTAGGAAAAGGAATAGCAGTGCGAAAGCGACAATGACAGTTAGATCAAGCCATGCCGGAAGGAGGAATACGCCGGTGAGAAGCCCCCGTACCCCGTCAACGCCATACGTAAGGGGGTTGATGAATTGTAGCTGATACAAAACAGGAATGCCCTTAATCACTGTAAGTGGCAATAAGGCACCAGACAGGAAAAACATCGGAAACTCTAACATGCGCACAATTGTCATGAATCCCTCAGTATTCTCGATCAAGGCGCCCAGCGTCAAGCCGAAACCAACGAAAGCAAAGAAGGTAATAATCATGAAGCCCATCGCCAAGAAGAAACCAGCAACGCTAATGATTCTGAAACCAAGCCATGTGCCGAGGATAAGAGCAATTCCTATCGTGGCCAGAGCTTGAATGAGTGCGATCGTCAGCGCTCCTAAGCTCCTGCCTATCATGAGCGATGTGCGCCGCACAGGAGCGACCATCACCTCCTTTAGGAACCCGAACTCCTTGTCCCAGAGGACGGTGACACCACTATTCGTACCCCCGAATAGCAAGCCCATGCTGACAATTCCTGGAACGATGAACGCGAAGAAGGGCAATCCCCCAGGCACACTCTGGCTTGCTCCTCCACTTGCAAAGATCTGACTCAATGGAATACCTAAAAAAAGAAGCCAGATCAACGGCGAGGCGAATGTCGCGAGGATTCGCGATCGCATGGCGGAGAATCGTATCAATTCCCGCAACCACATGCTGTAAATTGGCTCGCCCTCAAATAGGGGTTTGTGAGTTACTTCTTGCACTTCCATTTTACCATCCCGCCCGCGTTTCGTTCCAATCTCATCTACCCACCTTCAGCCTCTCGTATCGTCCTGCCGGTGAAGTACAAAAAGACGTCCTCGAGGCTCGGTTCACGCTCATCTATAGATGTAATGACAAATCCATGCGTATCCGCAAAATCTATGAGGTCAGCCACCCTTCCCTCACCGCTTTCCGCATTTAACAAAATCGAATTGCTGTATTCCTCAACACGCGTTATCCAGTCAAGCTCGTTTACCTTCTCCATGAACGTAGCCCTCTTCTCTCCTCCGTCAGCAATTTGAAGTGAGATTAAATCGGACCCTACCGCCTCCTTCAGCTTCTGAGGCGTATCCAGCGCTATTATCTTTGCCTTGTCGATGATAGCCACGCGATCACAGAGATAGTTCGCCTCCTCGATAAAATGCGTCGTGAGCGAAACGGTTACTCCCTCGATCTCCCTCGCCGTCTTTATCTGGTTCCATAAATCCATCCTCGCCTTTATATCAAATCCTATGGTAGGTTCGTCGAGGAACACGACGTCCGGACGAGTCATGAAGCCTCTTGCCACTTCAAATCGTCGACGAACGCCTTCTGGCAAATTGTGAAGCTTGATGTTCTCTTTTCCTTTCAGCTCAAGCAAATCGAGGACCTCCTCTATCTTGCTCTCCCTTTCCTCCCCGCTCATTTCGTACATTCGTGCATGAAAATCAAGGTTCTGTCTGCCCGTTAGATAGTCATCGCTGGACCGGTCTTGGAAAACAATTCCGATATGCCTTCTGACTTCGTCACTATCTTTGACCACGTCGTACCCACAGATCTCGGCGGAACCTGAAGTCGGATGCAGCAGTGTTGTCAGCATCTTTATGGCCGTTGATTTTCCAGCTCCGTTTGGACCGAGGAACCCGAATATTTCACCTCTCTTGACTGTGAAGTTGATGTGGTCAACCGCAACAAAGTCGCCGAACTTCTTCGTAAGCTCGTGTACTCCTATCACGTCTTCCATCATCCATCGTGCTCCTCTACGCTCTTCTTCACGTAGTGCAATAGAACATCGTTTAAGTTTGGCGTGCTTGATTTTATAGAGGAGATGCTAAATCCGTGTGTTTTGGCCAGTCGCACGATCTCAGGTATCCCTATACTCTTGTCCATAAGGCTCAGCACTAAAGCGCCGTCGTGACTTTCAACGCTTTTTGCCCAGGGCATCTCCCGCAGCAGTTCTGCGAACTCTTCCTGCGGGCCCTTTGATAACTCAGGCATTACCAGATTCTCACCGATTAGCAGTTCTGCGAACTCTTCCTGCGAGCCCTTTGATACCTTAAGCGTTATCAGATTCTCACCGATTGAGCCTTTTAGCGCCTCAGGGGTATTTAACGCGACTATCTTGCCTTCGTGCAAAATTGCTATTCTGTTACAGAGATAATCAGCTTCCTCAAGATATGACGTAGCCAAAAGAACCGTTGCCCCCATCTCCTTGTTCACTCGGCGGAGGTAATCCCAGAGGTATCTTCGCGTCTGCACGTCCAGCCCTATCGTCGGCTCGTCCAGGAGGAGGACCTTAGGAGAGGTAAGCATTCCTCTCGCTATCTCAAGCCTTCGCAGCATCCCCCCGGAATAATCCCTTACTTTGGCATTCGCGTGCTGTTCAAGTCCAACAGTCTTTAAGACCTCAGCCACCCTCTTCTCCCTCTCTTGTTTTGGGAGACTGTACATGCGTGCCGCAAAATCCAGGTTCTGCTTGCCCGTAAGGTAGATGTCAACAGCCTCTTCCTCGAAAACGAACCCGATAGAACGCCGCACACTATCCTTCTCCTTCACGACGTCATAACCGCACAAGGTGGCGTTGCCGGAATCAGGATTTAGAAGGGATGACAGAATTAGCATCGTTGTTGTCTTCCCAGCTCCGTTTAAGCCGACAAGCCCGAAGATTTCGCCCTCAAACACCTCGAAGTTGATGGCATCCACTGCCGTAACCTTGCCGAACCCTTTGCTTAGGTTACTTACTGCAAGAATGGGCCTCCTGTCGTTGTCGGGCGTGACTCTGGGGGGTACGCTCAGGCCACTGACGGCTTTCGGCTCTCCAACCCTACGAGTGAGGTCCTCTGTTGTGAGGATAGACATAGTCTTACGTCACCACGCTTGTGCTGGTAGCAAAGACAGTTCGCAGCGCTTCCACGGCTTTGTCGATGGCTTCTCTATCGTCAGCGTCCACACCGCTAAGTTTGTTTGCTAGATATGACACAGTTCCTTGGGTAGATGCCTCCAAAATCGCCAGTCCGTGACCCGTGACGGTTAGCCGTACACGTCGTCTATCAGCCGGATGGTCGTTCCGTGCCATCAAACCGCGCGCGATGAGACCGTCCACAAGCCGAGACGTGGAAGGGGGGGTTAGCCCCACGTGAGATGCCACCTCCCAGAGTGAAGAGCCTTCATTGCGGTTCACAAAAGCCAAGACGCGGAACTGAGGGACGGTCAAGTCTAGTAACCGTCGACGACGCATCTCAGATCGTATGTCTTGCATGATAATTGGAACTACTTCAAGCAGCTTACGGGCGGATTCTTCTAGATCTGCGGTCATAATAATTGCATCTTCTAATAATTAGATGTTCTAACTATATAACCATTGCACGAGGGGTCCTGATCTAATTGGTTTATATGTGGTCCGAGGAAACGACAAAAAGAACGGCAGCATTATGAACAACTATTAACTAGTCGCTCACTCAACTGACGTGTAGGTTTTTAAAATGGTATCTGAAAAAATACTGCATTTTCAAGGAAAAAACAAGGACCTAAATCAATTATCGCAGCAGATTGTTCAGCAACTTTCAACTGAAGGCTACAAGACACAGTCATCCACTGCGCCTTTGGGAATAGTCGTACAGGCGACAAAGGCTGGGATTTTGCGGGATATCATCACTGCGGACAGGGCGTTCAGCATACTCATAACGGGTGAGCCGAATGATTTTTCAATCCACATAGGCATAGGCAAGTTGATCCAGAACCTGGCAGTGGCAGCAGTCGAAACCTTGTTGGTTACTTGGCTGTTTCTTGCTGTTGACGTGCCCGAAATGCTGTGGACTGAACACGTAGAGAACGGCATCGTCAAAGAAATAACGCAGATCGTAGGTTAAACCAAAAATAGACTGCCTTTTTCCTCCTTTTTTTGCACTAAAACTAAATCGCATAGTGTCTGTTGAGGTAACGCAGTTGTGCATTTTATGAAGTGCTTTTGTTGATCAGATCGCATTTTGGCCGTTAATTAACTTGGGGTGTCACGCAGGGGGCTCCTCATTGTCTCTCTTCTCAAAACAAGTAAGCTTAATAGGGGGTTTCTTGCATCACGTTAAAAACGCCAGGAACCGCACCCCTAAGCTTCTTATGCAGTTGGGCTCTCGCCCTCTGTTGTGCTTTGCTTTCTAAAATCCGGTTTCGTTCTTTTTCTGAGTAGGTCGCGAGTGGTCTGTGATAATCCTGATAGTCCCTCGGTCTTGCGCCCACACTCATCATTTGACCTCTACAACTTATAGGCAAGCATTTGCTAGCCACTTTTACTCCTTACACAAATAAAATATGCTCCGTATCTGTTCTGAATATGCCAGCGGTTTTAGCATCGTGCAAAACTTAGGGATCTTTCTGCTATCCCTTGTCGTTGTGTTGATATTAGAGACGTTGTTAACGGCTCCATTCGCGAGGAGACAACCCCCATAGCAGCTAAAAAGAATGTAGCGATTACGACAGCCGCCCCGATTGCTGGAGTTAATGTTGACGTGCAACAGAAAAACCCCCTATGCCTCCCTACGAGTTGCCCAAAAACCTACTTATTGCATATGCAAAAGTACTGTGTTGGTTTTGCGGAGCGTGTTTCTCCTTCGTGATCTGTTTTTTCCTTGCGTATGCTTTATCCTCGTGCGCTACGTAATTTGATGATACTATGACCGACGAAAAGAAAGAAGAGAAGCGAATCACGCCGAAGGACTACTGGATGAGTGACCCCTTCGCCGAGATGCGCCGCGTGTTCGACACGTTCCGCGTCAACGTGGAGGACGGCCTCGAGCGCCTATGGCCCTCGCAGGTGCCCGCTTTGAAACGGCCACGCGTTGACGTCCTTGACCTTGGCGACGCCATCCAGGTGGTCGCAGACCTGCCCGGAGTGAAGAAGGAGGATATCGAGATCAACCTTACGCCCGAACGAATCGAGATCAGCGCTGAATCGAGCACCGAAACGGAACGCAAGGATGAGGATTACGCCTACCGCGAGCGCGGCTTCGCATCGTACCGCCGGACGCTCAACCTCCACGCCGACGTTCTTCCAGATAAAGCAGCGGCAACGTTCAAGAGCGGCGTACTCGAGGTGACGATCCCGAAGAAGGAGCCCACTGAGGCGAAAAAGAAAACGCGAGTGAACGTTAAGTAGGTCGATGCGCCATGGAAGAACGACTCAAGCATCCCTTCGAGGCAACCGTTACGCCCGAGGTGCTCGAACGGGGGCGCCACTGGATCACTGTCCGGCTGAGGAACGTATCGACGGAACGCCTCGTCGACGTGAGCGCGACGCTGTATACCTATAACTCGCACGATCTCGACGTTTTGACAAGCGGCTCTTTTCATTTCGTGCAAGAGTTGCGCCCTCACGACATGGCAGCGCTCAACTTCCACGTCTTTGCGAACCACACCGGATGGGTCTATCTGCACGTCACGGCGAACCGCGACGGTGCTTTCGTGAACTGGTACTCTCCCTATTACGAGGTTCGACTCATTGAAGATCCCGCCGAGATTCAGACCTTCTTCGTGAATCGGCCCTACTGGGCCTATGAAGAAACAATCGAGACGGAAACGGTCGTGCACGCCCACCGCGACGTGCAGAATCTACGGCTTGAGATCGCCGCAACTCCCCCGTCGAAATCCCACACGCTCATGGACGTGATCGATATCGACTTTATCGCAGAAGGCGGCACGAAGCGATTCGTAAGCGAGCTCTACGCGAGCGAAGAGGGCATGTACCACCTCACCGCGCGGCTTTTTCACGAACAGAAGCTCATTAGCAGCAAGCTGGCATCCTGCTACGTTACGCCCCTTGAGGAGTGAACCCGCGTCTCGTCGGTGGGAGCTGCAGTTTGTGTCGGGTCGCGCCCAGCGGATGCTAAGGGGTATCAACCCCTCCTTCCTTTTTTTGCGAGTAGGCCGAAAAACCCGAGAGACATGTATCCGGTGGGGCGTAGGTGCACCCTAATGCTTCAATCCGTCGCTCAGCTGAGCAAAGTGCCACCCTTTAGCGTGTGCGCACACTCACGCAGCCCTCTCAGCATCGTGTGTCCGTCGTCCAGGTTCTGCTCGACAATCTGCACGAATCTGCTCCCCACTATGGCCGCGCTCGCTCCGTTGTCGATCACCTGCCTGACGTGCGAAGGCAACGAAAGGCCGAATCCGACCGCTAATGGGGCTCTCCCTCGAATGAGTGACGCGGTTCGTTGTATACTCGCGATGCTCTTGTCCTGCAAGATCTTCCGCGCGCCGGTGATTCCGTTCGCTGAAACGAGGTACACGAAACCTGACGAGGCTGTCACGAGCTTTTCCAATCGCGCCGCTGAGGTCGATGGGGCAGCGAGAAAGATGGTGTCAATGCCATGTCGCATCGCCGCCTCCCTATACTGCGACGCTTCTTCAACAGGAAGATCCGGGGCGATGACGCCATTCACGCCGCTTTGTTGAGCCGCTGTGCAGAACGCTTCAACGCCCATCTGGTGCACGATGTTGTAGTACGTCATAACCACCACCGGCACCTCGTGCGCCCTCGATATCGCGCGGGCAAGGTCAAAAACCTTCCTTGGGGTTGTTCCTGCTTCCAGCGCCCGCCCAGCTGCGCGTTGCAGCGTTGGACCATCGGCGATCGGATCGGAGAACGGGATTCCGAGCTCAACGATGTCGGCCCCGCCTGCGACCAACGCATCGACGATTTTCAAGGTGTGCTTTGGTGTAGGATCGCCTGCCATCACGTACACGATCAGGCCACCCTCACTCTTTTGTCTCAAGTCGCGAAACGTCGCGGCGATGGCGCTCATAGGTCTGCCCCCACGTAGCGCGCTACCACGTCAACGTCCTTGTCGCCTCTGCCTGAAAGCGTAACCACGAGGACATCGTCCGTATCTAGCGTAGGCGCGAGCCTCATGGCGTGAGCAACGGCGTGTGCCGACTCCAAAGCAGGCAGGATGCCCTCAGTCCTTGACAATTCGAGGAAGGCCTCAAGCGCCTGCGTGTCGCTCACGGCGCTAAAGATGACTCGGTTCTCGTGTTTCAAAAACGCGTGCTCGGGGCCAACGCCGGGATAGTCGAGGCCGGCTGAAATGCTGTGCGTCGGCTGAACCTGCCCGTCAGCGTCTTGAAGCAGGTACGTCAACATGCCGTGGAACACCCCCTCTGACCCTGCGCACAACGACGCCCCGTGCCGTGCCGTCGCGAGCCCCTCTCCTCCAGCCTCAACCCCGTGCATCGCCACATCCTCGTCGAGGAACGGATGGAACGTGCCGATCGCGTTGCTGCCGCCTCCAACGCACGCGACGAGCGCATCCGGGAGGCGCCCGACCTGTCGCGTCATTTGCTCGCGTATTTCGTACCCGATAACGCTTTGGAAGTCCCTAACGATCATCGGATAGGGGTGGGGCCCGACAACGGAACCGATCAGGTAGTGCGTCGTAAGCACGTTGGCTGTCCAATCGCGCAGGGCTTCGTTGATCGCATCCTTGAGCGTCCGGGATCCGAGTTCCACCGGGCGCACCACTGCGTTGAGCAGCTCCATCCGGAACACGTTGAGCTTCTGACGCTCCATATCTTCAGTCCCCATGTAAACTTCAGATTTAAGCCCCAGCGCCGCACACGCGATAGCGGTGGCTACCCCGTGCTGCCCTGCTCCCGTTTCGGCGATAACGCGTGTTTTCCCCATGCGCTTTGCAAGCAGTGCCTGACCGAGTGTATTGTTAATCTTATGGGCGCCGCCGTGAGCAAGGTCCTCACGCTTGAGGTAGATCCTGGCACCGCCGAGTTTCTCGGAGATGTTTTCGGCGTAGTACAGGGGGGTTGGCCGTCCCGCAAATGTAGTGAGGTATCCGCTGAGCCGCTGTTGAAAATCGTGATCTCCACGAAAACGCGCATAGGCCTCTGCAAGCTCTGAAAGTGCCGCTACCAACGTTTCAGGAACGAAACTGCCCCCAAAGTGCCCGTACTTGCCGTTGACGGGATAATCGCTATAGTCCATCAGATGCCTCCGTCACTGCTTCGATAAACGCGCGAATCTTCGCGGGATCCTTGATACCTGCGCGGATCTCAACTCCGCTTGAAACGTCAACCGCATACGGGCGCACATTTTCGATGGCTGCCCGAACGTTGCCTGGCGTTAAGCCTCCCGCCAATATAAGGGGGGTAGGCGCGATCAGTTCCCTGATTGCCCGGCTAACGTTCCAGTTATGCGGTTTCCCCGTGCCCCCATGTGCGCCGGGAACGCGCGAGTCGGTGAGAACCGCATCGCAGTGCGCAGAGGGGAGGGCGACGTCCGCCGCCCGATCATTCACCGCCACGGCCTGGATTACCCGAATGCCGCGAAGCTGCTCACCAATGGCATCGCGAGGCAGCGTGCCTGCCACCTGCACCACATCGGGGGCAAGACACGAGCACAGCGTCTCGAGCTGATCGATGGTGTCAAACACCGAAACGAGAACGCCCTGGACGAAGGGCGGCGTCGCTTCGACGAGGTCCCGTGCGCGATCCAGCGATATGCTTCTAGGTGACTCAGGCACATCCACGACGAAGCCGAGCGCATCCGCGCCCGCATCGACGGCTACTTCGAGGTCTTCCATGTTCGTTATGCCACAGACCTTGACACGCACTCGCCTCATGCCGCACCCACCATCCTGTTGACCGCTCGACGCGCGTCCTCAGCCCGCATGAGGGCGGAACCGACCAATAACGCGTCTACGCCACATCGCTTGAGAAATAGGGCTTCTTCTGGGGTCTCAACGCCGCTCTCACTCACGACGACCCTCCCATCTGTGGGGACTTTTTCCAAGATATCCCTGGTGGTCATAAGATCGACGGTTAGCGTCCTCAGATCCCGGTTGTTGATGCCGACAAGGTCTGCGTCAGTAGATAAGGCCCGCTTAAATTCAGAATCGGTATGTGCCTCCAAGAGCACTTCAAGTCCGATCGCGTGCGCGAACGCAATCATGTCCTCAGCTCCGCGTGTGGCGTAGCCTCGGTCAAACAGCGCCTGTATCAGCAGGATAGCACTCGCGCCGGCGTCTCGCGCGGCTTCGATCTGGCAGGCACTGACGACGAAGTCTTTCATAACGAGGGGGACCGAGACGCAGCTTCGGACGGTGCCCAGCATATGAGAGAACCCCTTGAAGAAACGGGGTTCGGTCACTACGGAAATTCCGACAGCACCTCCTGCTTGCATGTGCCTCGCAATTGCGCCCGCGTCCACGTGGACCGCTCCCATCGTCGGGGACGCCAGCTTAACCTCGGCAATGAGCGGAAGACACGCGCACCTGCGTATACACTCACTCAAACGAAGCGTGGGGCGGGTATCAACCGGCTTGTCGCGCTCCGCGAACCCGGAGTAATACCCTCCCGCGACGGTTTTGTGGGCGGTGCGACAGAGGATATCAAAGAAATCAGGCATGCGACCTCTCCAACTCGTCGAGCACTGAAACGTTCCCGCCGGAGAGCTCTACGAGCGCTCTGAGTTTTCCATAGGCTGCACCGCTTGCGATCGATTCAGCTGCCAGTTCGACACAATACTCGAGGTCATCGCCTAGACCGCCAACGAGGATCGCAGCCGCCGCGTTGGCGAGCGTGACCCCCATTCTTGGTTCTTGAACGCGGGGATTCGAATTGAGCAATGTGATCGCTAGACGAGCGCTCTGTCGCGGGTCAGTCACGAGAAGTTGGCTCGGTTTGACCGACTCAAGGGCAAAGTCTTTTGGACTCAGCTCGTGTTGGGTAAGGCTCGTGCCCGTCACGCGTGCCACGACCGTCTTTCCAAAGAGCGAGATCTCATCAAGTCCGCCGATCCCGTAGACAACCATGGCATCCTCGCACCCGAGAGTCATCAACGTCATGGCGAGTGGCATCACCCACGCCCGCTCAGCGACGCCGAGAAGGTGCGCCTGGGCGTTCGCCGGATTCACGAGTGGCCCGAGAAGATTAAAAACCGTCCGCACGCCGATCTCTTGTCGCGTCTTAAGCACGGCGCGCATTGCCGGATGGAACTGAGGGGCGAACATGAACCCGATGCCGATTGACTCGATTGCCTTTTGGACCTCGGCTGGCCCTTGGGACAGGTTCAGTCCGAGCTGTTCCAGCACATCCGCACTGCCACTGTTGCTCGTAACGGAGCGATTTCCGTGCTTTGCAATGGTGACTCCCGCACCGGCGGCGACCAATGCCGCGACGGTGCTGACGTTGAAGGTTTTTATGCCGTCGCCTCCTGTGCCGCACGTGTCGACCATCCGCCCCTTGACGTTCGGACGGATGATGTGACAGAACTCCTTCATAACCAACGCAAAGGCAGCGAGCTCCTCTACCGTTTCCCTTTTCATCGAAAGAGCGGTGAGGAACGCGCCGATCTGTGCCTCTGTCGCCGCGCCTAACAGCAGTTCTAGCATGGCGGCGCGCGCTTCTCGAGGCGTCAAGTTCGCTCCGCTCACGACCTTCGCTATGCTGTCCCTGATCACGCTCGCCCCCCCTTGAGAAAATTGGTGATGACGCGTTTGCCGGATGCGGTCAAGATAGATTCGGGGTGGAACTGCACACCTTCTATCGGGTACGTGTCGTGGCGGACGCCCATGATCTCCCCGTCGTCACACGCTTCGGCCGTTACCTCGAGGCACGGCGGGAGCGATGCGCGGTCCGCGACGAGGGAGTGGTAGCGGGTGGCGAAGAAAGGATTCTCAATACCATCGTAGAGCCCTGAACCGCAGTGCCGGATGTGGCTTGCCTTGCCGTGCATCACGTGCTGCGCAGCTGTGATGTGACCGCCAAAGGCTGCGACGATTCCTTGATGGCCGAGGCACACCCCGAGAGTCGACGTCGTCGGGCTCAGATGCTCAAGGATAGAAGAACACACGCCGAAGAAGCGCTCCTCTGTCGGTGTGCCCGGACCTGGCGAAAGGATTATCCGATCCGGATCAAGTGCCGTTGCCTCCTCGAGGGTCAACTGGTCGTTTCGGTACACGAGCGGTGTTCCGCCTAATTCGCCTACATGTTGAACGAGGTTGTACACAAATGAGTCATAATTGTCAATAACAAGAACCTTCATCGCAAAGTGCCTCCTGTGTCCTCGAGCGCCTTCATTAACGCCCGAGCTTTGAGTTCCGTCTCTGTCCATTCGTTCTCAGGAACGGAATCGGCAACGATGCCGCCTCCCGTCTGCAGATGACACGTACCCCCTTTCGCAAACAGCGCCCGTATGGTAATCGCAAAATCCATATCGCCGTTGCATGAAAAGTACCCGACCGCACCTGCGTACGGTCCGCGCCGAACCGGCTCAAGCTCTTCGATGATTTCCATAGCGCGAACTTTAGGCGCGCCCGACACCGTGCCCGCCGGAAACGCCGCACGCAAGACGTCAAAGCAGTCCGCACCATCACGTAATTTCCCGGAAACCAGCGAGACAATGTGCTGCACGTGGCTGTACCGCTGCACGTCCATGAACGCAGGAACGTGCACGCTGCCGGCCTCGGCAACTCGGCCTACGTCGTTGCGCGCCAGATCGACAAGCATAACGTGCTCCGCTAGCTCTTTCGGGTCGCTAAGAAGGTCGTCCGTCAGCTGAGCGTCTTTTATAGGGTCTCCTGTAATCGGGCGACTGCCGGCTATGGGAAAGCTCTCGATCTTGTCATCGGTGAGTTTCACGAGGGTTTCAGGACTTGTCCCTATAATAGCGCGGTCTTGCATCTTAAGGTAGAACATGTATGGCGAGGGGTTCATCGCTCTAAGCGCGAGATACACGGGTGCCAAATCGCCGGAAAATGCGAAGCTATAGCGTTTCGAAAGGACCGCCTGAAAAATGTCGCCAGCAGCGATGTACGCTTTCGCCTTCTCCACCATCGTCGCGTACTTCGCCTTGCCGACATTCAGGCGCGGATGCGCAATGGCAAAGTCGCCCGGCTCACAGGGCCTGCGCAAGAGGGCAGAGAGCTGTTCGTAACGGTTCTCCTCGAGATGGAAGTAGAACGCCTCACGGCGCACGTGGTCGAGAACTATCCCGTCGTCGTAGATACCCATTTCGAGGTCAGGAAAGTCAAGATCATCGACGGCCGTTTGCGGAAGGCGCTCCCAATAGCGGATAGCGTCATAGGAGAGATACCCGACCGCCCCACCGAGGAATCCATATCGATGCTGTGCGTGCCGCTTCAAGCTGATTTGGTTCTGAACAGCTTTTAAGGGGTCCGGAACGTGTTTCTGACGTTGATTGACGGTGGTGACGCCATCCTTGACGCGCACGACCGTGGTCGGATCAAATCCGACGTAGGAGTATTGTGCAGTGTTTCCTAGGCCGGTTCGCGATTCGAGCAGGAACGCGTAATCGTGCCCTGCGCTCAGTTTAAAGAAAATTGACGCGGGTGAACCGTAAGGAATTCGATGAAAGCACACTTCACGAACGGGGGTTCGTGCGGTCAGATTGTCGGCCTCGCCAAAAACATTCACCCATAATTATGCTCCACGTTATGCTAAAAGGTATACATCAATGTACTATAAAAATCTTTTTAGTACATCAATATGCTTTCCTAAATCCCGGCCTTCTATGACTAGTTTCTTCATTTTCGCTGCGTCGTTCAATCATGTCAGACCATGGCCATGCGTGCGTTCTTTGGGCAATCGTGAATTGTCTGACAGAAATGGCCTGCTGGCCCTCTTGCATTAACTATCGCAGTCATCTCTTGTTTTGTCGTGAAGCTGCATATCGACGAATGTACAAGTAAGCGACCAAGACCAGCACAAGGTGAAAGAGCAGACCTGTGCTCGAAACAAGCTTTTACCGCCGAACGATTTTAGGGGCGTCGCGCCGGCACCGTGACAACTGGCAACGATTTTGAGCTCGCAGCTACCGTCCTTGGCCCACGTGTCGCCAACGCTCCGCCAGCGCTGCCAAACGAGTGACCTACCGAACGATTTAGGCCATTTTGACGCCCAAGAAGCGCTCAACCCCCGGTGAAAGCACTTATTCTCGAACGTTGAATTATGCGAGAGGTGATCAATCGTGCGTTACTTGGTATATTTCGAGATTCCTGCCGACGAAGGCAATCGCTTAGACTTCGAAGAAGGGGGGCCTGGACCGATTCTCGGACATGTTATGGATCGGTTCGCGCCAGAGGCCTCGTATACACAGGCCGGCATGCGCGCTGTTTTCATGGTGGCCGACCTGGATGAGGCACAAATGACGGAGCTTATGCTCATTGTGTCGAAGAAGTTCGGCACGTACCCAGAGTTCACGCCCGTCATTCTTGGAGCGGCGACGCCTGAAATTGCTGCGAAGGCGATAGAAGAGGCGAAAAAGGCACTCTAGATCGATGACTTGTTCGCTTACTTTTTTTCGCCCTCGCATAGCGAGAACAACTTCGCGCGACTTGGAGCGGCGATGCATATGACGACGTGGTTACAAACAGCACGCTCATCACCGTCAGCAGCGTAGTTTTGGTGTAGTTTTGGTGTAGTTTTGGTGTAGTTCTCACGCCCCGTCGCGAGCAGCCACCGTATGCAAACTCAGGACTAGCCTCCGCACGCTCACGTCCGTCCGTTCCGCAGCGTGACGTCGCGTTCACTCTGCGACCTGACAAAAAGAGCCATACCGTTGCGTGCTCTCGGACGTGGTGGTGGCGGCTACCGCAGAGCCGGTTACGTCTTCCACACGTGGCTTAGCGAAAACCTGCCGCGCGTCGCTCGGTCTAGTTGTTCGGTGAACTCAAGGGCCAACTTGAGGAACTCGGCTCGCACGAGCGCTTCAGAAAACGTGGGATCAGCCTCGTGCACCATGCGCGCGAGCACAAACGAAACGAGACTCGGCTCCAGGTACCGGTGTTCATATCTTCGGGCGACTTCATCGACCGCCAGCTGCAACAGCTCACGGAGGCGCTCCTGTTCAGCCGCAGCACCAAAGTTAATCGTTTCGGCACACGCTTGGTTCGACGCGCTTGATCGCACTACCAACACCACGAAACCGCTGCTTCGTCAATCAGCTTAAGCGTTGTGATTTGATCGCGTTTTCTGAAGCTGGGATGCTCGCTTCCCTTTCACGCGTCCTCGTCGTTGCACCGTACAGCCGTCAAGCGCACCAGCGGCGAAAACCAAACGAAACACGCACGCAACTGCGTCTGCTAGTGGATACCGCGCCGCACGAGCGGTTCCATCAACGCGCTCAGCGCACCTCGAAGCGACAGCGATACACGAGGAACGAAGCGAAACGGGAAAAAACGGGGAAGGAACTAAGGGCAAAGAGGGATATACACGCGACCGATCATCGTGATAAGCGACTCGGACGCCCGTGACCTCTCCAATCGGTATGCGCGCTACGAACCGCGTCAGCGCTCACCGCGCAGTTTGGCCGGAGTGTTCATCAGCTGTGATCTCGGCCGCGCCGATGACTTTTCCGCTGTCGTCGCGATCGAAAAAATCGGCCAGAGCCTGCTCGCCGGCGGAGCGCCCGACGCCCCGTGGGCAACACTCGGAGGACTGCGCCCGGGCCGCGGTGAACCGCTCGATCAACCAGTTAAGCTGCGGGTTCGCCACATAGAGCGGTTACCCCCAGGCACGCCCCGGCTCACGATCATAGGTCGGATCCGCGCGCTCACCCCAAAACGGTCGGCCGAGGCACGGCGGTTGGTGCCATACTACCTCGTCGTGGACGCCACGGGCGTGGGCCTCTCCGCCATCGACGCGTTCCGCGCGGCACGCCTCCTGCCGCTGCCCGTGGTGATCGGCGGGGACGACGTTTCGTACGGAGACGGCTTTTACCGCGTCCCGAAGCGTGAGCTCGCACGCTCAGTAAAGCTGCTGCTCAACAAAAGTTGGCTCCGCGCCACAAAAGACCTGCCGCTGTGGGATCTGTTAAAAGATGAGCTGCAGGATTTCGCTACGAGGGTCAGCATCAGTTCCGGCGGCCCGTGGGAGGAAGCGTGGCGCGACGGCGAATACGATGACATGGTACTCGCGACCGCGCTTGCGTGTTGGTACGCGCTCCAATACTAGCTGTCTGGCGCGCGCTGACTGCGACGCTTGTTCTTGGTGCGAAAGCAGCACTTTTAAGGCAAAGGCGCCCTATAACCCTAGTTTAAACCCTAATATCGTCGCACACGACGCTCGAGGAGGATCGGTTATAATGACTGAAAAAGCGTGGGGAATCGCCGTCTATGCACTGCTTCAAAACAACGAGGGCAAATGCCTGTTTCTGCGCCGATCACCCGATTCAAAGACCAATCCGGGGAAGTGGGAACCGCCCGGCGGCAAGCTCGATCCGGGAGAGCGGCTGGATGAGGCATTGAAGCGAGAGGTGTTCGAAGAAGCAGGCCTGCAGATATCCGTGCGGCGATTGCTGGGGGCCATCGAGTACGAGGTGCCCGCGGTCAAAGTGGCGTGCCTCATCATGGAAGGGAACCTCGTCACAGAGGACGTCAAACTCAGCAGCGAGCACGATTCCTATCGGTGGGTGCAGCCGTCCGAGATGCATCAGCTTGACCTTGCGACGCAGTTTCGGCGCTTCTTTGCAGAATCGCAGGGAAATGTTATGCCGGAGTGAAGCGATACTTATGGGTGCTACATCAATTCGAAATGAGCGAAGGTGCCGAGCACGATGAGTGAGGCTGATCAAGAGCAGTTCCGCACGTGGTATGAGGGACAGATCGAGAACTTCGAGCTCGTGGAACCACGTTATAAAGAGCTCGCGCAGGTACTCTACAACATCCTCGATGCACTCGCTAAGCGGTATGCGCCCCTCGCGATCGTTCAGACGCGGCCGAAATCAGTTTCGAGTTTCGCTGAGAAGATCATTCGAAAACAGGATGAGACGCGCGATCCCGTCAATGACTTCACCGACCTCTGCGGCGGACGCGTCATCACCCATACCCAGACAGAGGTGACGGCGATCTGCACGTACATCGAGAAGCAGGCTGAGCCGAGTGATTCCGATCGCGTTTTCGATATCGATTGGGACAACAGCTTCAATATTGACCAGCGCCTCAAGGCGGCCGAGTTCGGGTACCGCTCGGTCCACTACATCGTCAGCCTACATCGTCCCGGTTCGATTACTGTCGGCGGGGTTTCGATCGATGTGCCCGAGACGGTCGCCGAGTTGAAAGCGGAAATACAGGTGCGCACGCTGCTCGAACACGCGTGGGCCGACTTCAGTCACGACAAGGCCTACAAGGGCGCTTTCACCTTCCCCAGACAGTGGCAGCGCGAGCTCGCGCGAATAGCGGCGCTGCTCGAAGACGCCGATCAATCCTTCGCGACGATCGAGAACCGGCTTACGGCGTATGCCGCCAACTACAGCGCCTACATGAACGAGACGCAGGTGCGAGATGAGATACGCACCCTCAAGATGATCCTCGAGCACGACCCGCACAACGTCCAGCACGCGCACAGCATCGGCCGACTGGCGATGACGCTGGGCGACTGGGAGCAGGCTATCGAGACCTTCAGCGCGTACGCTGACACGGGCTACGCCCCCCTTCTCAAAGATCTGGGTGTCGCCCTCTGCAAGCAGAACAGTGGGACGCCCGAGAGCGAGGACTACGTGAAGGGACAGGGCTACCTTGACGAGTCGCTCGCGAAAGCCGAGAATGCCGACACGTACGTGCGCCTGGCCGACACGTATCGCGAGTGCAACGAACCGCGGGCGCGCGAGCTCTACCGTAAGGCGTTCGAGCTCGATCCGTCAGATCCCTACGCGCTCATCAACTATCTCGAGCTCGAGATCAGTCACCGTGGTACGACGTCGATCATCGACGTGGTGCGACCATTGATGCGCATGGCGATACAACGTTGTTGGGGTCAGACCGCCGTCGGCATCAACATCCCGTGGGCATACTACGCCCTCGGGATGCTCCACCTGCTCCTCGGTGAGAGCCACGAAAGCCTCATCGCCTATGCGAAGGCGATCCAGATGAGCACCGCCGAGTGGCCGATCGAAAATGCCTACCACTCACTAGTGAAGCTCGCGCCCGTGCACGAGGCGTTGGGCGGGTACGAATGGGCGCGCACCATCTTGCTCATCGGATGGGCCGGACGATTCGACGCCGCAGAGGCACGCGCCGACCTGAAAAAGCTGACGACGCCCAATAGCCGACGCTTAAAGGAGCCGGTAGCCATCGTCGCAGGCGGCTACGATTCTCCCGATGAGGGATACGCAGCGAGCTATCGAGGGCTCATGCTCGAGGCCTTCAAGGGGTTCACAGGGACGCTCATCTCGGGCGGCACGGGCAGCGGCATCAGCCGCATTGTCGGCGACGTGCAAGAGCGCTACCCCGAGCTGCAGACCATAGGATTCGTGCCGCGCGTGCTTCCTGACGCCGCGGTCGATCAGCGATACTGCGATATCCGGCGCACCGATAGCGAGGGCTTCAAAGCTTCGGAACCCCTGCGCTTCAACCCTTCGGAAACCCTGCAGTATTGGGTTGATCTCATCGGATCAGACGTTTCGCCCAAGAGCGTCAAGCTTCTTGGCATCGATGGACAAAGCATCGCCGGCATAGAATACCGCCTCGCGCTCGCGTTGCGCGCGAGCGTCGCCATTGTCGCAGGAAGCGGACACGAAGCGGCGCGGTTGATCCAAGACGACGAATGGAGCAAATCCGAGAAGCTCATTCAGCTGCCAAAGGATCCAATCTCGGCACAGGCGTTCATCAGTTCAACCGAGCAAACGCTCCCCACACCGGTGCGCGAGCGCATGGCGCAGGAGATCCATGACAACTATCGCAAGCTCCTCATGCGCACCCAAAGCCAGGAACCCCGGCGCGCCAAATGGGACAAGCTCCGCGACGACTTGAAACAATCCAACAGGGCGCAGGCAGACGATATCGCCCATAAATTGAACGCCGTCGGCTATACCGTCCGGAAGGCGCGCAGCGATACCGTGACGCGGATGCAATTCACTCCCGACGAGGTGGAGATCATGGCGGAGCTTGAGCACGGCCGCTGGAACGTGGAACGCCTCCTTGACGGGTGGAAATTGGATCCGATAAAGGACGAAGAGAAGAAGCTAAGCCCGTGGATCATACCTTATTCAGAGCTTCCCGAACACATGAAGGAGTACGACCGAGACGCCGCGCGTAACATACCACGCCTGCTCGCCGAGGTGGGAATGGAGATCGTTCGAATGCCTGCCAACAAGCGCAAACCCTCGCGTCGAAAACCTGTTCCCGGGTGACACCGCGTTTGGACGAGGAGCACGGCCGAGTTACTGGCAATTCTGCACCTCACGACACGGTGCTCTGACACCATACGAATGGCCGCAAGCGCGAGCGAAAGGACGTTCAACCCACTGTCTCAGACAGCTTAGCCGCGACTTGGTCGAACTGAGCCCGTCTCGCGTCCTCTCGGCGGCCATCGCAGCGTGTACATCGAACAAAACCAAGAAGTTGCTCAGAACGTCTCAGATTCGAGGGAATATTTCAAAACAGCTGACGTTCGGTTTAGATATCTATACGCGATATGTATAGGTACTGACAGTAACGACGTCCGAATCAGCTCAGTGATATGTCACTAAGAAGACAGTCTGGTGAATCAACAAGCGAACGGACACGCACGATAGCATGAGCCTTTTGTACCGCTATAAGCCACACAAAGACACGATTCTCCAGTCGGTCGCAACGCGGCTAGACCGCGCGGGCGTTACACCCAACCAGATCACAGCGCTCGGATTGTGCCTTGCGTTCTCCTCCGGGCTCGCGGCGCTCCGTGGTCACCTCTACACTGGCATCATCCTTTTCGCCATCGCTGCCTTCTGCGACGCGCTCGACGGCTCCGTTGCGAGAGCTGCAAACCGTGCAACGGAATTCGGATTGTACTTTGACGGGATATCCGATCGGTTCTCAGAGCTATTCTTCGTCGTCGGTGCCGTGTTAGGAGCAGGTGTGCCCCCTTCTGCTTTTTTTGTGATTGGAGGCGCTTTCACGCTCTTATTTGCACGGGTTTATGGTCGGACGCATGGGAGGGGCCCCGTGTTCACTACGTTTGGGAGGCCTGAGCGGCTAGCGCTCCTCATTGCAGGAATCCTCAGTCCCGCGCCCCTTAACACGGTCCTTTTTGTCGCAGCAGCTCTGTGCTGTGTCGTTTCATCGGCGCAAATCCTTGCCTTAGGACGGTCCCGCAGAGCAAAACTCGGACGAGCCAGAGGCGCTTCAAGTGACCGGCAGACACAGGCCCACGTGATACAACGGCACAATTAGCCAATGTGCCCTGTTAGCTCTGCGCGCCCTCAAATGAGGGACCGAGCGTCAGTTGCTAGCCGGACGCTAACATCGAGAAACACAAGTAAGATGCGCTCTTTGTATGTCACTGAGCACGCAATGCACTTCAGAAACATCGATGTCGTGGTTTTCGATGCGATGGGCGTCACCTTTGTAGAGGGCGACGACGTCAGCAATCTGCTTATTCCTTTTGTCGCTCGTGAGTGCGGCTGCACAAACCGAGAGACGATTCGACAGCTGTACCTGTCGGCGAGTCTTGGACGGATATCGTCTCAGGAGTTCTGGGCGCGGGTGGGCTGTGCGCCCGCCAGCGAACGAGAGTACCTCGACACGCAACTGAAGCTCGATCCTGACTTTATCGCCGTCGCTGAACGACTGAAGAAGCGTTATGTGCTTGCTATGCTGTCGAACGACGTAAGCGAGTGGTCCGCCTATCTTAGAAGGCGCTTCGCCCTCGACCGACTCTTCACGTCAGTCGTTATCAGCGGTAATTACGGCTTTAGGAAGCCTGACCGTCGCCTATATCAAATCCTTCTGCGGTCACTCAGTGTTGCACCACACCAGTGCGTTTTCGTTGACGACCAGCCGCAAAATCTGGAGACCGCGGCGCAACTGGGGATGCACACGATATGTCGTATCCGATGCGATCGTGACCCGCCTACCTACGAGCGTGCCATAGAGTCGCTTCGCGACCTACTCACGCTTCTGTGACGCGCACGGTGACTTGAACCGCGCGCGGCTGATCATCGCCCACCAATTGGGGCTTTTGGAGCGGGATGCACGTGTAATGAGGCACACCGGATTGCCACGACGCGTTGAGGAACGCATACGCACAGACATACCGTTACCAACGCAGCCACCGGCTGCAGCTGTTGAACCCGAGCAAGGAGAAGAGGCTTATATGCGTTTACACATACGGACCCGATAGCAATCACCAGAGGGATGGCTGATGCATCTGCTTGCGTTGATTGCACGATGTCGGTGGTTGATGGTTCGGACTACTAGTAGCGCCCTTTGTTAGATTAATCGCATGCAGCTCAGCGCAACGTTGAAAAAGCTTAGTTTCTTTGACGTCACCAACTTGCTCGTCGGGGCGATCGTCGGCGCCGACATCTACGTCGTCGCCTCCTTAGGTAGCCAATATCTCGGGCCAGCAAGCCTCGTCGCGTGGGTGGCGGCCGGACTGATCGCCATTATTATTGCGCTCAACTTTGCCGAATGCGCAACGCTCGTGCCACGGGTCGGCGGCGCCTACGCGTACGCACAGGAGGTGTGGGGAGATTTCGCGGGGTTTATCGTCGGCTGGCCGCTCTGGGTCGCCGAAGTGGCAGCGCTCGCCGTTTTTCCCGTCGCCTTCGTGCGGTACTTCACGTTTTTCTTCCCCGCCCTCACCACCGTGGAGGGTGTGGTCATCAAAGTGCTGTTCATCGCGTCGATCACCTACGTCAACGTACGCGGGACGAAGATGGCAGGACGAGCCAATGACGTTCTCACGATTGCGAAGCTAAGCCCTCTTCTACTGTTGATCGTCGCAGGGGCGATCTACATGGCATTTAATCCGGCAGCAACCTATGCGAACTTCGTGCCCTTTGCCCCGCTCGGCTTCGACCACTTTGGACAGGCGCTCGTTTTGATCTTCTGGGCGTACGCCGGGTTTGAACTCGCCGTTATTCCGTCGAACGAGATTGAAAATCCGACCCGGACGATACCCAAGGCCATCATCGTCGGAATGGCGATAGTTACGCTGTTCTACCTGTTGACGAACTTCGTCATCATCGGCGTCGTTAACTGGACGTCGCTCCAGTTCGATCCCGCGCCCCTTGCCACCGCTGGCAGCGTGGCGTTTTCCCTAACGCCCACGCTGGCGCTGGTCGGCGGCCTCATACTCGGCGTTGGGGCACTGATATCCGTTTCTGGATCCGATGAGTCGGGCACGTTGTCGACGTCCCGTCTGTCCTATGCCATCTCACTCGACGGTCTATTTCCACGTTTTTTTAGCAACCTTCACGCGCGATACGGCACGCCGCATAAGAATCTCATCGCCCAAGGCGTTCTTGCGCTGGGCCTCTCGCTGTTCGGAGGCTTGAGTCAGCTAATCCTCTTTTCGACCTTTAACCTTGCGTTTGTGTATCTCGTCACCAGTGCCGTGGTTCTTGCATTACGAGAGCGCGGACGGATTAGAGCGGGCCGCACGGTCATTGAAAAGATGACGGGGCCGATCCTCCCTGTCGCCGGCATACTCTTGTCGGCGCTTTTGATCTTCGAAAGCGGCATAACCACGGTCATTTATGGACTCATAACGATTGCAATTGGGATCCCTATTTACGCGTTCTATTCACCACGAAGCGAGGTGGCGGTCGTTAAAGCGACGTTTTATTCCACGGAGGCTGTACTTGCGCGAGTTGCACGGACGCAGCGGGTCTTTCTGGGATATTTGTTGCGACTGGTAACACCCCGACGCTGACTCTGTCCCCGCAGATCGCGCCAACTTCGCTCTGGTCAGTTAGACGCTTGATCGCACGACGACTTGTTCAACGCTGAAAGGGAACTAACGAGTCTGCAAATCCTCATCACGGTTTGCTCCGGCACGAGACAACCTGATGCACTAAAAGGAGGGCGCCAGCTACTTTTTCGCGCCCTGGCACAGGCGCACGCTGAAAAAGGGCACGAAGCCCTGGTCAGGCTTTCACGACAACCGTGTGTAGCGCGCGTTCCCTTTTCTTTTAATGATGAGATGCGCAAAGGGCGAATCGCGACACGATTGTGGGCGTAGCGTCGTGAGAGGGTCATTCATCACATGCCAAAGGGCGTAGCAAGGCGTTCGCTCACAGAAAACCATTGTGCCAACAACTTGGGCGCAGGCGGCCCGACCCGCGACGATAGGTGATGTGGTGGGCGGCTAGCAGCTATCCGGACGTCTGGGAAGCGACCAGTTAAACTGCGTCTCAGTTGTTCTCGTGTTCACATCTCCCGTCGCTTCGTTAGCCACAGGGCTAATATGAGACCAATTATGAAGTACACGAAAATCACCGCGAGCGCCTGCGCCACCGAAGGGTAGTACTGCGCGACAGTAAGAGTTCTCGTAGTGTTACGAAATGTCCGCTCTACGGTGCGCACCACATCCACAGGGTAGGGCTGCTGGAAGATGTCGAGAACAATGCCCGACGCAAAGGTAATTGTAAACCACGGCTTAAAGTGTGCTATGCTACCCCCTACACGATCAATTATGGGTAGTATCAAAAAAAACGTAAAAAACGTCAGCACGACCGAATACACTGAGCTTCTAAAAATGGCACTGAACAGATAGGCGATCGCCAATATCCCAAACAAATAGGCTAAGGCATACAAGAATGAGAGGCTGGTGTTCGCGGCAATGCTCCCGTCAATCGCAACTACCGCTATTACGGTAATGGCGTAGTAAAGCGCGACTGCCCCGACCGATATCAGGGCGCTTGCGATGAACTTGCCAAGCACGAGCACGTGCCTCTTCACAGCGTTCGGGAAAAGCAGAAGGCCTGTCTTTTGTTCAAATTCAGACACGATTGCGTCTGCCCCGAAGAACGTCGCACAGAGCACAATAAGGATTCCGATTTCGGTAAGCATACTCGACGAAAATGTCGTCGGATCAGGGTCATACCCAGAGCCTATGGTAGGGGGCACGACTAGGTTTAGAATACCTATTATGGCAATCAGTGCAATAATGATGAGCAGCCTTTTGCCCCGTAGGTACTTGAGGAGCTCGTACTTTGTCACAACCGCCATCTGCCTAAGATCACTTGGCGGCACTATGACTCCTCCTCTGGCACAAGCCTCAAATAAACATCTTCAATAGCAGACCGAGTAGGTCTGTAGAATGCTACACGTACGCCGATATTTTTTACCTGGTCAAGCAGGTCTGACTGCTCGCTCAACCCGCCCTCGACCGTTATAAGGAGCTCTGACGGGTCGACTCGCTTTACCGATCTTACGTTAGGCAGAGCCCGCACGGAGGCACATTGTTCCGCGGTTATCGGCTCAACGGCGGTGAGCGAGACGCCACCCTCGCCTGCGTGCGACAGGTTGGCGACGGAGTCGTAGACGAGGAGCGTCCCCTTGTCAACGATCGCGACCTTATCGCACACTTCCTGTACCTCGTAAAGGAGGTGAGAGCTCATGAAAATAGTAAAATCTCTCTCTTTAAGCTGCATGATGATCTCCCTGACTTCTATCATGCCGCGCGGATCAAGTCCGATAGTTGGCTCATCGAATATCAGAATGGATGGATCGTGGAGGAGCGCCGAGGCAATCGCAACTCGTTGCTTCATGCCGGTCGAGAAGTCCCCCGTTCTCTTGTGGGCTGAGTCCGACATTTTAACCTCGTCGAGCACTGCGGTCGAGCGCTCTCGAATAACATCGCTGTCCAAGCCGCGTAACTGCCCCATGTACGATAGAATCTCTAGGGGGGTGAGCTGCGGATAAAGCTGTGGCGTCTCAACAACAGCACCAACGCTTGCAAGCGCTTCTTTAGGGTTGCGCACCACGTCGATTCCGTTGAGGAACGCTTTGCCACCAGTCGGTCGAAGAAGGCTAGTTAAAATCTTGATTGTGGTGGTCTTACCGGCGCCGTTGGGGCCAAGATATCCCACACAGACCCCTGGCTCTATTGTCAAGTTCAGGTCCTTGAGTGCCTCGAACTGGCCAAACTGTTTGCGCAGGTTCTCTGTTACGATGGCATCAGTCATGCTGTGGTATCTGCCGTTGGGGCCTGGTTTAAAATTTGCCTGTTAATCGTGCCTAAATGCTCTGAAAATCTGGGTGCCTTTCCTTGAACTCTTCCGAAATGTAGGCGTTAAGGACGTAATAAGCTTTTCGGTAGCCTCCGGGAGCTAGGAGACAAAGCCACATCGGGTGGCCGAGCGACGTCGCCCATTTCGATAAGACGCCATTTCGTGGGAGCAAACTGTGTGGATCCAACCACAGCTGCCCCGTTTTCTTTTGTTTACGCCAGCAAAGAGCTATACTATACATAAAGAGGAGCTCGGCGCGTCATGGTCCCCCAAACCGCCCCAATCGGTATTCGACCACCACAGTCTGTCGCGAAAGCCGCTCGCCGCTTCTTGCGGTGCTTGGACACCAGCTCAGAAAGGCTTAAGTTTCTTCTCACCCATGCAACGTATTTGATTAGTTTTTTGAACGCACAGGACGTTTAAGAAGGCGAAACGGATGGCAAAAAAAGAGGCAGTGGTTATTGCGCTCCTTATCGTCGCATCACTATCCATGGCCGGTTGCATTAAGTCAACCACGACGGCAGTGACGCCGCCAGATCCTCAGCTTGCACAATATATCGAGGCGTATAACACGACGTTGAGGGCCGAACATCCAAATAATTTGACTGCGTGGCTTGTCACGCCGATAAATGCATCATCTGCGGTTATAACAGATGCGTGGACGTACCCGTCATCTACCAACAGCGCGGTAAACCTCACCTACAGTGAAAACGTCACGCTGATCCGGTTCGGTTCTCCTGACGCGGCGACAACATACGTTAATAATAATAACGCTGGTTATCGGTTGGTAGCGACCTCGTATCCGAGTAAGCTTAGTCCAGAAGCGAATCAGCGCGCAAAAGGGAACGCAACGACTGTTTATGCCATTTATGATACCGGGGCGTCGCTAGGAACTCCAGGTAATCTGATTCTGCAGACTGATCAATACGTCTGGATCGGTGCGTATGAATACTTGCCATCTCCCCCGTGATACTCTGACGACGGTTTGGCTATAGCAGATGCTGGCCAAATTTGGTAGCTCTACTCATAAAGCAGTCTGGAAAGCGCATAGCGTTGTCTTCAAACGTCGCGTCCGAGGGCAACCGAGATCAGAGGAAAATGCGTAAGCGGCGGCACTTCTTTTTTTTGTGTCTCTGTTTTGCTTGCTTGGAACGCGAACGTGCTAAGAGGTCAGCCGCATGAGACGAAAAGTCGCGATAATGTGCGGCGTGTTGGTGCTCGTAAGCGTCCTCGCCGTCGTGGCCCAGTTTTTGGTGGTGCCATAAATCAGCAATTGAAAGTTTATGGGTAGAAGCGCCCCAAAACCGCATCGAAACGCTGTGACTGCGTCGACCTACAAAAGAGCTTAACCACAACGTGCCGCACCTGTTAATCAAAAAAAGTCGGTGTAGCGAGCTTTGCAGCACGTTTAGGTCTAGCTATTTGGTGCGGTCGGTCGAAGCACGCTGTTCACGGCGTTGGCGAGGCGCTCTGCACACTTGTTGCAGTTCGGATCGTTGGTCGTGTTCACGCAGCCGAAGCGAAGTCCGTACAGACAGGCGCCGTTTCTTATGCTCGTTACGTTCGTTGCCATAACGTTCATCTCCGATCCAAACTGCACAGAGTAGTTTCATAAGGCCGCGTGAGGCAGCGATTTCGTGTAAAACCGTGACAGGGCGTTTGTGTGGGAAAGCGTGACAGGGCTTTTGTGTCACACCAGCGTGCGTAGGCCGGGGGGGTAAGCGGTGACCGCAAGACTACTTCCGCGCCGCTCTCAGCCAATGACTATCCGGGTTCACACGCATTTTCAAATGTGAACAACGAGTGCGTGGAAGTCGACGAGCTCATACTCGAACTCGCGGACTACAAGAACGACTATGCCGATATAGCGGCCGAAAAACTACTGCGAATGTGTTCGTGTAATTGGAAAGCGTATCAGTACCTACAGAACCGTGTGCACGATGCGTGGCTTCCTGACAGCGCCCGACAGCAACTGCGACAGATTGTAAGCAAGATACGGGTGCGATCGCATCAGCAGCGCGAGTACGGGTGGTACGAGCCATCGTAATGCATTAGTGCTGCTGCGTTTCACACAGACTCATTACGAAGAAATGGCGGCTTGCAAAAATGGACTACGAAAACGAAATAAATGACCTAAAGGAACGCGTGACGAAGTTAGAAAAGAGCTTAAACGAATCAAAAGCCGAGCTCAAAAGTCTTCTCGACCAAATACGATTTGAAAACGACCGAAGAGACCTTGAAAGCCTCAGCTTGCACTGATTTGTCTTTCGGCCAAACTTACGTATGCCCTAGCCACTATTTCAGTCCAACAGGATCTCCTCGACAGTGCGCCGCTTTCGTGGAGCAGGGACCTCATCAGGGTAGCCGAGCGGCAGCAGTGCAACGACGTGCATTGCGTTACTCCAGCCAAAAATGTCCTTGATCTTTTGTTCATCGATCATTCTCACCCAGCAACTCCCCAAGCCAAAATCCAAGGCCCGCAACACGATATGTTCAATCGCGATAGCGACGTTGAAAGCGATGCTAGGAGCCATATCTTGGACGTTCATCGTTTTCAGTTGGTCGGCCCTCTCACGAAGAACGCGCACCATGCTCTCCTCAAGCGCGCCTTCCTTTCCAAAATCCTGACTTCTCGCGGCGATGCCTTCGAAGTAGCCGTGGAGGTCGGCGCAGCATACCAGCACCACCGGAGCCTGCCCCACAAATGACTGGTGATACGCTGCTTCTACCAGTTTGACCTTGGTCTCGTCGTCGGAAACAATCTTGAACCGCCACGGTTGCGTATTGGAGGCTGAGGGCGCCAATCTAGCAGCTTCTATAAGCGCCAAAATATGCTCGTCGGGAATACGGTCGTTTTTAAATTTCCGAATGCTGTGCCTTTGCTCGATCGCGTCTTTGGTGGTAAGTTCTTGAGTTGTCATATCGCTCTCCGTTCGATCTCTGGTTTCGCTTCCTCCTGTGCTCACCTAAAAGGAGATCCTTTCAATCGCAGACTCGCGCCCGCTGTCGGAAAAGGTCCAGAACCACGCATCGCCTTTCTCAACGCGGAATATGGCGATGTTCTCAGCAGTAGGACGCAAGAACGGGCGGTCCTCAAGAAGACGCTCTTTGAGCTTCGGGTCATCAAGGAACGCGACCACGCCTGACGCCCGCATCACCTTCGCTGTGGAGAAATAGAAGCCTTCCTTGGCCGCAAACCACATTCCCAACATGCGAACCCGCGGCTGGTCGCCGTCGACGGTCGCAACCGCACATATGGGGTGCTCCGTTGCAAACCGGATGCATTCGTCGAAGTCCATCGTACCATCACCGCTCGTTCGTGTGCATTCATTACTTAATTAGCTGGTGGGAAGCGTGCAGTGGACTCTCGCCGTCGTCATGCGCGTCAGATACGACACGCGCGTGAGCACGTCAATAACACCACCGCAGCGAAAACCCGAGAGTGTCAGCGGACAAGCGACGGCCGATGTCGGATGTGTCTCGCCTTCTACCGCTATGCGACAACAGCTATTTCTCCAGTCTCTCTCCACCACAAGGTCCCCGCCATCCTTCCGCGCACGAGAATCGCAGTCCAACTGTTATTGAGCAAACGGCGCGTCCTTGCAGATCACTTGCGCACGCGCTCTGCCTGCTGATGTCAATCGTGCATGGATTCCGCCGGTCCGAGCAGGATCCTTCACTTCGATCCACCCGTCCTCTACGAGACGCTCAAGAAAGCCTTGTATTTCACGTTCATTGTAACCTGCTGACGTTCCCGTTGCTTCGGGAACGATCACCCAGCCGTCTTTGTCGCTTTCACCGGCGTCAAGATGGCGGCGTGCAAGCTGACAGAAGAACTGATCTCGGCGCTCCTTTTGATTGGTCTCTGCGATGGCGCCCACGTCTAACCCCTCTTTGACGCGGTGCCGGATGTCATCATCCGCAGTATTTGTGGCCCTAACTCCCACGAGACGCGCGCGTCTTCAACGCCCGCGACGAACTCCAAAACACGTAGTATCGCTAACAACTGCACGCACATCCCCTTTCTTCAGATTAGGTTTCCGCGGTAGGAATAAGAACCTTCCACCAAGAAAGTTCGCTTTAGGAAGACCAAAAACAAAGAAAAGGGGGGGCGTGGCAGCTTCAGCAGCTCTAGACACGTTAACTTCTGAACGACGAGTCGCGTTCGACTTTCAACCCTCAGTGCTGGGGAAATTTACGGTAAACGTTGATCCTTTTCCGACTTCACTCTCAACAGTTATTCGCCCAGCGTGCGCCTCGACGATCCGCTTCACCACTGCTAAACCAAGTCCCGTTCCCTTCGCCTTGCCGGTAAAGAGCGGTTTAAAGAGCTTGTCTTTAGCGTCGTTCGGAATGCCGATGCCAGTATCGTGCACGCTTATCGCCACCGAGCCATCGTCGGTAGATGCGCTAACGGTGACCGTCCCACCGTCCGGCATCGCCTGCACGGCGTTGAGGATTAGGTTTGCTAACACGCGATGCATCAGATGGGGATCCGCCATCAATTGCAGGTCTGGAACCTCCGTCGCAATGCGCACACCATCCGTGTGCGGCAGCGATTGAACGACGTCTTCGATCAGCTTCTCGACAACGATCTCTTCGCGCTCAGGGACGATCGGACGGGCGTAGTCCTGGAGGTCGCCAACAATCTTGTCCATGTAAAAAATCTGGTCGCTGATCCTGGCAAAGAGCGCTTGTTCTTTTTGCCACTCGTCGCGGCTGCGGTCGGCGGGAGACATGCGTTCGAAGCGGAGCCTCTGCAGATCGACAATGTACTGGAGACCTTGCAAGGGATTGCGGAGATCGTGACCGATCATAGCAGCGGTCTCCCCGATGCCGGCGAGGCGCTCGACGTCCCTGAGCTGCGCAGTGCGTTTCTCTACGAGCTCTTCAAGATGTGCAGAATATTGCGCGAGTTCCTCGGCGTAGTGATGAGCGGCTGCCTGTGCCTCAAGCTTCGACAACGCCGTGCCGAATTCGGTTGCGATCGTGCGAAGCAGATTTCGCTCCTCTGGCGTAAACGAGTGCGGGCGCATCGCGTATATCGTGAATTGTCCAATAAGGGCACCTTCGGCGAAGACGGGAACGGAAACGGCGGCTCCGTGCACTCCGTGCCTTGAAGCAAGCGCGTCAGCAGGGAGTTCCTCGACGACAACAGATTCCCCTTTCCGAAACACGTCTCGCACGTAGGGGGTGGCGTCGATATCGATCTGATCGAGGGATTCAACGAAAGCTGAAGGTAAGTTATGTGCATAACGCACCTGCAGCCGCCCAGCTTCGTTTTCAGTGGCAATGAATCCAGCAGCAAACCCCAGCAGCTCAATCGTCGTAGCTAGGGCCTCTCCAAACAACGTAGGAAGGTCGCTAGCTTCGTTGATGACGTGGATAACCTCGATCCCGCGCAGCTGCAAAAACTCCTTGAATCTCGTTCCGTTCATTCTTGAACAGTGTCGCGTTGTACAACACATCCGTGATTCTGCCCGATTTGTGCCGAATGGCCAGAGGGTAGTCTCTGACGAAGCCGTCAGAAAAGACCTGTCGGTTTTCCGTCAGCATTGATGGTGACGAGGGGATCGAGACTTGCTTCGATAAGGCTTCTTGCGTAGAGCGAGGCGGCACGGAGCTTCTCTTCAGCCTGCTTCCGCTCAGTGATATCCCGCGCAGTCTCGAGGATCGCCACCGGCACATTCCGTGCACCGTACTGCAACGTCCAGTGGCTCATGACCGTAATGGCGATGCCGGCGCGAGTGGTATGTCGTAACTCTCCCGCCCACCTTCCCGCACGCAAGAGCTGACCTATGATGTCCTCAAGGCGGGATGGAAAGACAGTGTGAAGCAACGTATGGATTATCACCCCGCGCACGTCGTCTTGCTTCCACCCATACTGCTGTTCGGCACCCTTATTCCAGTACTTTATGTGCCCATCGAGATCAAAAATTATGATCGCGTCAGTTGCCGAGTCAAGCACAGCAAGGCGCTGTTGTTCGTCAATGACGTCACGCTCTTCCGTCACGGCCTGGTCAAGCATGAGCACGCGTGTGACCGAGCCGTTCGTTTTGGCAAGAGGATAAAGGGATATTCGAAAACGTCGCCCTTCGCACCATTCTTCCACGTGCATCGGGGCACCTGAGGCGACGACCTCTGCCATCCATCTCCGGCGCCTCTGCGCTGCCTCAGCAGGAAGAACATCGTACGCGTAGGCGCCGACGAGTGTGGCAGCGCTAGTGCTGATCCGCTCGACAGCTGCTTCGTTAACGGCGAGGATGATGCCTTCAGCGTCCGTGAGCACCGCGGCATCAGAAAAAGCGCGGAGAAAGCCAGACACTATTTCGAAGCGCTCAGGCGGTGCATCGCTGCGTTCGTTCACTTCTTGATCCCCAGCAAACCATACGGTTGGTGGTCGAAGGTCTAGTCGTCAACACACGTTAGCGTTTATAGATATAAGGTTTCACCCTTGAAAAATCGCCGCGAGCTGCCGCTTCTGCAGCTTAAAACGCTACGGCGACTTAGTTTGCTCCTTATCGCCCTTTGTTAACTGCTCGTAGAGTTCAGGGCCAACGCACTCTTTTGCATAGGCGCACCAGTGAATGCACAGGTTCATGTCGTTAAACACCGTGAGCCCACACTTGCCGCATTTGACCTTGACGTCTGATGAGAAAATCTCCACGTAGTCGCCGCACCGCGGGCACTTCTTAGTAGTCAGGGTGGGCGTTCGTAAATGCGACGTCCCAGGACAACTACCAAACAACGCCGTCTCCCCTTCTAAACGAGCACACCCCGATTCTCGCCTCCAGAGTGTAAGCTATGAACGCAGAAAAGGAATGCTCTAATCGATTTGTATGCGCGCGAACGCACATAAAGTACTCCGTCGTGATTACCTGAGAAACTAAGATCGCCGAACGCATCAACACTCACCGATATCTCTTTCCCGCGAGGAACGCATCGATCCCTCGCTTGTTGATCGTTCTGAGGTTCTTCGTGTGAGCGTCTTCGTGCGTCGCCGTGAGGAAACTGAGCTTCTCGCAGGTCTCAAAATCAGTGCATTGCCAGCACCCCTGAAACTCGTGCTTCCTGCAACAATTCCTGATCTTGCACTGCGGTGGCCCGCCATTGTCGCGGCACCCGCGTTTGCACCGAAGCTTCACCATTGCCCCAAGGGTCTCGTAACACGGCGCATAGTTGGCGAATGGCTTGAAGAACGTGGCAAGCCCTGGAGCCACCCGCTCGAAATGATACTCGCGCAGCTTTTTGCGCAAATCGCGCGCTAAATCAGCAATCTCTCCCGAGTGATTCGGACAGTCGCCGCAGTGAAGACCACAGTATGCTATCGAGCTTACGTCGGCTTCATTCGTGCTCACGGTTCCACCTTTTCTCTCTCAATTCGTGCGCTTCCGATTCTATAAGATTGTTTCCTTTGTTTTGCGCTTCGGCGGTAAACTCCTAGCGCAGGTCATATCCAGCATTACCGCCCGACAATGCTCGCTGCGCAAGCTAGTCCTAACCAGCTTTTCATCGGCTCTGACGCGCAAGCGGGCTAGCGTTTCTTCACGAAGATTGGTTAGCGCGAAGCGGACAACAGCGTTGGAAGCATTTCGAAACAAAAGCCTTAACAGGAATTTATGAATATTGAGAGCAGATACGATGATGTCAATCGTGGGTTTTACGACGCACAGGTGATCAAGATGGGGACCGCAAAGCAGACCTCTTTTCCGGACGTCACGACGTTCCACGGGCACGTTTGTCCTGGAACAGCAATCGGATACCGCGCTGCAAAGATAGCGACGCGGGAGCTTTCCTCTGATAAGTCAGTCGACGAGGAATTGGTAGCCATAGTTGAAAACGACAGCTGTAGCGTCGACGCCGTACAGGTTGTAACTGATTGCACATTCGGAAAAGGCAATCTTGTGTTTAGAGACTACGGAAAGCACGTGTATACGTTCATAAACAGGGACACCGGTGACGCGGTACGAATCGCATTGAAGAGCTCAGTGGATCTCGAGCACGTGGATCCAGCGTGGAGCCAGCTGCGGACAAAGGTGAATTCCGGATCTGCCTCGCGGCAAGAAGAGCAGGAATTCAGGAAGCGTGCAGACGGGATCGCCGAAACGCTCATGAAGATGCCAGAGGAAGATTTGTTTGACGTCACGCATATCGAAATCGCCGAGGTTCCCAGAAAGGCACGGATATTTCGGTCGGTAACGTGTCACAAATGCGGAGAGCCGGTTTCAGAACACAGAGTGCGACTGGAGAACGGCGAAACGGTATGCATTCCCTGCTCAGGGGGAATAACGTGAAAAACCTCTTCTGCTGCAAAAAATGGTCGCTCACGGCCGTAGACGAAACGCGACCGGAACGCTCAGCAAGGCTTTTGCGCCAATAAAGACCCCTCCGCGGACAATTGAGAAGCGTGAAAAATCAGGCCAGCCGGCGCCAAGGGCTGACCGCTACACCGTTCTGGCGAAGGCTTTTTGACTCCTGACGTGAACTTGCTCTTATGAGCGACAAACACCTCACCACGAATCAAGGCGTTCCCGTCACCGATAACCAAAGTTCACTGACCGTCGGTGAGCGTGGACCAGTCTTGCTGCAAGACGTGCATCTGATCGAAAAGCTCGCGCACTTCGACCGCGAGCGCATCCCGGAGCGCGTCGTACACGCGAAAGGGGCGGGGCCCACGGCTACTTCCAAGTCTACCAAAGCATGGCCCCGTATACCTGTGCGAAGTTCCTCCAGGATCCGGAAACGCAGACGCCCGTCTTCGTTCGTTTTTCAACGGTCGTCGGCGCTCGGGGATCTGCGGACACAGCGCACGACCCGCGAGGGTTTGCAGTCAAGTTCTACACCGAAGAAGGAAATTACGACCTAGTGGGAAACAACCTGCCTGTTTTCTTCATCCGCGATGCCCTCAAGTTTCCTGATATGGTGCACTCGTTCAAGCCCGCGCCAGACTCGAACATCCCGACGAGCTCCTCCGCAAACAGTCGCTTTTGGGATTTCATCTCCCTGACGCCCGAGTCGACACACATGATCGCCTGGCTGTTTTCGGACCGCGGGACGCCTAAGAGCTACCGGACGATGGAAGGATTTGGCGTCAACACCTACAAGTGGATCAACGCAGCGGGGGAAGCGCGCTATGTGAAGTATCACTGGAAGCCGAAGCTGGGCGTCCAATCACTTGACCGTCATAAAGCTACAGCTTTGGCAGGGACCGACCCTGATTACCTCACTCGGGACCTCTGGGATACGATCGCAAACGGAGGCGAGGCGGAGTACGAACTCAAGGTGCAGCTGATGGATATCGTCGACGAGTTGAAACAGGACTTCGACCCTCTTGACGCAACCAAGACGTGGCCCGAGGATACCTTCCCGCTGATGTCGGTAGGCAAGATAGTTCTGAATCGGAACCCCGAGAACTACTTCGCAGAAACAGAACAGGCCGCGTTCTCGCCCGGCGCCATCGTTCCGGGTATCGAACCGTCTGCTGACAAGCTGCTGCAAGGCCGTGTCTTCTCGTACGCGGACACCCAGCGACATCGCCTTGGGCCCAATTATCTACAGCTCGCCATCAATAGTCCGCACGCACCGGTTGAGAACGACCAGCGCGACGGCGCAATGCAATCAGGATCGTTCCGTGGAGCGGTAAACTACGAACCGAACACTCTCGCTGGTGGCACGCCGGAGGCAGCGCCTGCCGGCCCGACGTCCATGGAGCGGATCGAGGGGGACGTCACTCGCCGAAAGATTAGCCTCAAGAACGATTTCGCACAAGCGGGCGACAGGTACCGATCGCTCAGCACGATCGATCAAGACCATCTGATCGACAACATTGTCGACTCACTCGAGAAGGCCGACAAACCAATGCAGGAGCGCATGGTGGATCACTTTATCGAGGCAGACAGCGAACTCGGAGCACGCGTGGCTCAAGGGCTCCACCTGTGATGGTGATGCAGTAGGCCGCGCCTCTGTCCCAGCTCGCACGTGGATCTGAAAGCCCGTAAGCAGCCCTCATAAATAGCCCAATCTTGGGCTGAATGATGAGAAAAACGCCCTCTCCGCGGAGCAGGCGACTAGTTGTGGGAATCGCGCTGCTGGCACTCGGCTGGGCAAGCATCGTGTTGAGCGGATATGATCTCCTCGTTCCGATCGCTCGCTCTAGAAGCAACTGGTGGCGCGCTGCTGCTCGTCGGGGTAGCGATGCGCATCTTAGCGTTCAAGGAGATTCCCTCCACATATCACATTAAGGGCCTCGTAGCCTCCGGCGTTTATGCCAAAACAAGGAATCCCATATACCTCGGATTCATCTTCATGATCGTTGGAGTCGCTATGCTCTCGCGGGGCGTGCTCGCACTCATCTGGGCCTTTACCTGCGTCTGCGTTCTCTATTGGATCGCCAGAAGCGAAGAAAGTGATTTAGAGCGGATTTTTGGCGAGCGTTATCTGGTATACAAAAGCACCGCCCCAATGTTTTTCCCTCGATTCTTGAATACTAAAGATAGGTCACCCTAGGGCGAAGCGGCGCGGATGATGATGGGACATACTGGAAGGTACACTCCTTTGCGCTCAAAACCGAGCTACGATTGCACGTCAAGCGGTCGAGCTGCCTGCCACTTGTGAGGTTTTGAAGAAAAAGAACTATAGACAACGTTTTTATCCGTGCACCACACGAGCTGGTGCGGGAAACCACGCACCCGAGGGGCAGCTACCGGCCGTGAATGGTAACTGACGAGCTGTTACTTAAGCAACACCACATTTCCCATCCCGCGCCGCCTACGCTCGATGAGGCCCCTGCTCTCCAGCCCGTAGAGCGCTCTGCTGACGTTGGATTTCGGAAGGCCGGTCTTTTCGACCAGTTCGCTCTGGTGAACGATTCCCTCGTCGATAATTGCTTTGAAGAGGGTCTGCTCATCGTCTTTAAGCGTTCTGGCAACCTCTTCCCACCGCTGCCGACGTTCTTCGAGGATTACGTCCCCCGGCGGACGCAGGCGCAGCAGCCGCAGGGGTGGTTGAGTCGTGCAGCAAGATGTACGTGCCGCTCACGCTCATAAGAACGAGCGCAACAGCGATTACGAGCACATCGGCGTAGGTGAATAGCCCGGGGACCTGAGTCGTAATGGCAGTATTGCCCTCAACGAGGATTTGCACCGGCGTAGGATTGAGCAACTTGAGCGCGAGCACGAGCACCGAGGCAATAAAAACAGCTGCCGCAAAGAGTGTCTTTCCTCGAATTCCCCCCCCCACCATAACTGTGCCTCGCGTCGTGCGGCCTAAGGCTAGTCATTGCACGCCGGACCGTAGCAGATGCGCTCCTCCACAGAGATTACATTCTCATGCGCTATATCGATGTTGATCTTGTAAAACTTGCCCCCGACTCGCAGCACCAGAGAATCGATGCTAGGCGCACCGGACGAAGAGGGAGGCGAGCTGAGAATGCCCACGACGGTATAGTTCTTTCCGGCGACGGACGCGTTCACGCGCACGTCCTTCACTGCGATCGCAAGGAGGCTCTTCACGCGCGCTTCATATTGCGCTTGCTGCTGGGCCTGTTGATCTGCCGATTGCGACGTCTGTGGCGGTTTAACGACGCTGATGTAACCATTGCTGGTCCCTGGTATGGCGTTCTCTGCTCCGAGGACGACGAGGGCAGCTCCCGCCACGACTCCTACAACGAGCAAAGTGATAAGTAATTCTAGACGCCGTTTGAGTACGGCTTCCATTTCTTGTTTACCTCGATGGCTTAGCGCGCGCCAACCATTTCAACTGAAGTAGTAGGGTAACGCATCGTCGACGGTTTTTACCCCGACGACCGTCACGTTATAACCGTCGTGACTCAGCTGCGATTGTAAGTTTACGAGCCCTGTTGTCGGGTTTGTTTCGAGCGGAGAAGTAGTGCTTACGACGGTTTGATCGTAGGGGACGAGGATGACCCGAGCGCCATTTTGTGCTGCTGCCTCTGCCTTATATAAAACGCCACCGACATCGCCTACCGCTCCGCTGCTGTCAACGGTTCCGGTGCTATAGACGTACTCATTGGTCGGCTTCTTCATTATCGCCGCGTATGTTGCGATTGTCATGGGAAGACCAGCGCTTGGCCCATCTACCTCGTCAACACCCTTAGGCACGCTTACCACGAATTCAAAATCTCGCTGATTTGCGTTGACGGTAGCGCGCTCAGCTGCAACGGTTACTACAGTTCTCGCGGTCTCTTGAAAATCGACGCCCGTCGCCGGCTGGGTCTCAACAAAGACGTGGCCCGTCCCAGCTTGCGTATATACGACAACGTTAGACACGGCCCCTGAGTAGCTGTTGTCGCTCGTTTGCTCCACGGCAAGCATATGCGCGGTTCCGTTAGTGGTCCCCTGCGCGTTGATTCCTGCCGGGGTTCCTGTCGAGGATTGGGAGGAGTTAAATTGAATATAGGGCGGGTTTAGACTAGCTGTGCATCCTGCGGTCGCAACCGACAACAGTAGCAGAACGCATAAAATAGGTATTGCGCGAAGCCATTTCATAACATCAAGTCCTACCAACAATCACGTAGCAATCTCTTGCATCGGATAATAATCTTTGCCAGTTGCAAGCTCCTTGAGCGAAGCAAAGACGAGGCACTTGCTTATTCTTTCCCGAATTGCGCATCAATTACTCCTAGGTTTCGATTCGGTGAGACTGCGACTCGACACTTCGGCCAATCGGAAGTTATATGATCACGTCCTGCAAATTTTTATTTCATTCTTGCCGCGTGTTATCTTGCGTAGGCAAGTCATTTATACGCGCTGAATCCATTTCTGCGTAGGCAAGGGAGGACGTGAAGGCAGCAAGGTTCTCAAATGTTTCTTCCATCACTATCGCATACCTTAATTCCCAATCGTCAGGCATTTTCAAACCTCCAATAGCAGCCGGTTAACACAGAGAAGTTTTCAACGTCGCGCGACAGTCGCATCACGTCGACCGCGGCACCTGAGCCGGCTCGAGGTCAAAGACGTTGTACACCCACTGGCCCGCTTCTGCCAATCCTCCCACAGGTCCCGCTTCGATACGCGGTATTTCACCGAGAGCCTGTCGATAATCTCCGATATGTGCAGTTCAGCGATCTGGAGACGATACATCTCCCGTCTCCTCGAGTAGAGTTCCATTTTTTTCGTCGCGGCCTCCCTTTGCGGCATTTCATTACCTCGTGCCGTTGCAATTTAAAAAAAAGGGGGAATAAAGTGAGAAGAGGCGAGGGGATCCTTTAGAGCTCAAGGGGGGAAGTATGGCACTGACGCCCCTCACCTCATTTTTTCTCTACTGCGCTTGGCTTGTCTGGTTCACTATGCTCTGCAGCTTGGCCTGCTGATCGGATGGCAACTGATTATACCAGTTGGTCACCGCCTGTTTGAGGTCGTTCTGCAGGGCGTTCTTCTGGTCGGTGGGAAGTTGCTTGTACCACGTCATCAGCTCGTGCCTCACTGCTCTGTTGTGGCAGACGGTGTTGAGATTCGTGTTCTGATTTGGCGTGCCGAGCAACGGTCCGAGGAGCGGCCCGAGGGGCCCACTTGTGCTGCTCGTGCTGCTTGAAGCCGTTGAAGTGGTGTTGGTTGTAGCATTCGTCGTCTGCGCATAGACCGCTCCCGCGAACCCCACGGACGCTATCAGCACAACGAGAACGGTGACTGCTATCGTGCGTTTCTTCGTGTAGTCTCACCTCCATTCCCCCATCTGCACTGGAAGCCACGTGGATGGCCTCGGCAGAGGGCTCCCGGATGCACCCCAATCCTGTATCGTAAATGATGGTGCTTCCATAGCCCTGCAACAACATTAATGACCTAGCTTATCTTTGATGCGTGCGAAACTAGTTTCCAACTGGTTTCGTGCCCAGTTTGTTTTTATTTGACCTCTAAAATTTTTCATACGTCGATAATTTTCAAAGTCCACGTCGCTTCGCTGAGCAAGAGTCACGAATGCGTATCACAGTCGGTGATCCTCGCACGCCAGCCAACGTCAATGGATACACGTGCTCGACGTACGCAAAAAAGCTAGCGCCTAAAAAAACATGCACGTTAACCCTTAGAAAAACGTTGAGCGTCCCGCGATTGCGTCGCGTGAACCCGCAGCTCCGACAACACTAGTTAGGAGACTATAATAGCAGCCGCACACTGTCGCGCAACGGCAGCATTTGACGGGTCACGACGCGCGCTCGAGGTCAAAGACGTCGTATACCCACTGGGTCCGCTTCCGCCAATCCATGCACAGCGCCCGTTTGGATACGCGATACTTGGCAGAAAGCTTCTCGAGGATGTCTGACATGTTCAACTTAGCGATGTACAAGCGGTACATCTCTCTTCTCCTCGAGTATAATTCCGCTTTTTTCGTCATGGCTATCACTTATTTGGAATACCCCCTTTCTCCTTGATCGGCTTAAACTTTTTCTGGAAATGAAGGTCATGAAGCACAAGCATCGGCCCCTCAACGCGCTCCTGGTCGTACGTGGCATTTCACATCCAACCCTTCTCCATCCAATACTCATACTGGTGCGCCCACTCCTCCCTGTTTGCCTCGATTAGCCGCACGAAAAACGCTCTTCTCTCTGCGATCTCCTTCTCCTGCGCCGGATAGGCACGCTTTGTTTGGATCGATTCTGCCAGCGTCGTTCCGAGCTTGGAAGCCTCGTTAATGGCAGCATCAAGCGCAGCGGGATTCCTGCCAAGGGCAACGCCGACCTCCCCTACCGTCACGACGCCTAGTTCATTCAGGAAATAGTTCATGTAGCCCAGCACGTCTGCAGTACCGGAACCTCCGGATGTGGTCACGGCACAGCCATATTTACCCGAAAACAGCTGACAATGAATGGCATCGGCCATGCGATCGATCACCGTCTTAAGTTGCGCGGTCACGCTGTTGATGTACACAGGCGACCCGAGCACGATGCCGTCGGCGCTGAGCATCTTGCCCACCAATTCGTCGAGATCATCCGCTTGAACACACTCGCCTTTTGCGAAACACACCTGGCATCCAATACAATAGTTGATGTCTAACGCGCAGATATCGACGAGTTCGATCTCTGCTCCCTGCGTTTGTGCACCGTCAAGAACAGCCTCGACGAGTTTCATGGTTCGGCTGTTCTTCCTGCGGGGACTGCTGCTTATTCCAACAATCTTCATTATAATACCTCAATTGTGTGCGGTATGTTCTCGCCTAGTATTAACGTTTCAGATGTGCGGCAAGCGTACCTTTATAGTGTCTCTGCTATAGACCGTGGTGTGCATGGTCGACTTTAGCTCCATCTACTACGATGCACCGCCGTGGGACATCGGCCGTCCGCAGAAGGAGTTCGTGCAGCTCGAGGAGGCTGGTGAAATCGTTGGATCCGTCCTTGACGTCGGATGCGGGACTGGAGAAAACGCGCTATTTCTTGCCGCAAAAGGGCATGACGTGTGGGGCGTTGATTTCACTCCTATCGCGGTCGAGAAAGCGCGGTATAAAGCGACGGAACGCAATCTCAACGTGACGTTTCTCACGCGGAACGCACTGGAACTGCGCACCCTAGAGAGGACATTCGATACCGTCATCGACTCAGGATTGTTTCACGTGTTGAACGACGAAGAACGTCCCCGGTTTGTCACTAATCTTACAAGCGTTCTTCACCGCTACGGGACCTATTTCATGCTTTGTTTCAGCGAATTGGAACCTGGCTCATACGGTCCGCGGCGGGTTACGCAAAGTGACATCAGGAACGCGTTCGATCGCATGTGGCACATCAATTACATTAGACCCGCACGGATGGAAAGCCGACGACTGACCGATGGCATCCACGCCTGGCTCTCGTCCATCTCGAAGGAGTGAGGGGGCGCACGATTGCTGCGCAACGGATGGGAAACTCGATACGTCGTCGACATAGCTCATTTGCGGCGTAGGCTACACATATCAACAAATTCGCGTGAAAAGTATATACGCTGAAAAGCAACTAAATTTAGGAATGAGCACATATGCACAGTAAAATCGCTGAAGCCATCAGGCTGCACGGCGGGCCCGTCGCCATTCTGCTGACCGATCACAAGCCCGAAAACGCGTTGGAGTTCACGGAAGACGGCGGACAAAAGAACCGCTGCATCATTCCGTTGTTCGTCGCCGCTATGAACGGGCGCACAGCAGTGCTCGAAAAAGAGACTGTCCTCTGCCCGGGCGGGCAGGTGGGGCTCTGCTTCGGCCCCTATCAGCTGGGCTACATCGACTACTTCCTGTCAACCGGAAAGGAGGGGCAGTTTGAGGGCGAATACCGGAAGAAAACCCCTGAGCTCGTGCGCGAGTTCATTGCGAACCTCCCCGAGATCACCCTGCCGACGCGCTACGTGGTGATGAAACCGCTCAGCGAGGTCACCGACGGCGAAATTGCCGAGACTGCAATCGTCGTCTTCGTTGCGAACGCCGACCAGCTGTCAGCGCTCGCGACCCTGGCGAACTTCGACCGAGCGACCAACGATAACGTCTCGACGTTGTTCGGTTCTGGATGCCAAAGCCTGGTGATGCAAGTGCTCGATCAGGCGCGCGCGGAAAGGCCAAAGGCCGTCATCGGCCTCACCGACATTACCGCACGCAAGTACCTCGATAAAAACGTACTGTCCTTTAGCGTGCCCTTCAAGCGGTTCGTCGAGATGGAGGCAAACGTCGAAGGGAGCTTCCTCACGAAAGGCAAAGACTGGCCTGAGATTGCAAAACGACTCTAAATACCTTGACCTTTAGGGAGGAAAAAATCCTCCCTCGGGTTACATTTCGTCATCTGCTGTGCTGACGGCCGAAGATCGTATACAAGCTAAATGACAGTTACGCCGTTGGCGCTGACATCTTCTCCATCCACATCTTCGTCATCTCCGAGGTCTTGACCTTGTGCTGCACGTACTCGATCTTGGATTCCGTCTTCATAATCCGCTCGTCCAGCTTCCGCGTGAGGAGCTGCTTTTTGGCCGCGCCGACTCTCATCTGTCAATAAAAGACACACGCTACGATCTCGCGTGGAGCCCTACGTAAACTATAAAGCGGACGCTATGCATTTTGCAACGATGCTTCTTCTTTTGGCGCCTATCCATGCACCGATAGCGTCTGCCTATCTCGGCGGATTCGACTACAATGCCACGCATTTCATCCGAGGACTCAATGACGGCGGCTTTCTCAATACGCTATTTTGGTGGGTCACGTTCACGGGCAGCATCACCTTCATGGTGCTCATCACGATCGCGCTCTATCTCGCCGGTGCCCGCAAAGAAGCGCTCGTATTCGCGCTCGTCTTCATAACAGCGAATATTTTCGCGTTCGGACTGAAGTACGCCATTGCGCGCCCACGGCCGAGCGATTTGGGCGTACCACCAGAGGCCCAGCCCTCGTTTCCAAGTGGTCACACCACAAACGCCTTTGCCTTCGCCACTACGCTCTCGTCCTATCACCGAAAGTTCAGTGTCGCGTTGTTCGTGTGGGCCGTACTTGTCGCCTTCAGCAGAGTCTACCTCGGCCTCCACTACGTAACCGACGTCATCGGAGGGGCCATCCTCGGTGTCATCGTAAGTCTTGTGGTAACCCGTGCAGCGAAGCGCGCTGATGAAAAAATCACTCGTATTGCCAGCACGCCGCCACCCCCTACCACATGGCAAGGCGTGGTCAAACTACCGGTCGTATTCATTATGCAGCTGCTCAACGTCGCGTACGCTTTGATCAAGCCGACATAAGTCGAAAATGTCCGCAAGCCTTTGTTAAGATCGAGAGACAGTCTGTTCAAATCAAGCCAATTTTCAAAACCATTTGCTCAATGAATTTGAAAGCTTCGCGATAACGTCAATCACCTTGCTTGATAAATCGGCTAGTTGGTCGCCTTCAAGAGCATTTTCTCCAAGGAATATCATAATCAACGGGGCTATATCACCTGCTTAAGTTGATGGCATGACAAGCCGGCGCGTTCTATTCTGCAGTTGTCTCTGAATTGTCGCCACCTAATAGTTATATATAGCAAGATAAGATAAGTAAGATTAGTAGGATTAACACGATTAAGCGTACTCTCGGAGGGAAGATTGTGCACGGTCAGATGCTTCGAAAGATGAAGTACTATGGGGACACCATCATTGGCGAAAAAGGTCAAGTGGTGATTCCAGCTGAACTGAGGAAACAATTTGGAATTGAAACGGGAGACCGTTTTCTTGTGATGGGCAGCACGAGAATGGGTGCGTGGGGGTTCATTCTCGTAAAAGCTGACGTGCTCTCACAATTGGTCCAAGAGATATTTGGTGGCAAACTCGAGGAAGTTCTCGCACCGGAAGGGCAAACAGATCACCACGCCGAAAAAGCGAACGATGACACTCAAAAAGAGCTATGACACGTTTCTCTAATGCTTGCGCTGGTTTGCGGGCTCGAACAAAAGCCTCTGAATGGCGCGCGCGGGCTTCCAATTGGGAAACCTTCAAATAGTCAAATATCTTATACTATATCTTTAGATATATCAATCAGGTTAGTGACATGGACGACATTGCAATCAAAGCCACAAATCTCGTCAAGAAATTCCGCGACTTCGTCGCCGTAGATCATCTCTCCTTTGAAGTGAAGACAGGCGAGATATTTGGTTTCTTGGGGCCAAACGGCGCGGGCAAAACGACGACTATTCGGATGCTTTGCACACTGAGTGGCCCTACTCAAGGATCGGCGACCGTTGCCGGCTTTGACATTGCTCATCAGGGTGATAGGGTGCGCGAGCACATCGGACTTGTATCCGAAAAAATGATCATGTATGATCGGCTCACAGCGCATGAAAACCTGCGCTTGTTCGGCGAGCTTTACGATATCCCGCGAAACGCCCTGCGTGAACGCATCGATGAGCTGCTCAAGGTCGTTAATATGGAAAAGTGGGCAGACCAGCAGATCGGCACGTTTTCGACCGGGATGAAGCAGCGCATCAATGTGATCCGCGCTCTCCTCAACGAGCCGGAGATCCTATTCTTGGATGAACCAACGCTCGGTCTTGATCCGCAATCCACGAACGAGATCCGCGACTTTACGCGCAGGATCAACGAAGATGCTGGAACAACGATCATCTTAACAACGCATGCAATGGCCGAAGCTGACGTGCTATGCGACCGGATCAGTATCGTCGACTACGGGAAGATCGTCGCGCTCGATACGCCGTCAAATCTGAAAAAAGTAATAACCGGTGCCGATACGAACGTCATTGAGCTCGACGTTCCAAACATTACGCCAACGCTTATCTCGGACATTCAATCGTTGTCGTGCACGCAAACGGTCACGGCAGAAGACGAGACGCACATCAGGGTTCACGCGTCGGGCGATGAGGCGTGCGATAACGTCATTGATACGGTGCGATCAGGCGCAGGACAGATTCGATCCATTCATAACGTTGAGCCGACATTGGAAGACGTGTTCCTCTATCTTACTGGCCACGAGGTAAGGGAGCAGGTCGCCGATAAGGTAACCACACAGGAAGGGCATTCTCGGCACGGATCGAGAGTGCGATCGAGGATACGGTAGGGGCTGTCCAATGGGAGTTAGAAGTGGTATTCGTCACGCGCTGTGGATTGCGTGGAAAGACTTGTTAGACATAAGCAGGAATCGCATGGGCCTTGTGATGCTCATCCTTATGCCCCTCTTCATGATGGGCATGGTCGGCTACATCTTCCCCTCAAATAGCGGGATGTCTAACGTCCCCGTTGCGCTCGCGAACCTTGACGCTGTGCAGGGCAATGCCTCCCTCAGCACGAAATTCGTCGCACAGCTCGAGGCTCTGAACAACAAGACCGGCATGATGGATCTCTCGACAGTCGGCAGCGCCGCCGACGTGAAATCGAACATTCAAAACGGCCAGCAGAGCGCCGGCATTATTATTGGCAGCAATTTCACATCTAACCTCAATAGCGGTAAGCAAGCAGACGTCACGATTGTCAATGATCAGTCGAACCCTCAGACGGCATCTCTCATACAGACGCAGCTCACGCAAGTCATTGAACAAATGGGCACACAGACGGCCACGTACGGACTGAACCAGACGTATAAAACGCCGCTGAACTATTCGCTAGCCCAGGTAGCACCATACAACATCCAGACGACGGGCATCGTTCCAGGACAAACCAACTACTTCGAGTTCGTCGCGCCTGGCATCATGGGGATGGTCGTCATGATGTCGCTTATGACCGGCCTCCCACACGCCATTTCTTTCGAGCGGGAGATGGGCACCCTCGACGGCATGCTCGCCGCACCGGTGCACCGGATGTCGATACTGGGCGGAAAGGTCATCGCCCAGACAACACGCGGTATGATCCAGGGGATCATCGTCCTTACGCTTTCGATCGTTCTCTTTGGCGTGGTCGTACAAGGGAGCATCGCGCTTATCTTGGGAATTTTGCTCCTCGGCGTGTTCAGCCTAGTCGGCTTGGGTATTCTCATCACCTCGTTCACGAGTACCGAGGAGACCGCTACGATGATCATGATGACGCTAACGTTTCCCATGATGTTCCTCAGCGGCGTCTTCTTCCCGATATCGCAGATGCCACAATTTATGCAGGTCATCGCGCAGTTCCTTCCGCTCACCTACGCCATTAGCGCGCTGCGAAAAGTGGTAGTGCTTGGTGTGGGCATACCAGCGATTTCAACGGACATCATCATACTCTTCGGTTTCGGGATCGTTTTGTTGTCAGCGGCGCTCCTTGCGTTCGAGCGTGCCATGAAACGATAGTGAACGGAGACGAAAGCCAGCGCCCCTCACAGCACCCCAAACAGCTTTACGCCTGCCGAGTCGTGACAACGCCCCTCACTTGAAAAACTGCGATAACGAATCCGTTCCACCGCCACACAGAGACAAGGTCCTGGTGCCAGTCTCGCTTCACGAATCGTGAAGTACTTGGCATGGGCAATGAATAAGATCGGCAACAGAGCGGCTGTAGTAAAAAGCCGTTAATGCCGCGAAGCGAGTACTCGAACAGTAGGTTAACGCCGGTCGCGACTAAGACGAGTCGCTAGCGGTTATCGATGCTGCTCACCTTCAGCTGCTAAACGCAGAGTGCACCCGGCCCTGCGCGCGTAGACCTTCAGACACGGCGTGCGCGGTTTTCGCAGCTTATCGCTGCTTATCGCTCCTTTCAAACGTCTCGTCGTCATTTCAGTCTATCGATGGCCATTCACAACGCACGTGTTTCTCGGTGCTCAGCGGTTCTCAGCGGACGTACGAGTGGCATGCGCAAACGGCCTCCGTGAGGTGTGACACAAAAAAGTGATCACACAAGCTTAAACACATCCAGAGCACGGTATTCTGCAAGGAGGGGAAAAACTATGATGGCCGAACGTGTGACGCTCTATTATGGGCGCCTTGTTGCACGCTTAAACGAACTGCAGGCCCCAGAATGCCAAGAGTGTTCTGATCGCCTAACGTGCGCCGTTAATCAAGTGCTCCACCCGGGTGAGACGCGCTGCATTGTCCCGTCTGATGAAACTGCGGCTCGCGGCGACGGCGAAGTGATACCGCTTCGTTAAGTGCGCTTGATAGTGCGCTGACGCCGTATCTAACGCAAGCGATGCGCACAATGAGCTTCTTCAGGAAGCTCGCACTCGTTGGTGCAGTAAGCTGTTCTACTATGTTTTCGATGGAAGGGTCACCGACAGCATTCGTCGTGACAACCATAGATTGACCACCTCCAGCTGATCTGTCCTGAAACAACCGTTTTAAGACTGGCCCATCGCGGCTATGGAACCTTAGCTACGGCGGGTGACGCGTAATACCAGAAACACGGCAGCAAGAGCACCAAGCGCGTACAACGCCTCAAAACCGGGAAGCGGGTTTTGGCTACTTGCAGCTGCACTCGCTTGAGCGACGTTTTCCGTAGAAGTATTCGCCCGTGCAGTCGCGCTCGATCCAGCGGTTGACGCCGTGCGCGGCACGGCGCTGGGCGAGGGGCTTGCAGATGGCGCGCCCGTAACGTCTGCTGCCACGCGCTTTACGGTGACAGCATCGACGGCTTGCGCCCCAGGCGGCAGTTTTGTTATTCCCGTTCGCTGCGCGGCGTACTTGCTCAGCGTAGCACTAGCACTTTTATCGGCGACGACCGCGTAAATCTGGAACGTCTTGCCGACGCCAAATATGGTGCCTACCGAGAGACGAGACGACCAAGTCGCATCACTGCGCACCGTCAGCAGGGGGGCTTCCGGATAGTACTTGCCAGCGGTTGGATCGTACGGCACGATCCAAAGCGAATACCCCTTTGAAAGCTGTGCTTTACCGCTCACGCGCTCCGTAGGCCCTGCCTTGCCGTTCCTGGGAGGCGAGCTGATCTTTACTACGCCTCCTTGCGTGCTTTGCGCGCTCGCCATGGTGCAAGCCGATGCGAGTAACATGACGGTGACCAGCAGTAGAATGGCCCATTTATCCGCGCTCATACTGACTCCTCCCACAAACAAGCTGCTGATTATCAGATAAACCTTTTCAATTGGTTCGCTGTGATACCGTCCGATCTCGTGATAACCCTATCCTTCAAACTTCCCAGTCACGGCGACGAGCTGCAACCCATCCGCGCCCGCGCAGTTAATTATAATAGGTAGCGTTCCGACTAGTAGCTGGAACCTATCCTAACGTAAGGCCTCAAAACATTACAGGCATCCTGCTCTGAATTGACTAAATATCCAAGCAATCAACGCGCTTCTACGCCGCTGTTTAAATGTTATAAGCGCAGATCTCGGTAAGAGAAGTAGCGACAAAAAACCGTATCACATGACCACGGAAAGAACCGACATTATTATAGGGCTTGAGGTGCACACACAGCTCACAACCCAATCGAAGCTTTTTTGTGGATGTTCAACGCGTTATCAGGACTCAGAGCCAAACACCCACACGTGTCCTATCTGTCTCGGGCTTCCGGGGAGTCTACCGGTCGTCAACGAGATGGCAATCGTTTACGCCGAGCGGGTCGCGAAAGCGCTCAACTGCTCGGTGCAACAGACGCAGTTCTATCGGAAGAACTACTACTACCCAGATTTGCCGAAAGGCTTTCAAATCAGCCAGTACGACTTTCCGCTCGGCACTAATGGCTACTTGACAGTCGACAGCGCAGGGCAGGAACGGACGATTCGAATCAGGCGCGTGCACTTGGAAGAAGATCCAGGGAAGCTTACGTACCGCGGAACCATCGAAAAGGCGCAGTACTCACTCATCGATTATAATCGATCCGGCGTGCCGCTGCTCGAAGTGGTCACCGAGCCTGACCTTCGCGCCCCCAAGGAAGCGCGTCGCTTTCTGAACAAGTTGCGCAACATCCTTGAATACCTCGACGTCTTCGACGGCAACCTCGAGGGATCGCTTCGCGTCGACGCTAACATTTCGATCGCCGGCGGGCAACGGGCCGAAGTCAAAAACATCTCCTCATACAAGGGCGTGGAAAAAGCGCTCCTGTTTGAAATCACTCGCCAGCGAAACTTGCTTCGAAGAGGCATCCATATCACGCAAGAAACGCGGCACTTCGACGAGGCACGCGGCATCACAATTTCACTCCGTTCAAAAGAGCAAGAACACGACTATCGGTACTTCCCCGAACCTGATCTTCTGCGCGTCGATCCCGAACCGGTGGCCGAGCAGTTCCGCGAGCAAGTGCAAGTCGAACTCCCGGATACAAAACGTCACCGCTTCATCGCGCAATACGGCATTTCGGATTACCTCGCGAAAGTGCTCACCGCGTCGAAGCCCTTGGCCGACTACTTCGAAACGGTCGCCGCACGAGTCGACCCGTCGGCGGCGGCAAGCTGGGTCGTTGACGTGCTTCAGGGCGAGCTGAACTATCGCGGGCTGAACCTTGACGCGTTCAGGCCCAACTTCTTAATCGACGTCATAGCCAACGTGAACCAGGGAACCATTACCGAAAAGGCAGCCGTCGAGGTCATACGAACTGTCCTCGACACCGGAGGGACCCCGTGCGAGATCATCGACGCGCAGGCACTTCACGCTGCCCCAATCGAACAGATCACCGCTGCCGTTACGCAAGCGATCGAAGAGAACCCACAGGCCGTTGACGACTATCACAGCGGCAAGAAAGGCGCGCTTAACTTTCTCGTCGGTCAGGTCATGAAGAAGACACGCGGACGGGCTGATCCCACCCTCACCAATCGTCTCATTCGGGAGCAACTCTGATGCACCTCATCGTGACCGAGAAGGATATCGCGGCGAAGCGGATCGCCGAGATTCTCTCAGACGGAGCAGCATCAGCAACCAAAGTCGCCAGCGCTAACGCGTATCGCTTCAATAGCACGGTCGTGCTAGGCCTGAGGGGTCATATCGTCAAGCTCGACTTCCCAGATGAATACCGCGACTGGAAGACAAACCTTCACGAGCTAATCCGGGCTGACGTCGTCACCGTTCCCACGCACAAGAGCATCGTGTCAGGACTCAAACGAGCCGCTAAGGATGCCGACCGGGTGACTATTGCGACTGACTTTGACACGGAAGGCGAACTCATCGGTTTAGAGGCGTGCGCGATCGTCAAGTCCGTCAAGGACGTAGGGGTGGACCGCGTGCGGTTTAGTTCGATGACCCCCATTGAGGTCAAACGCGCGTTTCGATCGCCAACCAAAATTGACCTCAACCTCGCTCATTCCGGGGAGGCACGGCAGGCGGTGGACCTCATTTGGGGTGCTGCGCTCACGCGGTACATATCAACGGCTGCCAAGCGACTTGGCAATCGTTTCTTGTCTGCGGGACGCGTACAAAGTCCGACGCTCGCGCTGATCGTCGATCGCGAGCGAAGAATTGCACAATTCGTGGCAGAGCCATACTGGGAAATATATATTGACCTCAGCACGAGCAGCGAAACGTTTCACGCAAAGCACCAAACAGACCGATTTCGAAACAAAGCGAGCGCAACGGCGGCGGCACAAAACATCGGCGACACGGCCACCGTCGTTACGTTTGCCAAAACCGAACGAGAAGACACCCCCCCAAAACCCTTCAACACGACCGAGTTTCTCGCTGCAGCAAGCGCGCTTGGTATTTCAGCAAGCCGCGCTATGGAAACGGCGGAGCGCCTCTACACGGCGGGATGGATAAGCTATCCGCGCACGGACAACACAGTCTATCCGAATGAGCTCGATCTCCGCCTCTCAGTGAACATGTTCAGAAGCGGTCCATTCGCTGAGAATGCTCGCTTGCTGCTACAAAAGAAGCAGCTGGTCGCCACCCGAGGTAAAAAGCAAACGACCGACCATCCGCCGATCTATCCCACGATGCGCGCTACACAAGCTGACCTCGAGCCACAAAGCTGGAAGGTGTATGAGCTCGTTGTGCGACGGTTCTTTGCAACGCTCTCCGACCCGGCGCGATGGTGCACAAAAAAGGTCACGCTGGACTCCCAAGGGGAGCTGTTCAGAGCGACCGGGCTCGAACTTTCACATCAAGGCTGGCGCTATCACTATCCGTATGCACAGACGCAAGAGCGGTACCTCCCTGACCTTCGCGAGGGCGACGTTCTCACCGTCACGAACAAACAGCTTGTGGAGAAGGAGACGCAGCCGCCGCAGCGATGGGGACAAGGCCAGTTGATCAAGAAGATGGAAGAGCTCGGGTTGGGGACGAAAAGCACCCGCCACGAGATCATTAAGAAACTCGCTCAGCGCGGCTATGTTGACGTGAATCCCCTTCGTCCCACCGGTATCGCGTGCAGCGTCACGCAATCGCTCGAACGCTACGCCCCCACAATTACGAAACCTGAGATGACCCGACTCCTCGAAGAGGAGATGGAGAAGGTCAAAGCGGGAACGCTGTCAAAGGAGTTCGTTGTGGTCAGCTCGAGGGACATTCTCGACAAGGTCTTAAGCACGCTTGATGAGCAACACGAAGAGATTAGCATATCGCTGCAAAAAGGGCTACGCGGAGATGCGACCGTTGGGACGTGCCCTCAGTGCAGCTCGGATCTCGTCGTGCGTCGCTCAAAACGGGGCGGACGCTTTGTGGGGTGCAGCGGATACCCGCAGTGCACCTTTGGGCTCCCCCTGCCGAAATCAGGAAGGCTGCGCATAACTGCGCGCAAGTGCAAACAGCACGACATGCGACTTATCAAGGTACAAAGCGGCAAGCGATTTTGGGATCTGGGCTGCCCGCAATGCAACTACAGCAACTGGAAAGAGAAGAACAAGGGCGCGTAGAAAGCACTGCGCCAGGTGCCGGTGGGTGCTGCGCACGCGGTTAGTGCTGTATCACGCGGACAAAGCGTGCGATCTTGTCTTCGATGTCAACGTCCTCTTCGATTGCCGTGCCCGTTACGATGACATCCGCTCCCGCCTTCGCGAGCAACTCGGCCTGCTTGTCGGTGCGTATCCCGCCGCCGACGATCAGCCTTGTATCGTCTATAGCTGCTTTTACCGCCTTTACCATTTCGGCGGGGACCGTATCGGGGACGCCAGAACCTGCCTCAAGGTAGATCCATCGCATCCCAAGATATTTTCCTGCGAGCGCGTATGCGGCGGCAATCTCGGGTTTGTTGCGCGGAATCAAACGCGCATCACCAATCCAGCCAACAGTTCCCCCGGGTTCGACGATGATGTACGCTACGGGAATAGGCTCTATTCCGTAGCTCTTGACAAACACGGCGCCGAGCGCTTGGTTTGTACTGAGATACGCTGTGCTCCTAGAGTTCATAAGGCACAAGAAAAACATCGCGTCGGCCGTGGTACACACACTCCCTACGTCTGAAGGGAAGATGATAGTAGGGACACCCGTGCTACCTTTGATTTCCGATACGGTGCACTCTAGGCCATGTCCGCCGACGCCTACGGAGCCCCCCACAAGAACCGCAGTCGTGCCTCCCGCTGTAGCTCCCCGTGCAATTCGCGCGGCTTCCTCGGGCGACTGTGAGTCGGGATCGATAAGCGTTAGATGTATCGTTCCTTCCTTGCTGATCGCCTCTTCAAGGTGCTGCTCGATCCTCAATCGGCTAACCCCTTCGTTCCTTCGACTTGACCCTCAGGTTTTTGTAACCACATTTCCTGCATCGAGTCGCCCGTGGCGGGTTGCGGGCGTTACACCGCATACAGATTTTGATATTTAGCAACCTTTTTTCAGCTTCTGGAAAACGTGCCATCAGATGTACCTCTCACGTCGGTAGAACCATACGCCTAACAGCATTTAATCTTTCTGTTTACGTTAACCGCAGGAACGCGGATAAGAAGTCATTTAGCCTTCTGTATAGGCGCGTTCACTTGCAAGCACGTCGCCGACGGTGTTCGCGCCGGCGTATTCATTGAGGGGTGCGGCGTTCAAGTTTAAAAACGTCGGACCCCATTTGAACTTGTTTAAGAGTTCTCTTGCGCGTTGTGACTCCCCAAGGACGTAGAGCGCAGCAGCCAGTGCTTCTGCCGTTGTGAGCTCGTACGGCCGCCCATAGTTCACCGGATTCGCTGCCAAAAGATACGGAAGTCGTCGCCTTGTCCGCGCACGGAAGGACTCGAACACGCGCTCACGCTGTTTCCAAGAGCAGTCAACCGCAACGAGCGTCGTCACAACGTCCGCGCGGCATAACGGAGCGGGTGCGGATGGATCAAGGAGTACCGTATGAGAGCCCCACAAGGGTCGTGGCGTCGGGAAAAGAGTTACGAGATGAAATTTAGCAAGTTTTTTGGCGGTACACTTCTTCGGATTACACTGCCCTGCGTGAAAGACGTACAACCGCGTGCTCATCTTCAGCGGAGCTTATTCGTTCGAGAGGACATGTGGGAAGACAAGATAATCGAGCTTCAACACTCGCGAAAAACCGCATTCGTCGCAGATCACGTTCATCTTGTACTCGTCGAGATGTACGCTGTGCCTTGCGTGTTCTTTACAATTCAGACAGCCGCTCGTCTTCGCGAAGTCCCACGCATCATATTTCATCCCCACAGGGGCCATCGGCGGCGTATCCGTCCCATAAATCACGCTTCGTATGATATAGTGACGCTGCGCGCCACACGCCGAGCATATAACACTGCCCTGTCTGTCTTTAATCCGCACAACTTGCGTTGCTCTTGTATGGCAGTTAAAACAAACGACTTCTTTTTCAAACTGCCATTCTTCCGGCATTATGGTCGCATGCATAGGCCCACCAGCGCTAACACCTATGGCTTTACATGTCTTTTATGCACACTCAATTATATAAGAATATTTAAAAAAAGTAGGTGTCCAAAAAAGCTCAGAACGGTGGGCTTCTTTGAACGGGGAACAGTCAGTTGCTGCAAAAACCGATGCGACGTTGAGCTAAATCGTGCAAAACGACGCAAGCTTGTCCGCAACGTCGCCGGCAGTCCTGATAGGAAACTCGTCGGCCTTCATTTTGGAAACGTACTCGTGAAGCTCTATTTTTTGACCTTTCATCGAGCACTGCATGCTCCAGCCCTTGGGAAACACGGTCATCAGCTGTTCGCGACTCGTTATCGGAAATGGCACCTCAGCTTTCTTCAGCTCGAACACGATTTCAGCCTTGAAATTCTGAATCTCAGAGATCGCAGGATCGATACCGTAGTCCTCAAATACAGGTTTCTTAGGGGGTTGTTCAGCCATTATGATCGCCTCAATACGACAGATAGACTCCAAAGATGCTTATACATCAAGCTATTTCGTAATATGATTACACGATAGCTACTTAATAGTTTTGGAAAAAAAGCGAGTCAAACCGAGATTGGATCTTAATCTAAAAGCATTCCTAAAGCACTTCGCCTCGCCGAACCCCCTGCGCAGAGGCACCGCACTCGCGGTGCGGGCACCGTCGGCTAAACGGCTAGTCGAACTCGCTGTAGATCTGCTCCATCAAATTGGGAAGGCTTCCCAAGACGTCATCACACGAGATAATCCCGAGGATTTCTTGTCCGTTGAAGACGGCCAGATGATTCACCCCGGCTTTTCGAAACATCTTAGCAGCGTACAGGATGGGCATTCCTGGAGATACGATGAAGAGTGGCTTGCTGGCCATCTCTCCCACCGTCACTTTGCCAATATCGACCTCGTCGGCGAACAAATCGACGATATCTCTCTGGGTAATGATGCCGAATGGCTCATCCTTTTCAAGCGGCGACACAATGAAAGCGTCTGTTGCGTCTTCTACCATGCGCCTTGCCGCCTCAAGGAGTGATGCACTCGGATCAATCGTCTGCGGTCTGTGCTCGATCACGTCCCTAACCTTGAGTCGCTTCACGATCCTCACCACGAGTCATTATGCTAACTCCGTACATAAAAGCTCGGGCACGCTGGACAGTGCTGAGAGTGGATTGCAAAAGAGGAGTTGCGCAGACTTACCGCCTTCATTAGATTTCACGCGTGCAGGTTTGCAAATGCCTCCGCGCTAACCTTCAAAACCGCGGAATTCTGGCATTGTGGCGCAGACACTGGCTACAACCAACCATGTCCATCCCCAGCCGTATCGAGCGCTTTTCTCGTATGAGAATACGCCTCGCAGAGTATTACAAAAAATGGCCCGTAAGGTTCTTTTTTCGTTCATTGTCTAAGAGAAGCAAAAAAAGGGTGCTTTTTCTTAGCAATATTGCACCGTAACATATATCGTCCCCCAACTTATATTTACATAATTAATATTGATAAAAATGTAACACCTTGGTGACACAATGTGGATAACGGTGTTATACAGCTAGTCGATAAACTGAAACAAGGAGCAGTAGACAGGTGTCGAGAGCGCGTTTTGCGCGCAGCTGAAAACACGAAATATAGCGATCAAAAAAAGCTCGAACGACACGTTCCAGATCATGATATAGCTGCACAGCTAAAAGCGCGCCGCGGGCTATAAAATCAAAACTCCGATGGAAGCAAAAAATGGCTGAGGAAGAGCCGTCGGTATTGCAGCAGATACGAAGGAAAGAGGTAGAACTAAGCGTAAAAGCGGACCAGGCGCGGCGGGACGCCGAGCAGATTATCACAGACGCTAAAAGGGAAGCCGCTGATATTTTGAAAAAGGCGGAAACTGATGGAACACAAGCCGCTGACGAGTACTCCAAAAAAAGACTAGCGCGCGTCCTTAATGAGGTAGAAGAGCTGAAACGGCTCGGCACAGAAGAGGCAGAACTGACAAGACAGAGCGGAGAGGAAAACTTGTCCAAGGCCGCAGAAAAAATAGTGAAAGCGGTGACTCCGGAGTAGATCGATATGCTGCAGAAAATGACCAAGATCCAGGTCATTGGACCAAAAGATGACTTGCACAGCACGGTTGATTTTCTGTACAACCTAGGGACGGTTCATTTAGAAGACGCGTCGACGACTATCGCCCCAGGAGATACGATGCTGCGACGCGTGCAGGCGAGCCCAAAAATCGACATCGCAGGTGCGTTAGTCAAAGTCAGCGGGATGTTTCACCTGCTCCCCACGATGCCCGTGAACGAGGCGCTAAAGACCCAAATCTATGAGGGACTTCGGTGGAAAAATGATGATGAGCTCGTCGACGAGGCAAACCAGGTTATCGGCGAGCTCGAGACGGTAACCAAAGAGCTAGCTACGCGAAAAAGTGATATTGAATTTACGCTTACGAATCTCACTCATTACGAAGAAGTTATTGAGAAGCTGCAGCCTTTGGAGGCTCAACTTCCTATTTTAGAGGGGTTTGAAGTCACCGTAATTCTCATCCAAAGGGAATTTAAGGATGTCCTCGAGATTGTTCGCTCAGCGCTAGTCGAGATCACGCACAACCAATTTGAGCTCATGTCAGCGGATGTCGACGAGGCGACGACGGCTGCGGTGACGGTGTTTAATAAAAGGTATTCTGACCAGGTCCACTCATTTATTTGGTCCCAAAATGTGAATGAAGTTCGACTCCCGCCCGAATATCTGGATAAGCCATTTGACCAGGTTCTGACATTAGTCGACGAACAACGGCAGAAATCAACGGTCGAAATGAGCGCCGTCAACGAGGAGTTAGTAGAACTGTCGAGGAACTGGTACCCGAAGCTCAGCGTGCTCAAAGAAGTGCTTGAGGACAGGAATGAAGAGCTCAGTGTTTTCACCAAGTTCGGGCAGACAGACTACACCTTCGTTATGATTGGTTGGGTGCCACAAAAGCAGCTCGCAAACACTAAAAATGCATTAAAAAAGGCATTTGAAGGCAGAGTCATCGTAAACGACCTTAGCGTAAGTCGAGAGGAGAACTACAACGCGCCGTCGTGTTACGACAATCCGCGAATTGTCAAGCCCTTTGAGACTCTCAGCAATTTGATAGGTACACCACGGTCCGGCGAGATTGAGCCGACACTGCTGCTCGCGCTGTTTTTCCCGTTCTTCTTTGGCCTCATGGTAGGCGACATTGGGTACGGCATCTGTATACTCGTGTTTGCGCTGGTGGTGAGATGGTTCTACGGACAACGCAGTCCCACAATCAAGCAACTGATGAACATCCTGATCATCTGCTCAATTCCCACAATGTTCTTTGGCTATCTCTATGGCGAGTTCTTCGGAAATCTCGGGCAAATGATGGGCTGGATACAGCCCGTAACGATAGATGGGGTGACATTAGATAGGATTAAAATTATCGTGCCGCTGATCATTTTCACGGTCGCCATCGGGGTATTTCACGTATTCTTTGGCCTCGGCATAGGGGTGGTGAACGCGCGCAGACGCAGCAATCAAAAGCTTGTATGTACCAGGGTTGGCATGATCCTCACCTTGGCGAGCATCATAGTGATTCTGCTCGCGATAGTTGCAGTGGTTCCCTCTATACTCGTAGCGCCCGGCATAGTTCTACTCGTCATTGGACTCCCGCTAGTCATGTATGGAGGCGGAATTGCCGGAGCAATAGAAGTCATGAGTACGTTTACAAACGTCCTCTCGTACGCGAGACTCATGGCAATAGGGATGGCTTCCGTAGTACTCGCGCTTGTAGCCAATGAGCTAGGAAGCTCAATGGGAATCGTATTGGTAGGTCTTTTGGTAGCGGTGTTGCTTCACGGATTAAATGTCGTCCTGTGTATGTTTAGCCCCTCGATTCAAGCACTCAGGCTACATATCGTAGAATTCTATTCAAAGTTTTATGAGGGCGGGGGCAGATCGTACGATCCTTTCAAGCGGGGGACGGCAAAGTGAGAGTCCGGAGGTAGCTTTTATGCAGCGCACGACGTCGAAGCCGTCTGTAGAGCGGGGGCAAAAAAAGGTCATCAAACCTCTCTGCGAAGGTGGAGGACATGAACGCAGATATGCGACAAGCAAGCGCGCCACCGAGTAGAATATTATTGGGATCCAAGTCGCAAATCCGCGTGGGATCACGATGTTACCGTAAGACGCGGTGCTGACAAAAAAACCATAGGAGTTGGAAAAATGCTCGATTGGTCGATAGCGATTGGTGCGGGAATAGCTTTTGGATTGGGTGCACTCGGAACTGGGATAGCTCAGGCAAGAATCGGTGCAGCAGGAGCAGGAGTGATTGCAGAAAAACCAGAATTATTCGGCTTAGCGCTCGTGTTTGTGGCACTTCCAGAAACTTTAGTCATTTTAGGCTTCGTTGTCGCTGCGATTATCCTTTTCGTTCTGCCTACGATGTGACGACGCTTAGGCCTTTCAATGGTGGCGCTGCACACTGCTGGGTTTACAATGAAATCTCCTGTTGTTTCAGAATACCAATCGGAATCTAGTCGCTAGCGCGCAAAAAAAACTGCTCATCAAAGGAGAGCCGAAAAAAAGGCTGTTGGGGCGAATGACATACGAAAATTTGATTGCGTCGATGGGGGTAAGCGCTGAAAAGGGTATCACAGAGATGATACAAAAGGCGCATCAAGAAGCCGCAGAAATAAAAAGAAGCGCAGAAGCAAAGGCTGAGGCGATTAAGGCCTCACACTGCGAGAACGCACAAAAATCGGCTGAGATAGAGCGAAACAAACTGATTTACAACGCCAAGGCCGAAAATAAAATGCGGATCATAAAAGAGAAGGACGCAGTCATACATCGAGCGTTTTTCGACGCAAAAAAAAGTTTAGACAGTTTTAGAGATAACCCCAGTTACAAAGAAGATTTCAAGAAGATGCTCCAAGAAGCGGTTCGCGAACTCGAAGGAGAGAAGGTAAGCCTTCATATCGATACGCGGGACGAAACTCTATGCAGGCAGGTGTTAGATGAACTAGGCCGGAACTCCGAGATCGTCGGTGATTTGACCAGCGCAGGAGGTTTAGCCGTCAGCACCAAAGACGGAAAGGTGGTCGTAACCAATACGATTGAATCAAGACTGAACAATGCCAAAGAACTCCTGAAACGAGAGATCTTTTCCACGCTATTCGGTGACTAAGGTGGACTACGAGTACATCGGTGCGCGCATAAGGGGCATGAAAAGCCGTCTCCTTGAGCGGAAAGAACTCGAGGCCTTAGGGGCCAAAATGGACATCAACTCCTTTGTCGACGAGTTAGAAAACACGCCGTACCGACAAGACCTAGAAGATGCGAGTGTCAAATATATCGGTCTCGCGTGCGTCGAAGACGCGCTGCGGCGGAATCTCAGCAAGACCTTTCGATTGATATTAAGTTTTGTGAAAGGCGAAGACGCTGAAACGCTTATTAACATATTCCTGAACAAATGGGACATCCAAAACATAAAGACGATCTTGAGAGGGAAAAATATCCAAGAGGTGCCTGAAGAGATCGCAGAGAGCCTTGCACCTGCCGGAGCGCTTAGCGATGCGACGCTCACCGAGATGATTAAGCAACCAGATGTCAAAGCAGTTATTGACTTACTTGCGACGTGGGGGATCGAATATTCACGGCCGTTAACGCAACATTTTAAGGAATTCAGCGAAACGCGAGATCTCGTTGTGTTGGAGTATGCTCTCGACAAGTTTTACTATAACCACGCTCTAGACGCCGTCGCTGGTGATTCTTACGATGAAGGGATCATTCGGGGGATAGTGCGGACGGAAATAGACGTGACCAACATAAAAAACGTTTTGCGGATCATTCGCGACAAGGTTGAACTTGAGGACCCCCAGTACTACTTCATTTCCGGGGGAAAAGAGTTAAACGTCGATAAGCTCTCGGCTTTAAGCAAAGCTCGAACGATGGACGGCGTTACCAAACAATTGGCGGGCACTTCTTACGCCTTCCTCGCCCAGCTTCCGGACCAGTACATCACCGCAGAAAAGATATCCCCATTTGAAAAAGAGCTCGATAAGTTTCTCTTACAAAAAGCCCTGAGTTTGTTCTCTGGCGATCCGCTAAGTCTTGCCTTGGTCATTGGTTATTTGTGGGCCAAGCTCAACGAGATCACCAACATCCGGATCATAGCGATGTGCAAGTCCGAGTACGTGCCAGAAAAGGAAGTGATGGAGGAACTGGTCTTTGTATAAATTTGTAGTCGTAACCGACCCAGAAACGGCACCGGGTTTTCGGCTGGCGGGAGTCGAGGTTCTCGAAGTGGCTACCTTAGCGGAGGCTATGAGCATAATCCCCCCTTTGTTATTTAAGGATGACACCGGCATTGTCGCGGTGAACGAGGATTTTATGGCTTCATTGGACGATAAGCTCATGGAAAAAATCGAAAAGCTGCACAGACCAATAATCATTCCGATACCTTCGAGAACAAGACAGATCGATCGCACCGACTACATCGAACGGATGCTGCGCAGGGCGATTGGGTACAACATCGTGGTGAGGCGATAGGACATGTTGCAGGGATCCATCGCGCGGATTTCGGGCCCGGTCGTCTACGCTCTCGACATGAGAGGGTCCAAATTGTACGACGTCGTCCGAGTCGGTGACGAGCAGCTTAACGGCGAGATCATACGATTAGACGCAGATGAAGCCGTCATTCAAGTGTATGAGGACACCTCAGGACTAAAAGTTGGAGAGACGGTGGTGAATACCGGGAGTCCGCTGAGCGTCGAGCTGGGTCCCGGAATAATTTCGTCCATATATGACGGGATTCAGAGGCCTCTGCCGATACTAATGGAAAAAAGCGGCGATTTCATTTCGCGAGGTATCACGGTGCCTGGCGTGGACAGAGACCGAAAGTGGGAGTTCACCGCTTCAGTGAACAAAGGTGATGCACTCGAATCGGGAGACGTCGTTGGCAGCGTATACGAGTACCACATTGAACACAAGATTATGGTTCCGCCTCACGTCTCTGGGACGGTAACCAAAATAGAAAGCGGAGAATTCACCGTAGAAGACACGGTGTGTACCTTAGACAACGATACAAACATAACGCTGATGCAAAAATGGCCGGTGCGAATCGGGAGGCCGTACGCCAAGAAGCTGGACCCCACGTTACCCTTGCTCACGGGACAACGCATTTTTGATTGCATATTTCCCGTGACTAAAGGCGGCACCGCCATGATTCCTGGTGGATTCGGCACCGGAAAGACGGTGTCAGAACAAACGCTCGCCAAATGGGCAGATGCTCAGATTGTAGTGTACATCGGCTGTGGGGAGCGAGGCAACGAGATGACTGACGTACTTACCGAGTTTCCGGAGCTCGTTGATCCTCGCACCCAACAACCCTTGATCGAAAGAACCATCATGATCGCGAACACCTCAAACATGCCCGTCGCAGCGAGGGAGGCCTCGATTTATACAGGGATTACAATGGCTGAATATTACCGCGACATGGGATATGACGTCGCTTTAATGGCAGACTCGACCTCACGATGGGGAGAAGCGCTTAGGGAGGTCTCAGGCCGGCTTGAAGAGATGCCTGGCGAGGAGGGATATCCCGCCTATCTCGCGACACGATTGGCCGCCTTTTACGAACGTGCCGGCGGGGTTGTTTGTTTGGGCTCTGATGGACGAGCTGGATCTATCACGGTCGTCGGGGCAGTGTCGCCACCAGGAGGCGATTTCTCAGAACCGATAACACAAAACACGTTGCGGATAGCCGGCGCGTTCTGGGCCTTGGATACCAGCCTTGCGTACAGAAGACATTTTCCGGCCGTCAATTGGATCAACAGCTATAGTCTCTACATAGAAAGCGTCCAAGACTGGTTTGCAGAGAACATCGCGCGCGACTGGAGAGAGCTCCGAGACAAAACGATGTTTCTTCTCCAAAAGGAGGTCGAATTGCAGGAGATCGTTCAACTTGTGGGCCCTGATGCCTTGCCAGAGAGCGAGAAGGCGATTTTAGAGGTAACGAGAATGGTGCGTGAGGACTTCTTACAACAAAGCGCGTTTGACGAGGTCGACTCTTTCTGCCCCCTTGAGAAGCAGTACTGGATGTTGAAAGCAATCCTTACCTTCCACGATGCAATAACCGATGCGCTGAGCAAAGGGGCTTCGCTCCAGCAACTGCTTGACTTGCCAGTCAAAACCGATATCGCGCGCATGAAGGAACAAGAAGATGTGGCCACCATCAAAGGCCTCCTGGACAAAATAGATACAAGTGTCGCATCTCTGGAGGTCGCACAATGACCTCCCCTAGTCTGCTCACCAAAGAGTACAAAACGATCAACTATGTGTCTGGGCCGTTGATATTCACCGAGAACGTGAAAGGAGTGTCATTCGGAGAGACTGCCAAGATTACACTTCCCAATGGCGAAGAACGGACTGGTCAAGTTCTAGACGTTTCTCGAGAGCTCGCAGTTATTCAAGTCTTTGAGGGGACTAGCGGCATAGACGACCTTGAAACACGGGTCAGATTTACAGGGGAACCGCCGAAAATAGATGTCTCTCTTGACATGCTTGGAAGGATTTTCGACGGCGTTGGCAACCCAAGAGATGGGGGCCCTGCCATCATTTCTGAGGACAGCGTGGATATCGCTGGGACCCCAATAAATCCGTACGCACGGGACAAACCGGCGGACTTTATTCAAACGGGAATGTCCGCCATTGATGGCTTAAACACCCTAGTTCGTGGACAAAAGCTGCCGATATTCTCTGGTTCCGGCTTGCCGGCAAACAGGTTAGCCGCTCAAATCGCGCGCCAGGCGAAAGTGCTAGGCGAGGGAGAGAACTTTGCGGTCATTTTCGCTGCAATGGGCATTACTTACAAAGATGCGTCATTCTTCATGACGGATTTCGAACGGACAGGGGCGCTCGAGCGCGTGGTATTCTTCATGAATTTGGCAGACGACCCGACTATTGAGCGCGTCGCAACACCTCGGTGCGCTTTGTCCGTTGCAGAATACCTCGCTTATACCCACAACCTGCACGTGCTAGTTATTCTCACTGACATGACGAATTACTGCGAGGCTTTGAGAGAGATCTCCACCGCGCGCGAGGAGGTTCCGGGCCGCCGAGGCTACCCAGGATACATGTATACGGACCTCGCGTCAATCTATGAACGCGCAGGACGGATTAAAGGAAAAAGCGGATCTATTACCCAAATTCCGATCCTAACTATGCCCGATGATGATATTACCCACCCTGTGCCGGATTTGACAGGCTATATTACCGAAGGGCAAATCGTGTTGAGCAGAGACCTGTACCGGAGAGGAGTTGATCCTCCCATCGACGCGCTCCCGTGCTTGTCTCGACTGATGAACCTAGGGATTGGAGCCGAAAAAACCAGGGAAGATCACCGGAACGTAGCAGATCAGCTCTACGCTTCGTACGCCTACGGCAGAGATTTGAGACGACTGGTAGCGATTGTGGGGGAGGAAGCGTTGACTGAATTGGATAAGAAATATCTGGAGTTCGCAGACGAATTTGAGCGGAAATTCATCTCACAAGGAGATGAAGACCGAAATATCGAAACCACCTTCGCGATAGCTTGGGATCTCTTCTCAATGCTTCCCGAAGAAGAGCTCAAGCGAATCAAGTTGGATTACATTCAAAAATACCACCCGGTCTACAAGGGGAAATCACGTGGAACAAGTTAATCCGACCAGAATGGAACTCATCAAGAAGAGGGCTCAAATAAAGCTAGCGGAGCAAGGACGAGACCTCTTGCGCGAAAAAATGGACGCCCTCATTCAGGAGTTTTTTCACATTATGGTCTCGGTTTCCAAATCGCGAGAAGAACTGGAGACCGCAGCAGTCGCCGCGCAGCGCTCGCTGTGCGTCGCCGAAGCCGTCGACGATCTTACAGCTCTGAAATCCGCTTCTTTTGCAACGAAACGATCCCTGACCCTTGAGATTCGGGGAAAAAACATAATGGGGGTTCCCGTTCCTCTCGTTGAGCGAAAAACGGTCACAAAAAGCGTCCTCGAACGGGGTTACAGTATGATAGGGACGAGCGGCCGGATTGACGAAACGGCAGAGCGGTATGAAGCGGAGCTAGATCTGATCATCGGGCTGGCAGAAACTGAAACATCTCTTCGCAGGCTCGGAGACGAGATTCAAATGAACAGAAGGCGCGTAAACGCCCTCGAACAAGTACTCATACCTGAGCTAAAAAGCCAAGCCAAATACATCAAGATATCCATTGAAGAGCGGGAGAGGGAGGATTTGTACCGGCTGAAGAAGGTAAAAAAGATCCTCGAACGAAGACGGAAGGCTACAAAGAAAAAGCAGCCGGCTGCTTCTTATGGGCGCGGCGTAAGTCCGATCGTCTAGCCTGCGTCGACTGGCAAAAAAACGACGGGGTTACGCCTTCTCGGGACCGGTAAGAAGGGTTATTCCTTAGTTATTATCGCAGAGCAAACCTCATCAACCGCTATTTTTTCCGGTTTTTCCTTACTACTCACTTGATTTGCGATTTCTATGATTACCTGTAAATCTTTCTGGGTCAACTTTGCGAAAGAGATGCCCTCCCAATCGCTCCGCTTGATGCAGACCCACGCCTCACCTAGGATGTGCTTGAGCACGTCAATGTCTGTTGAAGTGAATGACTTCCACTCAGACGGCATTTTTCGCCGTATTTTTTCGAGTGCAACTTCAACGGCTTTTTCCTTGTGTATTTGAAATAGCCGTCTTCCAACTTCCTCGTCATGGGCTTCAGGCATAACACTACCCTAATCGTATTCTAGCTACGTTTAGATATCTTTTTTGGAAATCAATTCTTAAGAGCTGCCTATCGAACCTAGCACCGCGGCGGTTCGCGCGAACAGAGCATGACCCATTTTTTCCTTTGATCGGTGGTTATGCGCAGTGTGTCGGCCACATATCCCACAGCGGTGTCTCAGAGAAAGGCGACCGCCACAGATACGTTGGTTACGACGAAAAGATCTGTGTCACGCGGCTTCAGAACTCGCCGCTTTTTTCTTGATTTTCTTAAGCCTGAAAATATTTTCGCGTTCCATCTCTTCAAGCCTGAACATGATGAACGCCTCGGCCTCTTTTAAGTCCGGGATAACCCGAAACTCAAGCGCGTTTACGCGACGCTTAATCCTTTCAATTTCCATAAGCAGTCGCTTGACTGCGGTTTCGACTTCAGCCGCACGTATAATCTTGTCCAACAGCTCCTCGTATGCGGCTGCAGCTTCGTCAATCGCCGATGACGTCCCTATTATGCCGTACCCGCGCTCATCTATGCTATGGCTAATCGCGGTAAATGATACTTCGGGAACCGTGACTCCCATCAAACTTCTGCTCGTTAACGCGATTTCTGGCGTATGCTTCAAAGCAAACGCCGCTGAATAGACTTCAATCACGCCTTCGACCATTTCCGCGATATCGATCTTTTCCTTGGCGATTTTATATGCGTTCGCCAGATCCATGCTCGCATCTTTGACCTTTTCAAGGACGTCAAAGAACTCCAGCAAGAGCCCGTCGCGCTTCATCTTTAGCAGGTTGTAGCCCGACTCCGACAACCGTATCTTCTTCTTAATTTCAAGCAGTTCTGATCGCGTCGGTTTTACTTCCCTTAACGCCATACGTTCTCCTTGTCAAACGAGTATTGCCGCTATTCGCGCGCTCACCTATTGTGCTTCGGCGTTGCCGAAAGCCACGTTAGGAAGAGACTGCCGGCACGGGCTCCTCAGATTTTTTTGCGACGTGTGCCGGATGGTATTTCTCAATAAGCTTCCTGTCAATCCTGGTCAGTTGCGCTTCTGGCAACGTTGCAAGCAAGCCCCAGCCGAGCTGGAGCGTTTCTTCTATACCGCGATCTTCCTCGTAACCCTGTCGCACGAATTTGTCCTCGAAGATATCTGCAAACTCGAGCAAGGTTTTGTCACGATCGGAGAGTGATTCCTTCCCGACGATGGCTACAAGCCCGCGCAGATCTTTACCCTCGGCGTACCCCGCATAAAGCTGGTCCGATACTGCCTTATGGTCTTCACGCGTCTTTCCAACGCCAATGCCCGAGTTCATGAGGCGTGAGAGCGACGGGAGGACGTTCACCGGCGGATATATGCCCCTTCTATGCAGTTCACGCGATATCACGAACTGCCCTTCTGTAATATACCCCGTAAGGTCGGGAATTGGGTGGGTGATATCGTCGCCAGGCATGGTGAGAATCGGGATTTGCGTAATCGAACCGGTCTTCCCGCGGATTCGTCCGGCGCGTTCGTAGATCGACGCGAGGTCCGTATACATGTATCCTGGGTAGCCTCGGCGGCCCGGAACCTCTTCTCGAGCAGCGCCAATCTGCCGCAGCGCTTCGCAATAATTTGTCATGTCAGTAAGTATAACGAGGACGTGCATATCGTGTTCGTAGGCGAGATATTCAGCCGTTGTGAGTGCAAGCCGTGGGGTAATGAGCCGCTCAATTGCAGGATCATCTGCAAGGTTCAAAAACACGACGGCTCGCTCAAGCGCCCCAGTTCTCTCAAAGTCGTTCATAAAATGTCGCGCCTCTTCTGCGGTGATGCCCATAGCGACGAAAATGACGGCAAAGGCTTCTTCTGCACCCAATACTTTCGCCTGGCGCGCAATTTGCAGCGCCAAGTCGTTATGGGGCAGACCCGATCCCGAGAAAATGGGCAATTTCTGCCCTCGAACGAGGGTATTCATTCCGTCTATTGTGGAAACGCCAGTTTGGATGAATTCGGATGGGTTGTCTCGCGCATAGGGGTTAATCGCCGCGCCCGTTATGTCGAGTCGCTTATCAGGCACGATTTCAGGACCGCCATCAAGCGGTTCACCTGATCCTGAGAGTATTCGACCGAGTATATCCGTGGAGACCGGCATCTTAATAACTTCACCGGTAAACCGTATTTTCGAGTGTCGGTCAATTCCCGCCGTCGTCTCGAATACTTGAAGTGCTACCAACTTTTCGGACGTGTCAAGAACCTGTCCTCTTTTTACAGTTCCGTCTGCGAGGATGACGTTGACAAGCTCCATATACCCAACAGGCTCTGTTTTCTCAACGAAAACGAGGGGCCCTGCAATGGATGTTATTGTTCGATACTCTTTCATTTTCTTCACCCTATGCTAGTTCCGCTCGCATAGCCGTCTCAATCTCTTCAAGCTTGGTCCCGTATTCTGCTTCAAACTTGATTTGCGCCAGCTCCGACTTTGCTGGGACGTTCATGATCTCATCGACGAGTCTGCCCATATTGAGAGCTTTCCTCGCGAGATCGTCATAAACCATGATGGCCGCGAGGATGTCATGTTGCTTTTGAAGGGGACAGTACGTGTCAACCTCGTGATACGCATTTTGCTGCAAAAAGTACTCGCGAATCATCCGCGCAACCTCCAGGGTTAGTTGCTCATCATCAGGGAGCGCATCAGATCCTACTAGTTGCACGACTTCCTGAAGTTCACTTTCTTTCTGGAGTATCGACATAGCCCGCATTCTGAGTTCTTCCCAATCTCCGGCGACATGATCGACAAACCATTCCGAGAGGTTTTGGGTATAGAGGCTATAGGAATCGAGCCAGTTAATAGAGGGAAAATGGCGCCGTTGTGAGAGCTTGCTGTCAAGAGCCCAAAATACTTTCACAATCCTGAGTGTATTTTGGGTCACAGGCTCCGAGAAATCGCCTCCGGGAGGGCTCACCGCCCCGATAACGGTGATAGAACCTTCGTCACCGCCTAGTGTCTTGACACGCCCCGAACGCTCATAGAACTCAGAGAGCCGTGCGGCGAGATATGCAGGATATCCCTCCTCGCCGGGCATTTCCTCTAGACGTGAAGAGATCTCACGCATAGCCTCAGCCCATCGTGACGTGGAGTCTGCCATAAGGGAAACGTCATACCCCATATCGCGGAAATACTCAGCGATGGTCACGCCGGTGTAGACTGACGCCTCGCG